>JAGRJR010000070.1 GCA_020442635.1 Lysobacterales bacterium
GCACAATTAATGATTGCGGCTGATGGCGCACAATCGGCCATCCGCCAACAATTGAATTTACCGATCTCCACTAAGGCCTATAACAAAACAGCGGTAATATGTAGCATCACCACTGAAAAACCACATAACCACAGGGCTTATGAACGCTTGACACCAACAGGTCCATTTGCATTGTTACCATTCAATGGTCGCATGGGACTGGTATGGTCCAATGAGCCTGAAAAAGCAGAACAATTATTACAAATGCCCGAAGCAGAGTTCATTGAATTAGCGCAAGCTGAATTTGGTCATCGCTTGGGCCGGTTTACTGAGGTGGGCCAAAGACATCAATACCCATTGTTCAAAATTCAGGTTGAAAAACAGTACAAGGCGCGAGCGGTTTTATTAGGCAACGCGGCTCATACAGTCAGCCCGGTCTCGGCTCAAGGGTTGAATTTAGCGATTCGTGGGGTCAAGCGATTAAGTGCTTTATTGTCAAAACAGCATCAACAACAGCAGGATTTAGGGGCGGAATCTTTGTTGGAAACATACCAGCACAATTCGCTAAAAGACCAAAACCAAATCATGGCCTACACCGATGACTTGATGACCTGGTTCAAGATTGATGAACCCATCATCAATGGCATCAAGTCGATGGGTTTGGTAGCTATAGACAGTCAAATCAGCCTCAAGAAAAAAATGTTCAGACTGGCGGCAGGTCTCAATCATTCAACTGAATAAATCGTGAGACATTGACATGAAAAAAACAGACATCATTATCAGCGGGGCAGGTATGGTTGGTACCATCACTGCCTTAACCCTGGCTCAACTAGGTTTTTCAGTGGTGCTGATTGATCACGCGCCACCCTGCCGATTTAACGAAGAAACGCCACAACAGCTCAGGGTTTCTGCCATAGCTCATAAAAATTTACAACTGCTGAAACAATTGGGCGTATTGCCAGAGATGGTTAAGGAACGACTTGGGTATTACCATAAAATGTCTGTTTGGGACAATCGTTCCACTGGTGAGCTCGACTTTGACCACCAAGCTGGCCTCAACCTGGGCGCCATCATTGAAAACCGGCACATCACGGCGGTTACTCAAAAACTACTGTTGAACCATCCACAGGTCGAACTGTTGTTTGAAAATAAAATCGAACAATGGCATTCAGGGATAAGACATGTTGATGTCGTGTTGGCATCAGGTGAAGAAATTGAAGCAGCTGTGCTGATTGCTGCCGAAGGCGCTAATTCAGTCATCAGGGAAAAAGCAGGCATTGCCGTCAGGCGTAAAGATTATCAACAAAGCGGTTTGGTTTGTAACTTACACATCAGTCAGGCGCCTGAAAAAACTGCTTTACAGGCCTTTAACGCCACTGGACCAGTGGGTATTTTGCCTCTCAACAACGGTCTGTTCTCAATCGTATGGTCAATGCCCAACGATCAAGTTGAGTTTTGGCTACAAGCCGATAAGAGTAAATTTATCAATGGGTTGAAAGCACACGTCAACCGCGATTTCGGCCATATTGAACTTATCAGTGATCGTGCTGCATTTCCACTCAAACAAATGTACGCCCAAAAGTTCTATCAAGACCGTGTAGTGTTGATAGGCGATGCCGCCCACACTGTACACCCATTGGCGGGACAGGGTGTTAATCTTGGTATTGAAGATGGACAATGTCTGGCGGCTTTGTTCCAGAAAATTAATTTGAAAAACAGTGAAGAACTGGCTGGCGCCTTAAAAATATACCAAAGACGCCGCCGAGCTGAAGTATTCAAAACTTCAGAAATGATGACCTTACTACACCACCTATTCACTACCAATAACAAACCCCTCAGCTTCCTTCGCGACAAAGGCATGAACATTCTTAATCAAATAAACCCTCTGAAATCCTGGTTAATTGAGCAAGCAGGCAGTTGATCTATATTTTTCTAAGGTTGTTTCGTTTGTTGTCTGTATCATCTGTGACAGCGTGCACTTTTTGTGAAATTACAGCTTAGAGAACAGCTGTGTGCAGTAAGAGGAGTCTCTGCAAAAGACTGGTCAAGTATCTGCTGACCTTCAAGATTCAAAACCATCGCGATAAATCAAATCAAGATCTGATACCATAGATACGGTAGTTGAATGTGTCTTAAACCAAACATGGTTCAAATTTCTGCTACCGGAGAATACCGCTGTTATCTGGTGAGAGTGATCAGTGTTTAGCATCAAAGTACAGCGAGCAATGGTTTGCCCAACTTGATTTAGATTCCATCTTGAAGTGCTACAAGAACTTCCGGCTTCACTACTTACAGTAATTACTCCATTTTCAGGCAATTGGGTTGCGCTTAGGATAATTGTGACTTCAAAAGGCTCATGGGCAAGGTTAATGGAATTCGAAATGTTTTCAATGGTTTCAATTTCTAATGTAGTTGTTATTCCTGGCCCATAATTCAGCAGGTATCTGGCATTCCAGTTGTTGGTTTTCGTAAACTCTCCAGTAAATATTAACTGGCCATCAAATGTTTCAATCAAGTCATAAATATAATCATTGGTTGTTACGACTCTTTCCCAGGAATCTAGAGATTGGTTGTAATTTACAAGGTACTGGTCTCCAACTAAAAAGATTTCTCCCGTTTGTGTCACAATCATATCGTTAACACCTCTGTAGCCTATAGTTGCTTGTGGATTAGTACCCATTGGCTGCCAATCATAATTATTCCAATACATCACATGAGCATTGCTTTTGCCTGCTATGATAGGTAGATTATTCTCATCAAGCGCTATTGCATTAACTTCACCGGGTTGAATTTCCCCCATTAGATTCCAGCTTGATTGTTGGAGCTTCATTACACGTCTGAGAGAAAGGTCGTTTAATTTTTCATAACCGGCAGCATAAAGTATTCCTTGTTCAGTTTCTAGTAAAGCATTCACCGAGCCACTATTAGGCCATGTTCCGAATGACTGCCACTGAGTGCCATCCCAAATGGCCATTCTATTAGCTGATTCTCCATTGATTTGATCAAAATTGCCAGCAACTAACAGCTCACCAGAGCTCAAAACAATCATATCCTTAACTACACCATTGATGTCATCTGCTATTTGTAACCATTCATTACCGTTTAATTGATAGATTTGTGTATGGGTATATAGACCAGCCGCAGCAAAAAGTTGACCCGAACCTGAAGTCACTTTTTGAACTTGGTCAGTTAGTCCAGTATCTGGTGTATGCCACTGCCGTCCATCCCAATACCCGATGTTGTTCATTACCGTGTCACCAAGCAGGTCAAATTCACCTCCAACCCATATCTCACCAGATTCCATTTGATGAATGGTGTTTATTTTTCCAAGATGTGAACTGGCATAAGCTCCGGAAAGACCGTTGCCTAAACTTTTGAATTGGCCGAAATTATTCTGAGTTTTAAAATGTAAACCAGGCAATTCATTTTTACCAATCATATGTCCGCTTATTGCCTGTTTTCCATTTTCTGCAATGTGTAAAGATGTTTCTTGACCACAATTGAAATTATTTGTCGTTTGCCATTGAATGTTGTCCCAATACTGTATATGACAGTTGAATGTAGCATCATCAGAGAGAGCCAGTAATACAATGCGTTGTTCAGTTTCATTGAAAGCCAAACTATAGGGCTCACCGATCATGCCATTACTCAAAGTGGCTTGAGTTGTACCATTCCACATTTTGACTAGGCCATCAGCTTCAATAAAAACTAAATTTTTATTTTGATCTAATACCATTTCGTAGATTCTTGGATTGTCTGTTGGATCTATGCTTTTCCAGCTGTTACCATCCCAATGTGCGCTTCGTTCAATCGGTGTTCCTCCAATTTCTTTGAAGTTACCTGTAACATATATTCCGCCATTACCATCTCCAATCATGGCGTATATTTCATCTCCTTGTTGCAAACCACTACCCATTGGGTTCCATTTTTTACCATCCCAATATGCCAAATGATTCAATGTGGTGCTTGAATTTATAGCTTGCGTAAATTCTCCTGCCACAAAAACCTCACCTTGTTTATTAATAAAAAGTGTTGAAACTGAGTCATTAAAACCATTGCCATAAGCTAACCATTCTGATCCGTTCCATCGGGCAATGTGATTGAGCTCATTCTTGTTGATTTGACTAAAAAATCCAGCCACCACTAAATCTCCATTTGGATCTACTTCAATTTGATCAATATAAATTTCATCAGTGTTTGCATATTGACCAACACCAATCCAACTTTTACCATTCCAGCGTCCAATCGGAATGTAGCTACGCCCCAAACTATCATTGAAGCGCCCATTTACCACCCAGTTATATCCAGAACCATCATCCCAACGAACGACATCATCTATCCTTAATTCAGGTTCAAAATTCATATGTGACGTTAATGGTGTAACATCCCAGGATTGAGCGAAGCTAAAACCGACATAATAAAAAATTACAATGAAGTAGGTGAAACCTGTTTTTATATTCATTCAATACTCCTTTACAAAGAAGATAGGTATTTCCACAGTGCGTCGATTTGTGTATCTTGATATCCAACACCCAAAGCTTGCCATGGCATTAATTGAGAAACCTTCGTACCATCTGGTTTGGTTCCTGATTTGAAAAAAGCACTGAAATTGTCTTTATTCCAACCGTGTTTTTCATTTAGAAGTGAACTGCCTCGGATATCCGGACCGGCTGGAGGACCTTGAGAATCTAACGGCCTACCAGCGAATTCCGAACCATGGCATTGGGCGCAAACTTGCGCCAATACAGCACCATATTCACGATTTGCAGCTGGTTGGACTTGAGATTTTCTCGAGTTCTTTTCGATGTGATCAGTAGATAGCTCCAACATGCCGATACCAACCATGATGGGCCCTAATAACCCCAATTGAGTTTGGTTTTCATTGGTTGTGCTGACCTTTTGATTTCTTGACCATTGAATAATGGCACTTAATTCTTGGTCTGAAATTTGTTGATAGGCTGTAGAGGGCATGAACAACAATGGCTGATTCTCATGATCTAGTCCATGCCTAACTGCTTTTACCCATTGTTCATCTGTTATTGTCCTGCCTGCAAGTGCAGGCGGTTCAACAGTTGCTATTAATGAGGGAATAGGCCAAACTTTACCACCTGACAAAGCTTCACCATGACAACTGGTACAACCAAATCTTGCCGCTACTGTTAAACCATCTTCTAAAGATAACGCTGACTGCATTATCGTTAACGAAGATTTTTCAAGAGTTTGTGAACGTAATTTCCATAGACCTACTAAATATAAACTCAGTAGCATTAAGGCAATAAAAGCCATTAGAATTTTTAAAGTTTTTTTAATCATTTCTTTTATTTGTAATTGTGACATGCTCGTTACGCGTAAAGGGTTTCGAAATGTTTCACAAAAAAGCATTTTTTTTCAATTTGATGATATTGCTGCACTTAAAAGCAAGCGGTATAATGATTTTGATGAGCTCTCAAATAATGTCAGTAACTCAATTATTGAAACTTTGGCAACAAGGTGATGAACAGGCTGCTGAAGATTTGATAGCATCAGTTTATCAAAATCTCAAATC
The DNA here is from genome assembly GCA_020442635.1 of Lysobacterales bacterium. Lineage (GTDB taxonomy): Bacteria > Pseudomonadota > Gammaproteobacteria > Xanthomonadales > Marinicellaceae > Marinicella. Next base: position 5,525 of record JAGRJR010000070.1, read on the forward strand.
TCTGGCTGGCTCAATGTTGCTCAAAGAGCGTAATAATCACACATTACAAACCACAGCGTTAGTAAATGAGGCCTGGTTGAAATTGATTGACCAGTCCAGAACAGACTGGCAATCCAGAGGACATTTTATGGCTATTGCAGCTCAGGCCATGCGCCGAATTCTGATAGATCATGCACGAAAAAAACAATCCAGTAAAAGATTCAATGAAGACTTGCAATGGGCTTTGAGTGAAGAGTTATTCCCGCAGCATATGTTAAATGAAGATATATTGGTTCTTGATCAAGCATTAAATCAATTATCACAATGGGAAGCTTCTCATACGCAAATGATTGAGATGCATTATTTTATAGGTATGGGTATTCAAGACATTGCTGATACTTTGGGGCTATCAAGAACAACCGTTTGGCGTGAACTAAAAATGGCGATGGCGTGGTTGAAGAATTACCTTAAGCATGGATATTGATCAACAAACATATCAAACGGCCAGAAAATGGTTTTTGATGGCATGTGAACAGCCAGCAGGTCAACGTAAAGATTGGTTAAAACAGCAAAATTTGGATGTTGATTTACTGTCATTAATTACTCAATGGCTTGCACAAGCAGAACATGACGGATTAGATCAACTGGATACTCACCCGCAAATAAAAGGCTATGAAATCCGATCATTGATAGGTACAGGTGGGGCAGGACGAGTTTATGAGGCCAGACGTACGGGTAAAGGGTTTGATCAATTGGTGGCGATTAAGATCATTGAAAACCAACACCCAGCTGTGGTGATGAGATTCATTCAGGAACAGCAAATACTGGTCACATTAGATCATCCAGGAATCGCCAGGCTTATTGATGCAGGAGAAACTTTACAACACCAGCCTTTCTTGGTAATGGAAAGGGTACAGGGTGTACCCATTGATCAATATTGTGAGTCTTTAAATTCTGTAGCTATTATTCAGATTTTTGTCAAAGTTTTGAACAGTGTGGCTTTTGCACATCGCCATTTGATACTTCACCGTGATTTAAAACCTGCCAACGTTTTAGTAGATGTGCACGGTTCTCCTAAATTATTGGATTTTGGCATTGCAAAAATACTTAATGAATCACAGGAAAACAAAACTACTAAAGACCACCAAGCATATACACCACAGTTTGCCAGTCCAGAACAAATCAATGGTAATACCTTGACAATTACCACAGATATATATTCTTGTGGCGTTATTTTATATGTCTTGCTTAGTGGGCACACGCCTTATCCAGAAGGCTTAACGCATATACAACTGATAAAGCGGATTGCAAATGATCAAATCAATTGGCAACATAGTTTAGACAAACTTAAAGCACCTAAGGATTTATCGGCTATTATACGTAAGGCAACACGTTTTGAACCTGAAGCTAGGTACCAAAGTATCAATGATTTTCAACAAGATCTGATTCGTTGGCGAACCGGTTTGCCAGTACATGCGTTACAGGGTGATTGGTGGTATTCACTCACTAAAACTGTTCGCAAACGCTGGCTGGCACTATTGGTGTCATTCACATTTATAGCAATGTTGGTTGGGTTTAATTTTAGCATGAAACAACAATTGGCTAAAACGCAAACCGAACGGGATACTGCTGAGTCTGTTCTACAGTTTTTGGAAAACAGTTTTGCAGCGGCAGATCCAGAAGAACATCCTGGAATTGAACTTACAGTACGTCAAGTGATGTTAGAGGGGGTAAAAAAACTAGCCCAGGTCGACTCGGCTGACGTCAGGGCTCGCATAGCCAATAGTTTGGCACAAGTATTTAATCAACTGGAGTTGTATGATGATGCTCTGGATATAAGTAGCACTCCGGCCTTTGAAAATCAACCTGAGCTAGTCAGTCAATCAGTTATTGCTTTATTAGGTAAAAATGAATACCAAAATGCATTAGATGTTTTAAAAGATACGTCATTTGATTTACCTCACAAATCACAACTCGAGATTAATGCTTTGATTGGCCTCGAACAATACCAACATGCCTCAGTCTTGATAGACCAAGCACTTCTTGAACAAAAAAACGTCAAAATAAATGAAGACCTTATACGTTTGCGTTTGTCAAAAGCCAGTTGTCTATATTACTTGAATGATTATATTGGGGCACAACAATACAGTGAACAAACCCTTAAAATGGCAGAGCAACATCTCGGGGTTAATAACTTTACATATATTAATGCCTTACACGATGCTGCTTTTTTTAATGAACAAACCGGCAAGCTGGATTTGGCAGAACAACAATTTATAAGGTCAATTGAAGTTGAGCGACAATTGCGTGGTGAGTCAACTGTAGGAGTGGCTATTTCTTTGGATAATTTGGCCACCGTTCAAACGGCCATGAATAAACTCGATGATGCTTTAAAAGCTCGGGAAGAGGCACTAGAAATATTTTCAAATAGAAATGCCATTGAAACCCAGTCACATCACATAGTACTCGGCAATACAGCCCATTTGCTTGAAAAGCTTAATCGCAATACCGAGGCCATTTCACGTTATCGTGAAGTGATCAAGTTGTTTCAAAAACAGCCGGAATCTAGCCAGATTCAATTGGGCATTGCTTATCACAACATGGCTCGTGCTCTTATGAATACTGGTCAAATGTATGATGCCAGAAATGCCTTTGATGAATCCAAACAGTATTTAGAAACGCAACTGGGCGAGAGTCATCCTATCTTGGGAAATTGGTGGCAGACCAATGCCCGCTATTATGAGTTGAATGATCAAGCCGATGAGCAACTGAAAGCCTTAAAGCAAGCACTCTTGATTTTTCAATCAACTGTAGGTGAGTCGCACCCTAAATACATAGCGATTTGCCAACAGCTGACTGATTTAAATCAGGTCTGTGCCTCTGGCTGATATGAGCAAAGGCTAAAACTTATGAATTATTGTGTTTGAAGATTCCCATTACTTTGTGCAATTAAAGTCACATCAGCACTGCGGTGAGCAAACAATCCGTTGGTGACAACGCCGGGGATTTGGTTGATTTTGGTTTCGAGGTCCACGGGGTTAAGGATTTTAAGGTTATGGATATCGATGATTTGGTTGCCATTATCAGTAGTAAAGCCTTCGCGGTAGATGGGCTGGCCGCCGAGTTTGACCATTTGGCGGGCAACAAAGCTTCTGGCCATAGGCAGCACTTCAATGGGCAATGGGAATTTGCCTAAAACATCGACACACTTACTTTCATCAACGATACAGATAAATTGGTTACTGGCTGCTGCGATGATTTTTTCGCGAGTGAGGGCGCCTCCGCCGCCTTTAATCAAGCGATTGTGACCATCGCATTCATCAGCGCCGTCTATATACAGGGATAAGTCACCGGTTTGGTTCAGTTCTTTGACGTTAAAGCCATGAGAAATGAGTTTTTTTGTAGAGACTTCTGAGCTGGAAACGACCGCTTCAATGCGGTTTTTTACGTTGGGTAATAAATCTATAAAGTGATTTACTGTGGAGCCAGTGCCTATGCCTATAACCATGTCGTAGTCATTGATGTATTGCAGCGCGGCTTCGGCGACTTGGCGTTTGAGTTGTTCAGAATTCATGGTGACCTTGTTCGGTAAAGATGTGCTGGATTTTAACATCCCAGGGATCGCTCGGCAATTGTTCAACTTGTTGGCATTGGTACGCGACACCAGCTTTAACCCCTTTGTGACTTTCTGCAAAATACCGATCATAAAAACCGCCGCCCATGCCCAGACGATTGCCTTTTGAATCGAACCCTACCAATGGCATCAGGTATAAATCAATAGGGTCTTGATTCAATCCATCTACAAAGGTTGGTTGTTTTAAACCATAGTTGAGGGTTTCAAAGGTGATTTGATTGTTCCAAATTTGGAATTGCATGTTCTCACCCTTAATAGCTGGCAAATAAATCATCTTATCGGCTTTTGATAGGATACTGATGTCTGCTTCACCTCCAAAAGGCAAGTAGATGGCTACTGACTTGGCTTGTTGCCAAATGGTTGAGTCATATATATGTTGGATAATGTTTTGATTGAATTGGTGACGATTGTTGTTATTGATGTTTGCGCGATGCAAACGCAACTGTTGCCTGATTTTTGTTTTGTTCACGGGTCAAGTGATTGTCTCTTGAAAGGATAAGGGCGATGTTGACCACATGTGCCGTTGCATACTGGCGTCCTTGGTACCAAAGGTACAAGGCGGAAATTCCTTAAATGTCTAAGGCTTCTCACTACAAAAGGTGAGCATGCACACTGACGGTCTAATGAAATTCCCTGTTAATATTAATTAGGGCCAAGGCATATGCTTGTACGCCTCGAACACAGCAGTCAACACCATGTAATAATTTTAATTGTTGCTGATGGCTTGTTCAAGCTTATCGTTGAGTTTTTTGATGGTTGATAAGACTTCAGTATCATAGTATTTGTTGGTGGACTGTGATTTAATCAAGTCATGAGCTATGTTCATTGCGGCCATCAGCGTGATTTTTTCACTCGACATGGTGCTGTTCATGTTTTTGATTTCCTGCATGGTTTTATCGAGATAGTCGGCAGCACTCAGTAATGAAGCTCGTTCGTCATCCTGACAAGCAAATTGATATTCCCGGTTAAGGATGCGGACTGATATCTTGGTTTGGCTCATGCGGTTTGCTCTAAAGACTTGAGTCGGGTAATCATGGATTCCAGGCGGTTTTTGGCCTGGTCATTTTTTTGCATCAGGCTGGCTTTTTCTTGAGACAATTCTTCTAGCTTATTTCTTAAGGCAAGATTTTCAGCTTTGGTTTTATCCAGAAAGGCAAGCATGTTATCTATGGTTCTTTCTAAATGTTTAATGTCATCCATATATTTTGTTTCTTTCAGTCTTGATGATTTGGGGCGAAGTACCGAATCAATATAGTTTGTAATAGGCAAAAGGTCAACAAAGATATGAGATAAATAACCCAAGTTTATGAAAAATATCATAAAATACACAGCCAATAAACGAAATTTAAACGAAATGATTCCCTACCAGCCCTTTGCTGAACATTTGAAGACCATTGGTGTACTTGCCTCACCCTCTGAATTACATGCCCAGGCTACTGCCTTTTTGTGTGTCAACGCCAACACACCTTTTGAACAATGGTTACATACAATAAGTGAAGATTACTGCATCGAAAATTCTGATGATGCCAATTTACGTCATGTCATGTCAGCAGTTTTCGATTATGCCAGGGATCAACTGAAAAAAGATGATTATTCTTTTCAGCTTTTATTACCACAAGAAGAATACAGTTTGCATCAGCGCATAGAAATTTTGGCGGATTGGATTGCCACATATTTATCAGCATTGGGAACGGCTGGTTTTCAAGCCAGAGGTTTGAGTCAGGATGCACAAGAGTTCTTCAATGATCTGGATAAAATCGCTCGCATTGATAATGACATCGAGGGTTTGGAAGGAGAAGAACTGGACTTCATAGAAATCACTGAATATGTACGTTCAGGAGTTATGATGTTGTATCTTGAGGTTAATCAACGCATGGCCACAATGCACCATTCAACCACCCATTAAGTGATCAAGGCAAATAAAGCCTTTGTTAATGAAAATATTCAACAAAATACTTGCAACCAAACAAGGAATTAAGTACCATTCCCGCTCTTTGTAAATGGCGTGGTCTGAGGGCTCACACTCAAGGCAGGCCCAAATTTAAAATCGTAGAGTAATATGAAAACATTTAGTGCAAAAGCAGAAGAAATCAATCGTGAATGGTTTTTGATCGATGCCGAAGGTAAAACTTTGGGTCGTATGGCCACCGAAATTGCTTTAAGGCTTCGTGGTAAGCACAAACCAGAGTTTACACCTCATGTTGATACCGGTGATTATATTGTTGTGGTAAACGCTGAAAAAGTCGCGGTAACTGGCAACAAATTGAATGACAAGATGTATCATCATCATACTGGTTATGTGGGCAACCTGAAATCAATCAATTTGAAAGACTTATTGGAAAAGCATCCTGAGCGCGTGATAGAAAAAGCGGTTAAAGGTATGTTGCCCAAAAATACTTTGGGTCGTCAAATGTACCGTAAGCTGAAAGTGTATGCAGGTCCTGAGCACCCACATGCAGCACAAGAACCAAAAACATTAGAGGTATAAGAATATGGCAACTCAACAATATTACGGAACTGGCAGAAGAAAATCATCATCTGCACGCGTATTCTTAACTCCAGGTTCAGGCAAAATCGTCATCAATGACAAAGAAATTGGTGAGTATTTCAGCCGCGAAACTGCTGTAATGGTGGTCAAACAACCATTAGAAAAATTAGGATTGACTGACCAATTCGACATCAAGGCAACGGTTGTAGGCGGTGGAACAACAGGTCAAGCCGGTGCCATTCGCTTAGGTTTGTCACGTGCTTTGTTGGAATCTGATGAAACTTTGCGTCCAGCTTTGAAAGAGCATTCTTTCTTAACTCGTGATGCAAGAAAAGTGGAAAGAAAGAAAGTCGGTTTGCGCAAAGCCCGTCGTTCAGTTCAGTTCTCGAAACGTTAATTCAGTTTCAAGGATATATGCAAAAGGCCGGACTATCCGGCCTTTTTTTGGTCTTGATCTATTGAAAAACATTTAGGACGTGTCATATATCACAGAAAAACACATTCAAATGTTACAGAATACCGAGGATTTAATTTTCTCTTCGCTATGAATACCGTAAAAGCTGCCGACCATAAAAGACGCAGAACATACATTTCAGTAGTTAGTTACCTTGTACTGTTATTGGGGTTAGTTAGCTCGGTTTTTGTGGTATTGGCTTTTCATTTTAAACAGCAACCTCAAGTTGAGTGGTTATTGGTGATCATTTACGCTATATTGGCTGCTATGTGCTATTTTTTCTTCATAGTCAATGATTTAGGTGCTCATAAAGTTAAGAGACGGGCCATGCCTATGGGCTTTTTGTTGAGCTTTGTGGCGTTGTTGTTGGTGACCTGTTCATTTATTTTTGACATTCCTGATAATTTGAGTTGGTATATTGCCGGTGTGTTGTTGATAGCAGGTTATTCGATCAGTGCTTATGGTTTGGTTGAATGGGCCAAGCATCACATCAGAAAGCAACAAGTCATGTTGCATGAATCCTTGACTGATGAGTTAACTGGCTTATATAACCGCAGAGCCTTTGCCCTAAACTCTGATCGTGAACTGAAATTCAGTGCTGATGTAGGAAGTGATTTCACCGTCATGATACTTGATATCGATGACTTCAAACCAATCAATGATCAACATGGGCATGCAGTGGGTGATCGGGTTTTGCAGCAAATCAGTCAAATGTTGCAACGCTACACTCGAACCGCTGACAGCATTTATCGCTGGGGTGGTGAGGAATTTGTGGTGTTGATGCCTGTCACGGGTTTATTTGAAGCCAATCAACTGGCGCAAAAAATCATCAGCAAGGTTGCCAATAAGATCTTTCAAGTTGATTACGAAACATTTTTGAAGCTAACCATCAGTGTCGGCTTGGCTCAATGGGTTGAAGAAGAGTCATTGGTTAATGATACGTTGACCAGAGCAGATAAAGCTTTGTATAAAGCCAAAGCCAATGGTAAAAACAATGTGGTTGTGGCTGACTATATTGATAGTAGCCACAACCTCTCTAAGCATTCTGAAACAAATCAGGTTTCAGCTAAATTATCCCACAAATAGTTTGTTATCTTTGGCATGTTTTGCCAATAAGCCAGCAGGCTTGAATCGATCACCATGCTTTTCCGTTAGTTCATTCAAAGTTTGCAACACTTGGTCAGCACCAGTGGCATCAATATAGCTAAATGGCCCGCCAGTAAAGGGCGGAAAGCCTAAGCCCAATATCGCTGCCAAATCACCGTCTTTCGCAGTAAACAGAATGCCTTCTTCTAAACAATGTACACACTCATTGACAAATATCAGACCTATGCGGTTTTGAATGTCGGCTTTTTTCATGTCTTTGCGTTCTTCACCGCCAAAGTATTTGTATATATCGGTGTTAACGGTTTTACGACCTTTTTTAGGGTATTTGTAGAAACCTTTACCTGCTTTGCGGCCATATAATTTGGCTTCAGCCAGTTTTTGTACGGTATCATCTTGTTCAATACCACGTTCAGTAAACATTTCACCCAGGGCGCCACGGGCTATATGAGCACCAACATCAATGCCCACTTCATCCATTAAGGCCAATGGACCAACCGGGAATCCCCAGTCTTTCATGGCTGAATCTACATCTTCGATTTTAGCGCCATCATGTAATACCTTAATGGCCTCATGAGTTAAAGCCGATAATACTCGAGTGGTATAAAAACCAGGACCATCTTTAACCACGACCACAGTTTTGCCTTGCTTAATACCTACATTGGTGGCCATCTGGCGGGCTCGTTTAGAGGTTTTATCAGTGACAATCAACTCTAGCAATGGCATTTTGGGCACAGGTGAAAAATAGTGCATACCGACTACGTTTTGTGGATGGGCAGATTTTTCTGCTATGTTTGCTAATGGAAGTGAAGATGTATTGGTGGCAAATACGGTCGTTTTTTTACAACGCGCTTCAATGTCTGCCAATATTTTTTGTTTAAGTCCAATATCTTCAAAGACCGCTTCAATAACCAAATCTGAGTGATTGAGGTCATCATCGCTGGTGGTGGTTTTGACTTTTGACATCAGACGATCACGTTCGACTGCTCCCATGGCTTTCTTTCTAACCAGGCCGCTAAAGTCCGACCAAATGGTTTTCAAGGCACTGGCAAGTCCCTGGTTGGAGATGTCTTTGAGTATCACATCATAACCATTTTTGATGGATACTTCAGTAATACCTGCACCCATGAAGCCAGCACCAATCATTGAAATGCTGTCAACGTTTTCAGTTTTGTTGTTGTTTTTAAGCTTTTTGTTTTCCTGCATGGCCATAAAAAGCCCAATCAGGTTTTTGCTGGCGGGTGTTGCATGTAATTCACCAAAGCCCATGGCTTCTGCTTCAAGACCAGCAGCCATGCCATGTTCTAAACCTGTTTCAACACAGTCCAAGATTTTCAATGGAGCAGGGTAGTTACCACGGGTTTTGCGCATCACTGTTTCACGGGCTTTTTTCAACACATAGTTTCTGCCTGGTTTGGTATTCAGCAACTTATCTACCAAGCCTAATTTTTTAGGCTTACGCTTGATAGGCTGAGTAGCTACTTGCAATGCCGCCTGGTACAAACCTTCTTTATGCACCAAAGAATCCACTAATCCAGCTTTTTGAGCACTGAACGGATAGATGTTTTTACCCGTTAGTAAAGCATCCAATGCGTAGCGTAAATTAGTTAATTTAACCAACCGTTGGGTTCCACCTCCGCCTGGTAATAAACCCAGCTTCATTTCTGGTAAACCAAAAACCGTCTTCTTGTCTGTAGTTGCGATGCGATAATGACAAGCCATCGCGACTTCAAGACCGCCGCCTAAGCAAGCGCCATTGATGGCTGCTATCATCGGTTTTTTCATCTTGGAAACCCGCATCAAAATTTTGTTGCCATTTCTGGACAGGTTTTCTATTTCTTTAGAGTCTGTGATATTGATAAAGTCATTGATGTCAGCACCAGCGATGAAACAGTTTTCTTTTTTGGAAATCAGAACTGCGGCTTTGATGTCACTGTCTTCTTCAATTTGGTCTATCAGTTTGGTGAAGTCATCCAACAAGGATACTGACAGTGTATTGACCTCCGAGCCTGGTTGATCCATCCAGATGGTTGCGATGTTATTTTCTTTGGTTAATTTAAATGCTGCCATGATGATTATCCTATTCTTTTCAGTAGTATTGATGAGCCTAAACCGCCTGCTGCACAAGCGCTGATCAGCGCGTATTTACCTTTGCTCTCTATCAGTCTTCTGGTGGCAGATGTCAATAGCCTGGAGCCAGTAGCTCCAAAGGGATGACCCAAAGACAAGGAACCACCCTGGGTATTGATTTTATCCATAGGAATCTCACCAAAAGCCCCTTTCAGGCCCAGATTCTCTTTACAAAATGTCTCATTTTGTAAGGCTGCCAGGTTGGCTAAAACTTGACCAGCAAAAGCTTCATGAATCTCATACACATCAATATCATCAATGCCAAGTCCTGCTTCATTGAGTAATTTAGGCATGGTATAAGCTGGTCCCAATAACAATTCTCCATGAGGGTTTTGTCCGGAAAATGTATAGCCCTCAATCACTACCTGAGGTTTGAGTTTGCGTTTTTTGGCTTCCTCTACATCCATCAATAAACTGACTGCAGCACCATCGGTAATGGGTGAAGCGTTACCTGCGGTAATGGTGCCATGTGGCTTAACAAAAGCTGGACGCAATTTCGCCAATTTTTCCATCGATGATTCTGCATAAAAAGTGTCATCTTGTTCAACCACATTAAACTGTGGAGGAATAGGTAATGGGCATACTTCATCTTTGAATACGCCAGCTTCCCAGGCCTCGGCAGCTAATTGGTGAGAACGCAGGGCAAAGGCATCCTGTTGTTCACGACTGACGTCAAATTTAGCGGCCAGTTGGTCCGCATCAGCACCCATGGTCAGCCCCGTAGAAAACTCGGCGATGGCTGGTGCTTCTGGTGCCAATGATTTGAATTTAAAATCTTTAAAGACTTGCCAAAATCCTTTAAAACCTTTGGCCTTTTGCGCTTGTAATAAGGTTTTCTTTAATTTGTGGGTGATGCGAACCGGCGCATCAGATGATGATTCAACTCCACCGGCAATGGCCACTTTAGCAGCGCCAGATTGAATGGCATTGGCCGTATTGGTAATGGCTACATTGGCGGAAATACACGCCATGGTTACAGTAAATGCGGGTGTATCTAAATTCAAGCCAGCTCCAATCAGTGCTTCGCGGGCAATGTTAGAAGTAGATGCGTTTTGAATCACGGTACCCATGGTAACCATGTCACAATCATCTTGTAAAAAAGGGTGGCGGTGTTTCAGGTTGTTAATTGCCTCACGTGCCAAATCATAGGCTTTGATGTCCATGGCTTTACCGCCTGGTGCTTTCATAAATGGAGTTCTTAAGCCGTCTACGACTGCGACTTTGGAATCTTTTAGAATCATAAGAAGTAATTGTTTTCTGAGAAGTTTTTTATTTTCACCATACGCATGCGTATTGTCAAGTGAAACCCAATTCATTTTGTAACTGCTTTTAGTTTAACAAATACTTTGCAAAGAAGCGTGTAACTATAGTCATTGTTTATTAGTGACCAGTTGAGAAGTCAATTATAGGGACAAATAAACATTGAAATCACAGGTAAAAATATTTGCAGATTGCAATCAAATATCACTTGATTTATTAAAAATTAAGCGTAGATTATGACGTACAAGCGATGCATTTTATTGTTGATTAAAACCGCAATAACAAACCAAGAATCAACTTAACTTATCTTGACTCTGCATGCTTGTATCGTATCAATACTGTCTTTAGGAGGCTATGATGTCTAAAAGTCATGATGCACAAAAACAAGTCAAAAAACAGCCTGTAAAAACTTTGAAAGAAAAACGTTTAGAGAAAAAGCTCAAACGTTCAGGCAAATAGACGAAAAGCCTTTGGATAACACCAGAGGCTTTTTTAATTTGACTGTTCACTGAGAATCTCCTCACTCAAATGTCAGCATCAATTGATTGACTGCCTGAATAGACTCTCTTAAGATATTATTGTTAAAAATTTATTAATTATGAGGAGGCTTTATGAATAACGTTTGGGTTGATATGTTGGCTCGTTGGGGTCATGGTTTGTTCGGCATTACCTGGATTGGTTTGTTGTATTATTTTAATTTTGTTCAAGGTGAATATTTTAAGGAGGCATCAAAAGATGCTTTGCCTGACGTTAAGGCCAAATTAGCTACTCGTGCACTGTGGTGGTTCCGTTGGGGAGCGATGATGACATTCTTGACAGGTGTGGTGTTGTTAGGTGTGTTAGGTTCGACATTGAATGCCTTCATCTTATTAGGTGCTGTATTGGGTACTTTTATGATGCTGAATGTTTGGTTGATTATTTGGCCAAACCAAAAGGTCGTTTTGGGCTT
>JAGRJR010000071.1 GCA_020442635.1 Lysobacterales bacterium
ATTTGAATGATACTGAAGATGGTTTGTTTATTAGCAGTAAAAACAATCAAATTCTGGGGCAACTAAAAAACCAATCATTTGAATTTTCTGGTCAGCTTGAATACAGTAACAAGCAACTTCAAGCCGATCAATTGATGCTCAATCTGGGCGAAAACACCTTACAGGTTAATGGCATTATCAGTGCTGAACAGGTGGATATGTCGGTATCATTGGACTGGAGTGACTTAACCCTGTTAGATGCTGACCTTAACGGCCAGCTTGCAGGGTCGCTAACAATTGCTGGAAGCCATAAAAAACCTGAATTTCAGGCAAAAATGCAAGCCCAAAACCTCAAATTCCATGATATCCAAGTCAAGCAATTGGCATTAAATAGTCAAGGTGTGTGGCAACAAGACATTCAAACATCAATCAAAATAAATGATCTAGCGCTCAAAGATCGACTTGTTGACCAGCTTACCATCAAGCAACAAGGATGGTTGAAGGAACATCAAATAGACATCGATGCCGAGCATGATGGACTGCATCAACAAGCCAACTTAACAGGTGCTTATAACCTGACTTCGCACGATTGGCAGGGTGTTTTACAACAACATCAATTATCAGTACCATCAGGAGAAAACATACGCCTAATAAAGCCTGTTTCAGTCCAATGGGCAAACAATAGCATCAATATTGACCTAGCTTGCTGGGTAGGACAAGCGGAAGGTACATTGTGTCTAAATTTAAAACAAACGTCTCAACAAATGACAGCTGACCTAACTGTTGATGCTTTAAGTTTGGTGCCTTTTCAAATGTTTTTACCCAGTACACTTGAGGTAACAGGGTTGGCCAATGGCTCAGCAAAATTAGCCTTAATTAACAATGTTTTGCGCATGGAATCTAATCTTGAAATTAATGATGGCGTAGTAAAAATATGGCAATCAGACACACAAAAAAATGAAGTCATCATCAGTAAACTTCTATTAGCAGCCAGCTCAAATCAAGACGGCTCGACGATGCTATTGGATTTTGCTACGTCAGATAACGACACACTCACTGGTAAAGTCCACATCACTTATGGTGCCCAACGGCAATGGCTTATTGATGGCACAATTAACGGGACCATCATTAATACCGCAGCCATCAAAACCCTTACTTCTGAAATCAGCGAATTGGAAGGTCGCATTCTGTTAGAGGCAAAAATCAAAGGACAACTTAAACAACCCGAAATCCAGTTAAATTTTTCACAGCCTAATGGTTACATGAGTTTAAGTAGGATGGGCACTGTGATAGAACAATTAAATTTACAAGTGAACACTTCTACATCGAAAAACCCGAATTATCACATTAAAATAATTGGACAAAACCTTGCCAACATCAATCAAGGCCAATTTACCTCAGAAGGTGTTTTAACGATAACACCTGAAAAAAACAATAAAAACCAATGGAATTATAAAGGCCTATTAAGTGGTAAAAATTTCATGATTTTCAACACTCCAGAGCTAAAACTTCATGTATCTCCTCAATTGAACATCTTGGCCAATCAGCAAACCATGTCCATTCAAGGTGACTTGATATTTGACCAGGGTAGGGTAGTTGTTGAACAGTTACCACCTGAATCAGTAGCCAACTCCAATGATCTGGTTATTATCCGAAACGAAAACACCGGCGAGACTACAGCATATCCCATCACTTTTGACATCAATACCATCATTGCTAATAAACTTGAGCTCGACGTCATTGGTTTACAAGCCCTGCTCAGCGGCTCAATGCATTTAAAACAACTCAAGGACCAACCGATTGTCGCCAAAGGCACGTTAAACCTGGAAGAGGGTAAATACGAAGTGTATGGCCAAAAACTAGACATCAACACTGGTGAAATGATATTTAATGGCTCCGTTGACAATCCCCAACTCAACGTTAAAGCCAGCCGTAAATCACTTGATGGTAACGTGATTGCCGGAGTTCAATTGGGAGGAACCGTAAACAACCTCCAATCAAAATTATTTTCGGAACCCACGCTAAGCGACATTGAAATCCTCTCCTACATCATGACAGGCAATGGCATCAATCAAGCCGGCAGCATCAATGGAGAACAGTTAAAACAAACAGCCATACTGCTTGGATTAAATCAAGGCGCACCTGTATTTCGACAAATACAAAACACTTTCGGCATCGATGTCCTCACTGTCAAAGAAGCTGCTAAGGCCGAAGACACTGTTATCGAAGCCGGTAAAAAAGTTAATGACAAACTCTATATCGCCTATAACCATGGCATCTTCAACCGTCTTGGCTTTTGGGTACTTAAATACAAACTCAACGAATTCCTCAACCTACAAACCACCCAGGGAGAAGACCAATCCATCGAATTGGTTTACACCCGAAAAGCAAAAACAAAAAAGCGTAACTAATCAATCATTTATAAAAAATAAAGTAAAAAATTTTCTGTGAGCATTAATGTCCTGACAAACTATACGAGTTTTTTGAGACTCACTTAAAATTTCATTATTCATTATTTAAAACTTCAATCTAATGATTGAATGAAGGTGATTGTTTTTGAAGCTGTGTTCGATGATCGTGTTTTCATTGTAAATCAAATAATATAACTCACCATCTTCAGCTTTGAAATTGCCACTCCAAATGATGTGAAAATTCTCATGGTCCTCATCTTCATTAATCTCCAACAATGGAGAAATCACTGAGTCTGAAAATTGATTAAAATATTCACTTAGCCAAGAAATAAATAGAGGAAGTTGCTTACTGTTAAGAGCCTCACTAGACAAACCTAAATCATCCATAACTAGAAAAGACTGATTTGGATTGGTCATAATATCCTGAGGCGTATTAATCGATAAGTACGATTGCCCCAATTTTTTGGATGATAACTTACTCATTAGTTTTTTTCCTATCTGAACACCTTCGTTATAAATTGATTCAGATTTGATGGCAGTTTTACTTAATTGATCAAAATCCTGACCTAAAAAATAATTAATAAACTGCAACTCAAAGTCTTTGATTAAAAATGAAATGGAAAGGTGATAGCCTTCAAATTTAAACCCCCAATACCCAGAGTCCGGTGCTCCATAGAATTTAAATACGTGATCAGTGTCTTTGCCGATCAGTTCTTCCAAATGTTTTCCTAATTCCAAATTCAGTACGAAGTCGGAATAACCTTTGTTGCTAAGAACTTGGCTGATTAATTCATGTATTTGGCGTCTTATTTTTATATCAGATTGTTCAAACCCTACTGAATCGTTACGAATTTGTAAATTGATGGGCAAATAAGCATTTTCATATAAGTCTGATTTAATTATTTCAACTGGAAAATTTATTTCGTTTGTGGCTTCCACCTGGTTTTTTATTTTCAACCCCAATGCTGATATTTCCTGAATTTTAGAATTTGCATTTACATCTATACTTGCGGTTAAAGCCACCATGCAAATAATTAGATGGAGCCACGTTTTATTTTTAAGAATAATATTCATAGTTTAAAAAGATTTCTTTGCTCTAATCTGAAATTGCACACTGTCAAGGCCAGGTTTTGACTCTGTTGGAAAAGCAACGTCAAAATGGATAACCTGACCACCAGATGTTCTGGTCGGGACTAATCGAAAGCCAATCCCGACATTAGAATATGTATTGCCGCTGGTTCCATCTGACCAAACCCGGCCTGCATCAAAAAATAGAGCTGAAGCAAACTGAAAAGTTCGTAATGGATACCAATTGTAGAAGTAACGCTGTTCTAGTGTAGTTAGCCAAACATTATCACCATTTAAATAACGGAAGGGGTATCCCCTTAGACCTGTTTCTGAGCCCAAATATTGAGGTTTTTCAGCAAATAAGTTCTCACCCAAATCGAGTGCTGTAGCAGCATAAAATGTTTTGGTTGGTGATTGAAAATGATGCCACTCTATACCTAAACCTGTATGTGTATTTATGTTTTGATCAGAATTCAAAATCCCATTTGAGTAAACATTAAATTTAAATAGATTTTTTTCATTAGGTAATAACCCCTTTGAGTAACGCATATCATAGTGCCAATTTGATTGCTGACTGTCATAACCTAATTGTGCAAACAAATGATGTCCTAAAGCGATATCTTCTGTTCTCCCCATACTTTTGAAATTTGTTTTTTCTATGAACTCTTCATCTATATATTCGTAACTGACCCATGGGTATTCAAATAACCTATTTTCTGGTAATGGCGTGTCAGGAAAATCTAAGGAGTTAAAAAAAGTGCTTTTATCTGATGTGTAACCAAAATTTATACGATGGTACGAATCATCTTTAGCACTAAGAAGTTTTCCATATCGCAGCGTTTTTTTATCGATAAATTGGCCAATTTCATCCACTTTACGTCCCGACTCATACAATGGGTTAACCAATTCCCAGTCAAGTGAATCAATTTCCCACGAAAAAGGTGTGTTCAATGACTTAAAGGGTTCGTTTAAATTGAAATGTTTTAGATTTCCATCTGAGTTGTCTTGATACCCCACTAACAAAGTTTTAGACGATCCAAATAAACTAGGATCATAATATTCAATTGAATTTTCGGTTCTGACCAGCCCTTTTTTGTACTTAAATTCAAGTGACTTACCCAGCCCAAAAAGGTTTTTTTCTTGTAATTCAAAAGAATACTTAGACCGACCTCCAGAAAATCCGTAAGAAATACCCGGCTGTAATGTCCAGTTGTCTTTAGTTACTACTGAGATAATGACACCATCGTTGCACAAGGAAACAGGTGTTATTTTGGCGTCTTTGATATATGGTCTTGCACGCAAAATACGCTCTGTTTCTTGCAAAAGTTTGGCATCTAATATATCGCCAACCACAAATAATAAATCTCTTTCAATTACATGCTTTTTGGTTTGGATTCTTATTCCATTGGCTACACGATGAAAACTTTTGTTTTCCAAGTCATTTTCTGGATTAAACACATTTTGAGCATTGATAACTATTTGTCCAATAACATGCTCTTCAGTTTCTAAACTCATATCCCACTTCTGACATTCTGCGTGAATATTGAGTGTCAATAAAAGTAAAGAAGATGCACTAATCAGTAGTTTCATATGAATCACTCCAAAGTAATATTGGCGGTCAAGTTTGACGGCTCTTTACTCATACAAGACTCGAAGATATCTAATTCAGGCTTATAGTAAGCAGTAGATACTTGTGACAAGCCAAGCATAGAGTGAAATACATTGTCATGGGAAAAAGGATGGTTCTGTTTTGATTGTAAACAAGCAAAGTCAACCATTTCGCTTTTGGTTTGATGGTTATTCCAATAGAAAAAGGGGACATGTGTTTGGGCTTCTGGAGCAATTACATAAGGAGTACCGTGCAAGTAAAGATTATTTTCACCTAGAGATTCTCCGTGATCGGAAATATAAACTAATTGTGTTGATGTGCTTTCGGGTAAGGACTCCAGTAATTTTATCGTCTCATTTATGAAATGATCGGTATAGAGTATGGTGTTGTTATATGTGTTGTTTAGCGCTTCGGTGGTACAGTTTTGTAACAGGATGTTTTCACATGTCGGATTAAATTTTTCAAAACTTTGTGGGTATCTCAAGTAATAAGCTGGACCATGACTGCCTTTCTGATGCAAAACAATGAATTGGTTATTAGGGTTATTTAGAATCTGTTCTCGTAAACCCTTAATTAATATTTCGTCATAACACTCGCCAGAGGAACAAAGCTTTTCATCTTGAGCATTAGCTAAATCTAGATAATCAATTCGTTTACATATTCCTTTGCATCCAGTGTTATTGTCACGCCATTGGACATCAAAACCAGCCTCATCAAGAAAATCTAATAAATTAGCAGTGTTTTTCCCTTCTTTTTGACTATAGGTTTTTCTATTTAAGTGAGAGAATAAACAGGGCAGGGAAACGGCTGTGCTGGTGCCACAAGAACTTGTTTGTTTGAAGTTAATGAGATTACGTTTCTTTAACTCAGGATTGGTTTCGGTTTGATATCCATTTATAGAAAATCTATCTGCACGTGCAGTTTCACCTACTATTAAAACTATAACTTCTTTTTGTTCATGGTTCGGCCCTCTGAAAGCGTTTTTGCTGATGTCATTGAACGGGGCAGAAGATTGGTTAAATCGCTCTTTAATATAGGTGAAACTACCGAAAATAAAATTGGTTGGCAATATCATGTGAGACAAATGATGATTTGATCGTGCTATTGAAGCGAAAGAAGGGTATTGGGTATAAACTATTAATCCCACGGCCATTACAGTGATGATCAACACTTTGATTTTTTCAGTTAGCAATTGCCAAATGGTTTGGTTTTTGATGTTAATCCTAGTAACTAAATAAGCAGGTAAAATTCCCAAAAACAAGACATAGAATAAAAGCTTTAAACTCAATAGATCTTTAGCTTCAGAAGAATTAGTTTCAATGACATTTCTTACCATTTCACCATCAATAACGATGTTATATTGAGAAATAAAGTAAAGACAGATCGCTGAAAGTAAGAATAAAGTGACTAAAATCGGCTTAGCTGAAAATCTGAAAGTGAATAAACTCAGTATCAAATTAATCATAAAAATTAAAAATAAAACCAGTGATCCAATCAATTGATAATCTTTGAATGTGTTCGGTTTTATGATGAAAGCGATTTCTTTCCAGAAAAACACATTGTAAATAATGACAAATATCAAGCTGATGATCAGGTTAACATGCCAAAGTGTTAAACTGATATTTTGAGGGTTAATTCTTTTATCTCTATCATTCATGCCCCTTTAGAGATGGTTTTTAAACAAATCAACCGAATATTAATTAATTAATTTTTTTTCGATTGATTTACGAAATTTTAATCTCTATTGATATCAGAGCTTTTTGGTGATTATTTTGTGAACATAGAGATAATGAATAAATAATCACTCAAAAGTATTTCTTTTTAAACGAATAGGTTCTGATCTTGATTCATTTTGAAGATTTAAAATTAGCCAAAGGCATAGCAAAAAGAAATGAAAAAATGTTCAACCATTTTTTTGATTTTTATTTTCCTCGTTTGTATCGGTTTTCACTGATTCGATTGGATGGGGATAAAGAGCTTACCAAAGACATCGTTCAAGAAACTTTGTTTTTAGCCATTAAAAACATAAAACAATATAGAGGCGAAGCTTCTTTAATGTCATGGCTTTGCCAAATTAACCGGTCGCAAATTAGTTTGTATTTCAGAAAAAATAACATCAAACAAACTGTAAGGGTCAGTGATTTTCCTGAAGTGCAGGAAATTTTTGATAACATTACCAGTGAAATAAATGATCATCCTGATAAGAAGTATGAAACTTCCAAATTGAATGAAATCATTTCTAGTACCTTAGATAACTTGCCTAATGGTTATGGTGATTTGCTTGAATTGAAGTATTTAGACAAATTAAGCGTTACACAAATAGCAGAAGACTTAAACATAAGTGAAACAGCAGTTCAGTCCAAACTGGCAAGAGCCAGAGAAGCATTTAAAACTGTTGTCACCAGAATTCTGGGTGAGCATACCCAGCATTTTTTAAACCCACAGGAATCATCATGACTGATATGAATAATAAAGATATAGAGCATTTACTGACAAAAGCAGGTCATAGAATAAAGCCTGAACAGTCAGTCAGAGATGAAGTTTATAATGAGGTACATGCTTTGTGGCTTAAAACACATGGCCAACCTTTCTATAGAAAACATGCACTTAAAATTGCTGCATCATTTATAGCTATTTTCACTCTATTTGGTTTTGTACTTATTAACCAAGGCCAACAACCGGTATTTAATATCGCGAACCAAATAGTTTTACAAGGTCAGATTAATATAAGTCACGACAATAAATCCTGGGCTTTGCTGAATGATGATGAAACTATCAGCCCAGGTGATTACATTAAAACTCAAAAAAATAATAGATTATTGGTAGAGCTCAATAACGGCAACCAGTTTAGAGTTGATGAAAACACCCATTTAAAAATAGCATCAAATAACGAAATTCAGTTAATGTCTGGTCGAATTTATATCGATTCTGACAGTTCGACGGGGCACCATAAATTAACTGTAAATACACCTGTTGCTTATGTGAATCACATTGGTACTCAATACAGTGTATCTTTTGTTGATGACGAACTGAGCATTGGTGTCAGAAATGGATTGGTATTGGTCAATGGAGAGCAAATCCCTCAATCCGAACTAAAGAAAGGCAAATTGTTCTCTGTTAAAAATGATGGCGCTATAAGTTACTCTGACATCAGTCCATATGATAGAAGCTGGGATTGGACACAAAAGATAAATAGGGGCTTTGTTATACAAAACAGTGCGCTCAGTGAATATCTCGATTGGGTCAGCAGCGAAACCGGTTATCCAATTAAATGGGCATCTGATGCAGTGAAAATCCATGCAAATAATATAATCCTTGCAGGATCAATTAACGGGATTATGCCTTTTGATTCACTGGCGGTTATTCTCCCTACTACAAGTTTGAATTATTCAATTGTAGATGACCAGATTTACATACAAGAAGGTAATAGATAAAATGGCAGCTCATTAACAGTTGTTCAATGATGTATTTTCGTTTTCTTTGTGTATCTATTTTATTGATATCATCTTATGGTGCTGGTGCTCAGTTTTCCTATGGAACATTAGAGTCGGCCATAAAAAAGCTGACTCAATCTGATGATCAAATTGTTTACAGCAATGATTTTTTAACTGCTGATGAAATCACATTAGATAGACCCATAAACTCAATACGCGCATTACGTGATTTTTTAACAACCATTAATTTTGAAATCGTTGAAGTTAAAGAATCCCTTTATTTGATTAAACCCACGTCTAGAAATACAAATATTGAATTAACTGATGACATCGTTATCGGCAATATAGTTGACGCTGAAACGGGGTACCAAATAATAGGTGCTAAAATAATTGCAACTGAATTAGGGAAAGAACTTGCAATAAATGACAAGTCTGGGTTTTATTTCTTTACTGAATCAGGTGAAAAAACTGTCATTGTCATCAAGGCTGACGGTTATGATGAACAAAGTGATGTCATAGATGTTCAAGACAACAATGTTTTGAGCAAAAATTATGTTTTGAATAAAACGCCAGAGCAATTAGAAAATCTGTACGTCACCACCAGTTATTTTGATTTTAAAACTTACAATCAGGCAAACCAAAAAGTTTTAACACATGATGAACTGTCTTTAACCCCTCATGCGGGTAACGATCCAGCTCGAGCAATCAGTAAGTTACCTGGTATCAATTCCTCGGGTTTATCAGCAAGAACACATGTAAGGGGAGGTAAACAGAATGAATCCCAAGTTGTGCTCAATGGGCTTGCGTTACGACATCCATATCATTTTAAAGATTTTTTTGGGATTTTTTCAGCGATTAATCTGAGTTATGTTGATGAATTGTCCATCTATGCTGGGGTTTTTCCTGCAAAATATGGGAATTACATCAGTTCAGTTATGGAGATTCAAAGCACAGATCCCAGTGATGATTTCTTTATGGATTTATCATTAGGTGTACTTAACTCACACGTTACTTTTGGAGAATCATTTAATACAGATTCTCAATACCTTGTATCGTACAGGTCCGGTGGTGATTTATTTCGTTCGGGTGTTTTTGATGTTGATGTTGGGGATCCCAGCTACGATGATGTGTTTGTTCATCTACAGCAAAATTTTAGTAATGGTACCGTAATCAAGGGTAATGTTTTACATGCAAAAGATACCATCAATTTAAATTTAGTTAATGAAGATGAAATTGCCAGGGCAAAATACATAGATAACAATTATTGGTTTTCTATAGAACATCCACTCAATCAAAATGTAGATTTTGAAACACTTATTTTTTATCAAAGCAATAATACCAATCGTAATGGAGAATTATTTGATGATGAGCTACAAGGCACCATTTTTGAGGACAGACGCACCAACTATTATGGTTTTTCATCCAATATTTATTACCATCCAAATGATAAAACAGGACTGTCATTAGGTTTGATGCTGCAACGTGAAACCACTGATATAAAATATGATTCAACTTATAGTGGCAGTGATTTTGCTACAGAAATTTTATATCTTAATAATGAACAAAGATCCCGGTCACATAGATTTAAAAACTCAGGATTAAGAAAATCACTGTTCGGAAATTTAAGATATAAATTTTCCTCAAAATTTTATGGTGATTTCGGATTGCGTTTTGATGACCAGGATTGGAACAATGAAACTCAAATCAGCCCAAGGGTCAATCTAAGTTATTTCTACAATGATAAATACACCTTCCGACTGGGTGTCGGCAGACATTATCAGGATCAACATATAGATGGTGTGTTGCTAGAGGATGAAAATTTAAGTTATTTTGACTCTGAAATTGCTGACATTGCTATTTTTGAAATACAGCATCAATTAAACGAAACCTATGACTTACGCACAGAACTTTATTATAAAAAATACAGTGATGTTCAACCTTATTATGAGAATCTTTTCATAGATCTACATTTGCATCCTGAGCTATTTTCTGACCGCATCAGGATTGAACCTAAAGAGGCATTTACCAAGGGGGTTGATGTAACTCTTTCAGGCTATTATGAGCATTTTAACTGGTCTGCAAGTTACAGTTTTTCTGAAGCCAAAGATATCATTGATGGACAGGAAGTTCTGCGTTCCTGGGATCAGCAGAATGGTTTGAAATTTAGCATGGGATGGGAATGGAAAAAGTGGCAATTTAATTCGTTGTTACAGTACCACAGTGGTTGGCCCAGGACCTTATTATCTGAGGTCGATGGTGAGCTTGTTATAAGCCCCAGAAATTCTTATAGAAATAAAGACTTTTTAAATCTTGATGTCAGGGCGCAATACTCAACTCAGTTAAAAGGTAAAAATGTCCGTTATTGGGTCCAGGTGTTTAATATTTTGGATCGTAAAAATCAATGTTGTTCTGAATATTCATATGAAGAAAATGATGAGGGTGAGTTTGTTTTAATTGATGAACAAAAAGACTGGCTCCCTTTGATTCCGTCTATTGGTATTGATATTTCTTTTTGATAGATTGTTGTTTTAAATATAGCCATACTTAAAACTTCAAATAAATCTTTTTACAAATATTCCGATTGATTTTTCATTAATTTAACTCTCTTAAGTAGGTTTAATAAAAATGACAGAGAGATAATTGATGAAGAGCCTTTCCCATTCGGTCCAAACCGGTAAACACAATATTTCATTATTTTGGACCTTTGTTCCTATTACCCTTTTATTTATTCCAAATTTATTTATTCTTTTTTCATTTGATGTTCAATTCGTAAAGGAGCTATACACTGAAAGCCAAATCAATTGGTTTATAGCTCTGAATCACCAGTTAAATCAATTACCAGCGTACTTTTGGACTAACATTACTAAAATTGGGGAAGCCATGATTTTATTACCTATGGTTTTTTTATTTACGTTTTCAAATAGAAAAGCCTGGACTTCAATCATCTACTCTATACCTGTTGCCAGCTTATTATCTGTAGCTTTAAAAAGATTAAGCTCTGTACCAAGACCAGCTGCAATTATTGACCATTCAGAGATTACAATTATAGGTAAAACATTGATAGGGCACACCAGTTTGCCCTCTGGTCATACAATCACAATATTTGCATGTTCGGTAGCCGTGTTAATGTCATTGTATCCCTCATTCAATAGTAATAAAGATAAAATGATTTTGGGCTTATTCCTATTTTTAACAGTAATGATCAGTTTATCTCGCGTTGCAGTCGGAGCACATTGGCCATTGGATTTAATTATAGGTGCAGCCTGTGGTTGGGTTGCAGGGCAAAGTGGTGTTATGTTACAACAAAGATTTTCTGATAAAACCAACAACTGGAAAGGGTGGAGATGGTTTTATATCATACTTTTTTCACTGTTCTCATTGGCACTTTTGATTAGATTACTAAATATAGAGTTGAGCCATATGATTGTGTTGGTTTCGTTTGTGTGTTCTTTGTTGCTGGTATACAAATTAATTAAACAAATTAACTTCATAAGCGAATAAGCCCTCATTAATGTCACTTAAATTCTTATCGAAAAGCTATTCAATATCAGCAATAGCATTGTTATATTTGGTGGGTTTGTTCAATCTGGTGGTGTTCAACTTTCCGGTTTTAGCTTATATAGTCAACCAATCATCAGACTTCTGGCCTGTAGGCTTTAAATTGTTGCTATTAATAAGTGCCTTATTGTTTTCTTTAACTTTTATTTTGTTTGCGCTTTTGGCCATCATTCACCGAATGATATTAAAAATAAGCATAATTTTAATTTTCATTGCTAATTCGATTGCCTTATATTTCATGTCAACTTATCAAGTCATTCTTGATAAAAGCATGATGGGAAATATTATCAATACCAGAATGTCTGAAGCAGGGGAGTTGTTTACAGTTTCATTGTTGTTTTATGTGATTGTATTGGGTGTACTACCAGCTTTGATTTTATTGAAGTTGAGAATCAATAAATGTAGTTTTTTGGGTTATGTAAAACATAGTTTAATGCATTTAATTGTAACTGCCATTGTTGCTTATTTATTTTCAAGTACCTGGCTATGGATTGATGAACATGCCAAAAAGCTGGGAGGTAAGATTCTGCCTTGGTCCTATATAGCCAATACAGCAAGATTTAT
Source organism: Lysobacterales bacterium (assembly GCA_020442635.1). Classification (GTDB taxonomy): domain Bacteria; phylum Pseudomonadota; class Gammaproteobacteria; order Xanthomonadales; family Marinicellaceae; genus Marinicella. Next base: position 12,624 of record JAGRJR010000071.1, read on the forward strand.
TAAAGAACAAAATAAAAAAAATATCGAATATAAAGAGCTTCCTCCTATTGAGGTAATAAGTGAAGCAAAACAGTTTGTGGTGCTAGTGATTGGAGAAACTGCCAGATCACATAACTTTTCACTTTATGGTTATCAAAGAAACACCAATCCACGATTATCTATGCTGCCTATAATACCTTTAGATAATGCGACATCATGTTCAACATATACAACAGCATCATTAGAGTGTATCTTGGCTCATGAAGAAGAAACAAGCATCTGGGGTGAGCAGTTTGAACCATTACCTACTTATCTATCGCGACAAGGTGTCAATGTAACTTGGATAACCAATAATTGGGGTGAGCCAAAGATTACAGTTAACTCTTATATCGAAGCACAGGAATTGAGAGATGGATGTACTCACAATGAGTGTGAGTATGATGGTGTTTTACTGGATGGTATTAAAACCTCAATGGCTGAAATGGTAAATGATAAAGTATTTGTTGTACTGCATCAAAAAGGATCACACGGACCCTTATATAGTCAAAGATATCCCCAAAAGTTTACGAATTTCCAGCCTGAATGTAACAGTGTGGACTTAACTGCTTGCAGTGACGAAGAACTGGTTAACTCTTATGATAACTCTATTCTTTACACCGATCACTTTTTGGCTGAACTTATCAACATCTTAGAGAATATAAAAGACTATGAAAGCACTTTAATATATATTTCAGATCATGGTGAGTCTCTGGGTGAAGGGGGCGTTTATTTACACGGCACTCCCAAATCAATGGCCCCTGAGTATCAATATCAGATTCCTTTTTTGGTGTGGAGCTCTACCAAAAAAACACTTAATTCGACTATTAAAAATTATACGCAGGCTAATGTGTTTCATACGGTTCTAGGCGCGCTGGGTTTATCCTCAGAGGTATATAAGGACCAAATGGATGTTTACCAAAATGTAAAAAAATCGATTGATTAATTTAAATAAAGTCTCTCTATTAATCGAAAGCAGTTTGTAAAAAATGTTTTGCTTATGAAAGATATAAAAATTTTGGTTATCCAGCATGGTGATACAGTTGAGGTATTGGCATCTACTGTGATTTGTCAATTGATTAAAAAGCAAAATCACAACGCAATTGTTCATATGTTGGTAAATTCAGACATGCTTCCTTTGCTAATAAACAATCCTTATATTGATGAAATAATTGAATTCAAAAAAGTGTATCAGCAAAGCGCAAAATTTATGAAAGGATTTGTCAAAGCCATTCGGGAGGCCAAATATAAAGTAGTTATTGATGCATCAAATCACTGGCAGAGTGGTTTGATTTCATGGAAATCTAAAGCACCCATTCGGATTTCATTTACCAAATGGTACAACAGGTTTTTTTATACCAGGCGCGTTCCTTATACTAACAATGTTAAATCTGATATTCCTCAACTTATACAAAATCGATTAACACTTCTTACAACAGCTACCAATAAAAAAGTAAATTTTGAAGTGCCTAAAATTCATCTCAATGAAAATGAGATGTTTGAGGGGAGGCGGTTGTTAGATGAACATGGGTTAAATGGGTCAAAACTCATCATGATTGGGTTGTTTGACAATAACCATTCTCAAAGCTATCCTGATTCTTACATGTGCAAGCTGATCAAATTTTTAACTCAGTTCAATAACGCCATGTTTTTGATAAATACCATGCCGGGTCAAAAGCATCAAGCCATTGAGTTTGTTTCAGAGCTCCCATCTCATTTGCAAGTCAAATTCAACTTAAAATTCAATGCTGTTGGTATCAGACAGTTTTTACTTGTTTTAAACCACTGTAATGCATTTATTGGTAACGAAGGGGATGCCAGCAACATGGCAAAAGCATTGGGTGTTCCAACCTTCGGAATTGTTAATCCAATGGAGGATATTGTCAGCAGTGGTTTATTCAAAAGTGGGCCAAAAAATTACTCAGTCCATCTAGAACAATTTAAACCAGAACTCTATCAGAATAAATCACACAGTCATCTAAAAAGTCAGATGGAAATGTATTTTCAACAGTTCACACCTGACCTCATTCTTCCTAAACTTGCAGCATTTTGTAACCAGCATTTATAAAAAAATAAAATTAATTCGATTGATTTAATTTTAAGTCATCTCTAACAAGTGATTCATAGAGATGTATTATTTTGATCAATAACAAATTCAGTTACGTTCATACACAATTGCGGTTCTTGTTTAAGTTTTCACTCATTTCAATTGGAGTTTTTACCTTATCAAGAATCATTTTAATGATTCTTTATGCTGAAAGAATTAGCGGTCTTTCAGACACTTACCCAATCATTTTAGGTGGTTTTCGTATTGATGTTTCCTTAACTTCACAGGTAATTGGTATTCCTGTTTTACTGCTGTTGTTCACCTCAATAACTAAAACAAAAGGAATCATTGTTCATTATTTCATTCGATATTGGTGTTGGTTTTTTTTCAATATATTTATTTTGATGGAGGCCGCTACACCAAGTTTTATTGCAGAATATGATTTACGACCCAATCGTTTATTTTTTGAGTACCTGGAAACTCCAGCTGAAGTATTTGGCATGTTATTAAAAGGCTATTGGGGACAACTCATAGTGGTTGTTTTATTATTGGCAGCTACATTGTATTACAGCGCTCGATGGCTTAAACAGCGACCATCAATTCAATCTCAATTTAGTATAAAGGCTGGTGTTTCTTTGATTGTTTTGATTTTGTGTTTGGTTATTACCAGCCGCTCCGGGTTTCAACACAGGCCCATTAACCCTTCTTTTGTAGCATTCAGTAATGATTCTTTGGTTAATAATTTGCCTTTGAACTCCTCTTACAGTCTGATGTTTTCAATTTATCAATTGGGTAATGAAGCCTCAGCATCTAAATTATATGGTTCTATAAGTAATGAGGAAATGATCAGCATCATCAAGAATCAGATGAGTCCTGAAGTAACTTTTATTGATGAAAGTATCCCCACTTTGGCAGACTTACTACTTCTACCCAATATCAGTAGTAGAGCAGGGCTAACCAATTGAAAACAATCAACATTATATTGTCCATTTGATAAAAATAAAAAAGCGAAATGGGAATTAGTATAGTTGTTAATCGTAAATCTTTAACTTCATCATTTCTCGAACTGTAGTTGTAAATGAGCCTGGAACAGTTTGATCAAAGTCGAACTGACCAATCATATTTATATGCTCCCATGCAATTACAGATCCTTTTCTAATAGATTCGATTACCATTTTTTTATCTTCTTTTGATTTCAATTTACTGTAGTAATCAGATAAATATAGATAATTCCAACAAATTATCAGGTTTTTGATGAGTGTAGTGCACCCAACAACTTTTTGCATCTCATCTGGAGTACCAACATACAGTTTACCTTTTCTTGCATGAAAAACTGCCCCGGAGAGTTTTTGACCCAATTCAACTCTGTTTAATTGCTTTTGAATTGATACTCTTAAAGGTTTGTTGTCAATGTAATTCAATATGAAATTAGACTTGATTAACCTGCCAAACTCCTTCAAAGCCTTGTATAGTTCATTGTCAGGTGAACTCGATGACAAAATTCTGAAAATTTGCGAAGCTGTGTTAACTCTTAATTTTATTGTTGCCATAAGCCGTAAGATGCTATCCCAATTTTTTAGTATTAATTTTTTATTAATTGCAGTTTTTGGTGCTATTGGGTTAGTGGTATTTTTCTGCAAAGACTTAGCTTCAAATGCATATATGGCTTGTTTATGGATGTTTTTAATGCGTGGGGCAAATGAAACATTCAAAAAGTGTAAACCAGCGAAAATTGCCTCTGTATAACCATGAGTATCGGTTGAATGAACACGGCCCTTTATTTTTTCACCTTCACGAAACAAAGATGCCTCTGAGCTCACAATCGAATCCATCATATATGGTGCCTCTCGATCAGATGAGGTTAATATATTATAGTGATAAAACCTTTGCTGCTCATCCACTGAAGAATTAACATTTATTCCTTGTTCTTTGTCAAAATATTTATATGAGTAATTTGCCAAAAGAGACTCAACTGCTACGATAATTTTTTTACCATCACTGCTGGTATGTATGATTCCATTTTTATTATTGTACAAAGTGGGCATTGAAAGTTTTTGAATAAATTTCACCACAATTTCATTGGCTTTCTCAACATTATCAGCTGAAAACCATTTCAAATCTGTGTCACTCAAGTTTTTACTGGATATGCCTTTAGATGATTTTGCCATGGTGTGATGGCCGTAATTGTTTCCTAAGCTCATCAAAGTTGCATATAACAATTTTTTGTCAATCGATTTATTTGCATGTTTATTGGAGGAATGCTTAAATGCTGATGAAAAATCAGTGTATGAATCTACCTCAGTTATCAATTCATATAAAAGTTTATATTTAGCATCTGTCAAAAGCCCTGGAATGAATTTAGAAGAATCAAAAGCAGCATCAGGATCTTTCAATTTCCAATTGCCATTGGCATTAACTTTCAGGTCTTCATTTTCTCCATCAAGGCATCGTTTGTTAACTTTTTCATAAGATTCAGTCAGTATCTTGCCCATTGATTGTAAAATTTCTTCACCATTTATAAACTTATCCAACCTTGCTGATTTTAGTAAAGTTTCTTTTTTTGTCTCCCAGTCCTTATCAGATATGAGGTATGAATTTATGTGCCTATATTTATATGAGTATTTAAGTGTAAGGTTCTTATTTCTGATAGCCTGCTCAATATGTGTGAACAGAATTATTTTATATTTTGTAA
>JAGRJR010000072.1 GCA_020442635.1 Lysobacterales bacterium
TGCCAATTTCAACTTCAGGACAAATTGGAACATATTCAAACCATTGCGACAATATATCATGACACAAGACAGAATTTTTATGTGAACCGTTGAATCGCACTGGTTCACCCAATAAACAAGCACTGATGCCAACTTTAATCTTTTTCACAAACGCCCCTAGAACTTGAACTCAGTTCACCAATAATAATTGTGATTTTATTTTATCAGGTGTGGATTTTTTGTCGTGATTTTTTACAAAAAATCGCCAGCATCCTGCTGACGATTTTATACATCTTATTTTTTCTTTGGTCGCTTGTTCTTCTTGTCTCGCTTTTTAGGTTTGGCTTTTCTATTCTTGCCTTTGGAGTTGGGAGTTCTGGCAGGCGCTTCACCCATTTTTTGAATCTCACTTTTACGACCACAAATCCTTGCTTTCCATAAAATTGACATCACTTCCTTGGGCATATCAGCAGGCAAGTCAACAGTGGTGAAATCATCATAAATGTCTATTTGTCCAACATACTCCCTGGCCAGATCGACTTCATTACAAATCATGCCCACGACCTGACTGGGTTTCACACCCTGGTTTCTACCAACAGCCAATTGAAAGCGTTCCATCGGAATGTCAGGATGATTTAACAAAGGCACTGGCGTGTTATCTACACTTGCTTCTTCAGCTCGTCGCTTTTGTCGTGCATGCGGTTTTGAATCATCTGAATACTGATTGCTTTGACCTTTATTTCTCTCGTGACGTTCACCTTTAGACTCTTGTAGCAACAAACCCTTTTCTCCGTGAATCATAAAAGTCAAGGCAGCAGCGACTTGTTGCGCACTGTAATCAGTTTCATGTTCAAAATCACTGATGATTTGGTGATAAAAGGATAAATCCTGACTAACCAGTGTTTGATCAATTTCATCTTTGAACTTTTGCATGCGACTTTCGTTGATATCGGCAACCGTGGGCATATCCATGCGTTCAATTTCCTGGTTGGTGGCCTTTTCAATCATCCGCAACATACGTTGTTCCCGCCTTGCCACAAACAGAATAGCCTCGCCAGATCGCCCTGCTCGACCAGTACGACCAATTCGATGTACATATGACTCGGTGTCATAGGGAATATCATAATTGATGACATGACTGATCCGATCCACATCCAGTCCTCTTGCCACCACATCAGTACCAATCAGGATATCAACAGTTCCATTTTTCAATTTACTGACCAACCGCTCACGTTGTTTCTGCACCATATCGCCATTCAATGCTTCCGCAGAAAAACCTCTGGCCTGTAATTTTTCAGCCAGTTCCTCAGTAGCCATTTTGGTTCTGACAAAAATCAGCACACCTTCAAATTCTTCCACTTCCAGAACCCGGGTCAAAGCCTCCAGTTTTTTTAAACCACTGACCATCCAATACCTTTGCCTGATGTTTTTGGCCGTGGTGGTTTTGGTTTGAATTTTAATATCAACCGGTTTGTTTAGATGATCAACGGCAACCTTTTTCACCTCTTGTGGCATGGTCGCTGAGAACAATGCAATCTGTCTGTCATTGGGGGTATGACTTAAAATCCAATCCACATCATCAATAAAACCCATGCGCAACATTTCATCGGCTTCATCCAGAACCAAAGTTTTTAAAGTGTCTAATTTTAGCGTTTTGCGGCGCATGTGATCCATCACCCGACCCGGGGTACCAACCACCACATTAACGCCTCTTTGTAGTTGTTTGAGTTGAATGGTATAGCTTTGACCGCCGTAGATGGGTAATACATGGAAATCTTTGATGTGTCTGGCATATGACTGAAACGCTTCAGCCACCTGAATGGCCAACTCTCGAGTTGGAGTAAGTACCAAAACCTGCACACCTTTGGCCTTTTGGTCAATATTACTCAAAATTGGCAAAGCAAAAGCAGCCGTTTTTCCAGTACCGGTTTGCGCTTGTCCCAAGACATCTTTACCTGCCAGAATCGGTGGAATGCTGGCAGCCTGGATAGGAGATGGTTGTTCATAACCATTTTCTTTGACTGATTTAAGAACGGCAGGTAACAAACCCAATTCTTCAAAGGTTTGCGGTTGATTGGATGAGGACATATTAAATTGGTGCGCCTGAGCGCTATGAAAAAAGTGTGCGGATTATATAGGAACTCACATTAAATAACTGTATTTCTTATTATTTATTGTAGTTTCTGTCAATGATTAATGAATTTCAGGTCATTTTGGTACATATTCATTAATTTTTTATCCATCACCTTAAACCACAAAGGTGGAATATAGGCCAATAAAAACATCCCCATGTAACCGGTTGGTAATTGTGGCGCATCATCAAAATGTCTAAGACTTTGGTAATGTCTGGAAGGATTGGCATGGTGATCTGAGTGTCGTTGTAGATGGAACAGCACCAAATTTGAAATCAAATGATTTGAATTCCAAGAATGTTTGGGCTGACATTTTTCATATTTTCCTGAATCATCTTTCTGTCGCAACAAACCATAATGCTCAATATAATTAGCACTGGTCAATTGCCACCAAACAATAGGCGCTTGTAGTAAAACGATCAACAAAGCTTGCCATCCCAATAAATAGGTCATCAACCCGTAGATTAACAAAGTAAGTAAATAAGAGTGCAATATTTGATTGTCCGTGGAATACCATGCGCGGTTTTTTCTGGCCAATCTGGTCTTTTCAATCTTCCAGGCTCTTTTGACCCCACCAGGGTATTCTCGAAAGACAAATCGATAGATACTTTCACCCAATCGGGCGCTGGCGCTGTCCTCAGGTGTCGCCACTTCTCGATGATGGCCGGCATTGTGTTCGATATTGAAATGACCATAAGCACTGCTTGCTAATGCCAACTTCGCCAAGGTACGTGAAATAGGGTCCTTTTTATGGCCCAGTTCGTGACCCAGATTTACTGCCAAACCACCAAAAACACCCAATGTCATAATGATAATCACCTCGGCCCAAAATCCCAGTTGATAACTAACTAAATACTCAACCAAAAAATAAAAAACATAAAAATGTATGGGTAACATCAAATAGAGCACCCAGTTGTAAAAGGGATCTTGCTCAAGTTTGGCAACCTGCAGCTCATCTGGGTTAGACTCATCTGTCGAAAATATTAAATCCAAAAATGGAATGACCAAATAAATAAAAAGCAAAGGTAATGATAATATCCAAACCGCAGGGAACCATTTGTACAACCAAACACCTGTCAAAGCAATCAATGGCAAAGCCATTGACAAGAGCCATAAATATTTTTTAGGTTTACGCTCATTCATGAAATTTCTCTATAATTTTGATTAGATTCTATAACTGACCGATCGTTCAGTCAAATAAATACTTGTTATTTTATGACAATTTTTTGCACTTAACATAGAGCAACGATAATGAAGGGGAACAATATTAAGAAGATTTAACTATTAACCGAATAATCCACCACATTTAAAAAAGATGTACGACATTAAGAATTAAATGTTGAGAGAATAAGTCAATAATCGTATATTTATATTACATGTATTTAGTTTTTTATTAATAATATAATAGTATTTATTTGAACATATAAAAGTCTTAAAATGAAAACACACATAACTTACACTCATTCATTAGTTACACAATTAATGAGCATTAAGACTAGAGTTATTTATGTGGTACAAGGACACATTCCTTGGCTTTGTCAAACCTGTTCAGTTTATCAAAGACATAACGTTAACAATGAAATAATAACTATCCGAAGGCAAATTAACCAGGTGAACCATGACCTCTAGTGATCTCTTACTTCAATTAAAACAGTCACTGAACAAGTATCTAGACTCAGTTGAAAAAAGTACCTGCGTTTTTATTTCGACGATGGATGGCCATTTACTTTTAGACAGAAGCAGAGCAAATTACGATGTGCAATCGATCTCTCCAATGGCAGGATCTTTACTGGGTATTTCTGAGACGATTGCCAACACTCTTATGAATCAACGTCTTGATGATGCCATTATCATGATGAATGAAAACACCCTTGGTTTATTAAAAATACAGGACTCTGAAGACTCTTTATATCTGGGAATAATCTCTCCACGACAAGTTAATTTGGGCAAGTTGCTAGTCAATGGACGGGAAACTATAGCAGAGATTAAAGAATTGATAGAAGGAATCCCAAAATAACAATCATTCTCCCTCAAACAAGATCAAACATGTTTAAAATCGGGGAATGGAAACAGGAATCAGTATGGATATTTTAAAAAAAAGAAAAGAATTCATTATATCACCTGTTGATATTGAAACTTCTTGCACGACCAGAATCAATCAATTTTGTAAACTTCTCAGACTCAAACTTTCTAACCACTGGATAGTCAACAATGAAAATAGCACTCCCTTTGATGTACAAATAAAAAAATATCAGCAAAACTCATTTGACACACATGACAAATCGATACCAACCATCTATTTGGTTTACCATGAAGAACAAGCTGTAACCAAAGAAGAAGTACATAATATGTGGTTGTTACATTATCCAATATTTAGCCATACATTAGTCCCACTTCTGAACGAAATATCAAAAAATATTAAAAAGCCAGTAAGTTCAAATCAAAGAAAGATTATTTCACAAACATTTAAAGAAAAGTTTTCAAATTTTCTAAAAAAACCATTTTCAAATCATGAAAATGAGTTAGAAGCAAAATCGAATCTGAAGTCCATTCAACTGCAGATGATGAAACAGCAGCGACAAAAAAAATACGTCAACAGTTTGCTCGATTTTTTTAAACCGGACAAAAAGCAACACGCGAAAATTGTATTTCTGGGTCGCCCAGGATCGGGCAAAACAACTGCCATAATGGGTATCACTAACAAACCTATTTTGACTACTGAGGTGAAGGCTACTGACCATGTTGGGTTAATCAAGACAAATACAACAATTGGCATTGATTATGGAGAGTATGAGAACGACTTAATCACTCTTAAACTTTATGGTACACCAGGCCAACAACGTTATGACTACATGCGTCGTCTGGTCATCAATAATGTAGATGCATACATAATATTGGTAGACTTGAGTTCAGAAACCCCTTTAGCAGAGGTGGCTTACTATAGCAATATAATCCAATTAAATTCTGGTTCAAATGCCAATGTTATATACGCATTCACACACAATGATTTGAGTTCGCATAATACAGAATATATTGGTGCCAAAATGAAAGAACTTTATCCAAATGCATTGATTATATCAATGGATCCCAGGGATAGGTACTCAGTAAAACGGGTATTAGATAAATTGGCTGATGCATTGAAAGATGACTCTTTTCTCAAATTAAGCAAGACAGGAATCATTTTTTAATTACTCCAAGCTAGGTATCTTTACAATCAACCAATGTACTTTGCAATTGGTCTATTAGAAGCAACTAGTATCACCAGACCATATATTTTTATGTTCACACTCTATTATCAGCTGTGCTCCGATCTTGAAACACGTCTAAAACATGAGGTTTCAGTATTTTCGAAACAGTGATAATCTACAAATAAGGATAATCAGATGTGCATATTGGCTTTTAACAATCACACTTTAACTCAAGAATAATGACAAACAGTCTAATCACATAAATTCAAGCGTGATACACAAACTGATGTCATCCACTCAAAGTAAGAAACCAACTCCACCAAAGTCCGGTTTATTGGGTTTATAAGCAGTCACGTGAATAAGCAAAAAATGTCAATGATTAGGTTGCGATGAATGACTATGAAAGCCAACAAGATCATGCCTTACGCTCATATCTTTTTAATTTATTCAGAAACGATTGCTTTGCTTGAAATTTACGTATAAAGTCAAATATAGGGAATATAAGATTTTTAATGAGATAAACGAAGTCAACATGACCGATAAAGAAAACAAACAACAACAAGACACAGGAATCCTTGAAGAAACCTCTGTTGAACTCAAAGAACCCAAAATGTACAAAGTCATTTTATTGAATGATGACTATACGCCGATGAACTTTGTGATTGAAGTATTGCAGAAGTTTTTTGATATGGACGAACAAAAAGCAACACAAATCATGCTCCATGTGCACACCCGTGGACAAGGTCTTTGTGGCATTTATACCCATGAAGTGGCCGAAACCAAAACGGCACAAGTCAATGAATATTCACGTGATAATGAGCACCCTTTGTTGTGTGTCGCGGAGGCTGTGTAATGTTAGATACGCATTTAGACCAAAGCATCAATAAAATCTATAAACTGGCCAGAAAAGAGCGCCATGAATTGTTGACGATGGAACACCTGATGTTGGCTTTGCTGGAAAACAAACATGCATCACACATTTTGGAAATGGTTGAAGCCGATATACCATTGCTCAGACAAGAGTTGGAAGATTTAATCAGTCAACATGTCAAAATATTACCTGCTGATTCTCAGATTGAAACTCAGCCAACCCTGGCTTTTCGACGTGTTATCCAAAGAGCTATTTATTCGGCACAATCCGCTGAATTAAAACAGGTCACAGGCGACCGCGTGTTGGTGGCCATGTTTGATGAAATGGATTCTCATGTGGTTTATTTGCTAAATAAACAAGGCATTACCCGTTTTGATGTGGTAAGAAGCATCGCTCATGGCAGCAAGATTGAACCAGAACGAATTCAAGACAAGGAAGAACACAACAATGAAATAGTGCCTGAATCAGAACAAAAGGACAGTGGTAAGGAGTTTCTGATTGATTTGAATGAAAAAGCCGAAAATGGTCAGGTTGACCCTTTAATTGGTCGAGCAACTGAAATTGAACGCATGATTCAAATATTGATGCGCCGGTCTAAGAATAATCCTTTGTTGATTGGTGAGCCTGGGGTCGGTAAAACAGCCATTGCAGAAGGCTTGGCTATGCTGATTGTCAACCAACAAGTACCTGATGTCATAAAGGATGCCAGGGTGTTCTCTCTGGATTTGGGTGGCCTGTTAGCAGGCACAAAATATCGCGGAGATTTTGAAAAGAGACTTAAAGCAGTCATCAAGTATTTACAAAAAATTGACCACACCATTTTATTCATAGATGAAATACATACCATCATTGGAGCAGGAGCAGTTTCCGGCGGTTCACTGGATGCGTCAAACTTATTGAAACCGGCATTGAGCAAAGGCTTGCTCCGCTGTATAGGTGCCACAACACAAGAAGAGGTTCGTAATGTATTTGATCGGGATCGCGCACTTTCAAGAAGGTTTCAAAAAGTAACCATAGCCGAACCCACACAAGATGAGGCCATTGAAATCATCAAGGGCTTACAGCCTCACTTTGAAAACTATCATGGTGTTAAGTACGAAGACGAAGCCATCAAAGCGGCGGTTAAGCTTTCTGCCAAGCACATCAGTGATAAATTCCTTCCTGATAAGGCGATTGACGCCATAGATGAAGCAGGCTCCTGGCAAAAAATACAAGGTTTACAAGACCAGGCCATTAATAAAAGTGATATTCGTCGGGTGGTTGCCTCAATTGCAAAAATACCAGTAGATGACTTGAGCCAAGAAGATGGTCAACGTTTACAATCCATAGAACGTAACCTCAAACATGTTATTTTTGGGCAAGACGAAGCCATAGAAATTCTAGCCACTGCAATCAAGATGGCACGAGCCGGCTTGAACCGAGATAACCGCACTGTTGCCAATCTAATTTTTGCTGGGCCTACTGGCGTGGGTAAAACAGAAGTAGTCAAACAATTATCACACCATTTGAATCTAAAGCTGATTCGCTTTGATATGTCGGAGTACATGGAACCACATACCGTTGCTAAATTGATTGGCGCTCCACCGGGTTATGTTGGTCACGAATCAGGCGGCTTGTTAACGGATAAAGTACACCAAACCCCACACAGCATTGTTTTACTGGATGAAGTAGAAAAAGCCCATCCAGATGTGATCAATGTTTTGTTGCAAGTCATGGACAATGGTAAGCTCACTGACTCCAATGGTCGAGAAACCGATTTTCGCAATGTGTTGATTGTGATGACTACCAATGCGGGCGCCACTACTTTAAGCCAGAACAGCTTTGGCTTTCTCGAACAAGACAGAAGTTCTGATGCCATGATAGAACTCAACCGGCACTTTACCCCTGAGTTTCGCAACCGACTTGATGCCATTGTGCCATTCAAGTCTCTGGACAAGGTACATATAGAGAAAATTGTTGATAAGATTATCATAGAACTTGAACAACAATTAACTGATCCTGGCATTACATTTAGCATCAGTCAAAATGCCAGAGAATGGTTAGTTGAGAAAGGTTATAACCCTGAAATGGGTGCTCGACCGATGCATCGTGCCATTGATGAACATGTCAAGAAACCCTTGGTTGATGAGATATTGTTTGGGAAATTGAAAAATGGTGGCTTAGTTAAAATTAACCTTATTAATGATGTTTTGAGTTTTGACATCATTCCAAGCACTTTAATGCTATCAGCCATGGAAGAATCGCCGACTGCGCATTGACACGATGTCAACTTGCAGCGACGTTCTATTGAAAATTATTTACTGCGGAAAGTGATGCGTCCCTTACTAAGGTCGTAAGGAGTTAGTTCAACAGTTACTGTGTCACCTGTCAAAATTCTGATATAGTGTTTACGCATACGTCCAGAAATATGAGCTGTCACAACGTGACCATTTTCCAACTCAACTCGGAACATGGTATTGGGTAAAGTATCGATAACTTTACCTTGTAATTCGATTACGTCTTCTTTCGCCATAGAGTATATAAATTCCCACAGTAATAAAAAACGCGTATTCTATCAGAAATACGCGTTTTTTGCAGATTTCTTATGTAATGATGTTCAGTCAGGGTTCATATTTTCAAATCCGTTCTCAAAAATCAAATCTGAAACGTTCGGCACAATCAAAGCGCTGTCAAAGGTATCACTACCATTTTCTAAACCGGTTAAGATCACATCACCCGCAACAGGCGCTGCGTTGACTGTAAATGAAAAACTGTACAAAATACCCCAGTCTATCTCATTGCCTGCCGGAGCCTGAAGGGTCAGCATGTTATTAGCACGAGTCACGGTCCAGGTATTGTTAGCGAATTCGTCAGTATCAACAAACATAAAATCAGTCATCGTTGATGTATCATGTAGGGGTACTGAAATGGTTTGTATTTGTGGATCATAATCATGATTCTCAATCATGTAATTATAGCGATAAAGGCCACCACCCAAATCAACAGCTTTAACCGCCACAGTCAAATGGCCTTCACCAGCTCTGAGAATTCTTTGCGAAGCCGTTCCTGCATTCAAATCAAATGTGTCAGGTGTGACGTATTGGTCACTCGCAGGACCTGTTTGTAGGTTAGACAACTGAGATAACTGAGCATTTCCATTGACATCCACTGATGTGGCGTATTGTTTGTAACCCATGGTGTTAAAAATATTGATGTCATCTCTTATTACATACCAAGCTGAAATATAGTATGTAGTATCTGGAGTCCCCAAGTTACCGGTGTCTACTACCATGCGGTTTTCATCGGTACTGTTAGAACTGTTATCCTGAGAACCATTACCGTCTTGATCAAAGAATGAAGGAGACTCAACCCAAGTCCCTTTAAATGCTTCAATTTCTTCTCTGGGCCCCAATGCACCACCACTGTCATTGTTTCCTGTTCCATAAACATCTTCACACCCTGGCCACAGGATATGACTATTACCACAATTAACCGTACAAGATGAATTGATGGTCAAAAAAGCATGTTTTACTCCTGACACGCCAATCTGTTCAAATCGGCCATCAATTTCCCGATACATATTCCAGACCAAAAAGGGATGTTGTGCATTGCCATAAGGTGCAAAGGTCCCCGAAAATTTTGTATACCAGGCCACATCAGCATCATCAAGGCCTCCAACATTTTTCAACCTCGCTGAAGGAGTAATCACCACCTTGCCACTACCGAGGTTCCTTTGCTGCTGCGCGCTCATGTCAATCAGTGCCACGTCAGCTTCTGCTGGTTGGTTATCACTCGGACGAGGGTCACCTGGCCACAAGGGACGGCTCGCACAAGACCCGCCTTTCAATGAATTAATATCCACATAACCATCCAATGGTGTAGTTAAATGAGTTTGAGCATGCGCCTGTGCGATCACTGTTCCGGCCAACTCTGGCTGACCCAATTTTTCAGCTAAATATGGGCTTATAGAAACATCCATATTATCCAAACTCAAAAAACTATTCTTGGTGTCTAATTGAGTATGTATATGATCCATGTACAACATAACTTCACCTTGGTCATTAACCAATTCAAATGCGACCACATCTCCTTGTCTTTTGAAGTTGTTTGAAGCTATTAATGACAATCCTTTGAACTCATATGTATTGCCTTGAAACTGCCAACTGAACTGACCGGATAAACTCAATGAGCCCTTATCGATATCTATTAAATTACCATAGGGAACTTTCAGTGCAAGCCCTCCGATATTATTTATAGGCATAATAAAAGAGTTGGCCTCCCAGTTTTCAAGACTATAATCACCAGTACCCTTTACCTTGACACCAATATCTTGCAACAAACCATAGAAAAACATAATATTTAACTGACCACCATCCGCATGCCAACGCTGAGTGGTTTCTTTGTGTTTACTTTGATCTGTGATGTGATCCAACCACTTTTCTTGTGCCTGCACTTGCAAGGCCCATAATAACATCACCAAAATTATTCTTTTCATGCAAATACTCCCAAATTAACCCGATGATTATACCAATACATATTGAGTAAGCAGTAAAAAAAACATTAATCTTATGTCTAATTTTCCCAATTAATTGGCGTTATCTGGTGCCGAAGCAAATATTCATTACATTTTGAAAAATGCCCACTGCCCATAAATCCACGGTGAGCCGATAAAGGTGATGGGTGCGGAGCGGTTAGAACCAGATGATTCCGGGTATTTATTTGTTGGCCTTTACGCTGAGCGTAGCTGCCCCACAACATAAACACCACATGCTGGCATTGCTGATTGATGACTTCAATGATGCGGTCAGTAAAACGCTCCCAGCCTTTATCGCGATGGCTGGCAGCCTGGCTCTGTTCAACGGTTAATACACTGTTAAGCAAAAGCACCCCCTGTTCAGCCCAAGGAGTTAAGTTGCCTGACTGGTTTTTGTAACCCAAATCCTGCTCTATTTCTTTAAATATATTAACCAATGAGGGTGGCGCCTTAACACCATCTGGTACTGAAAATGACAAACCATGTGCTTGTCCCGGCCCGTGGTATGGATCTTGCCCGAGAATCACCACTTTAACATGATTCAAGGCTGTGGTGTTCATCGCATTAAAAATCAGCTTGCCAGGTGGATAGATGATTTTACGCTGCTGTTTTTGCTGTGATAAAAAATTGCGTAATTGCTGCATGTAAGGCTGTTGAAACTCACTTTCAAGATATTTCAACCAACTGGCATGCAGTTGTGGTTTCATTCTTGCTTACTTTTATTTCGATGAAATTGAGTGAAACGAATTTGAAATTTGATTTTTTTAACCAACGCTTCCTGGTTAACTGGTTTACCTATTAAGTCATTGGCACCTTGATTCAGGATTTGTTTTTGGTTTTCGGTATTTTCATCACCGGTCATGATCACAAAAGGCATTTCAATTTTATCGAGCCCTAAATCATTACGCACATACTCAAGGATTTCAACCGCGGTTTCATTGTTTTTCAAATAATAGTCTGTCAACACCAACTCAAATTTATCATACGCTGAATCTTTGGTTGGAATAACTTCTTTGGCTTCAGTGACACTGAGTTTATGCGTGATTTCCAGATTATGATTTTGCAACAATTTTTTTGTGGCGTGAGCCACCACTGCGGAATCTTCTATATACAGGATTTTACCATTGATTTGATCATCTGGTCGTAACAACCCTTGTAAGAAGATTTCAAGCCCCTTCTGCCCGGCTGCTTTGTCGATGTAATCTGTCACATCACTGCTCATGACACGTTCCTGTACTCGCGCGTCAACATCACCGGAAACAATGATTACTGGAAGGTAATGCAAATTCTCACGAACATACTGACAGATTTTTGTACCATCATCATCAGGTAAACGCAAAGCTGAAATAATTAGATCCACTCGATACTCTTGTAATTTGGCGATGGCTTGTTCAACTGTATCCACCGCAATCACGTCAGTATAAGGCCTGATTTTCTTAACCAGTTTTTCTGTTAATTTCCGCGCCAACTTGGATGAATCGGCTATCAAGACTTTTTGGGACTCACTCATGGCTTTATTGTACACCAATGAGAGGAATTGCAATGGAATTTTATCTGTATAGCAAACATCACAGCTTGGCAATATGATTAGAGGCGCTGACCCTTGCTCCAAACCAGGAAATCAAAGTAGCCAGCAATCCAAAAATAAGCCATTCATGCATAAACGGTGTTCGCAATGTGATGTTTTGTCCGAAGGATTGTGACAAATCCAGAATGGGTTTTTCAAGATACCAAAGTGTACCATGCAAGAGAAATATAGCGAACAAAGCCGACAACAAACCATAATATACGCCGCCATATAAAAAACGCCGTCTGATTTGTCCTGGCGTGGCACCCAATAATTTTTTCAACGAAATCTCTTTTTTATGAGAAGCCACTTCACTGCCAATCGAATGGCTAAGGAACACCAAAATAATTACCAAAAAAACCACAATACTGGCTTGCATCAGGTAATAAAACGCTTGGGTGATGGTTTTCAATTGGGTAAACCATTCTGCATCAAAACTGACATAATCTATGTCAGGTCGTAATTGTAAACTTTGCGCCAGCGTTTGTAGTTGTTCAGGTGTGGCATTTGGGTTAGGTTGTATCAATATCTGGTCTGGCAAATCATAGGAAGAAATGATTTCTATCACCTGGTTGAGCTGTGGATCATCATTCAGTTTTTCTTTGATGGTGTCCTTGTCGACCACGGTAACCTGAGCAATGAGTTTACGATCATTCAAATCATGTTGTAATGCGGTCAATTCTTTGGCATCCAAGCCTTTTTTTAAAAAAACAGCCATACTGCCCTTGCCCTGCCACTGTTGTTCAACTTCGGCAAAATTTTGCCACAAAGTCCACATCACCAAAGGCAAGTAAAAACAAATCGCCAAAGTAATGACTGTGAACAAACTGGAATAAGGTGTCAATAAAGGCATGTGAACACCCTCACTGGCGGCCCGTAGATGGCCCCGATACCATTTGGTAAAAACACTGGGAGCTTGTTTGGTAATCTGGTTCATGGGTCGGGTCGATAATCGTCAATCAATTGTCCAGAATCCAAAACCAACACCCTTTTGCGTAAGCGTTTAATTAAAATCAAATCATGTGAAGCGATCACTACAGTCGTTCCTGTCTCATTGATTTTCATAAAAATTTCCATTAATTCCAATGACAAGTCAGGATCAAGATTACCAGTGGGCTCGTCAGCGAGCAAAATATCCGGCTTACAAACAATCGCACGGGCGATCCCCACCCTTTGCTGTTGCCCACTGGATAACTGGTCAGGATAGAATTTCAGTTTATCTTCCAAGCCCACTTGTTGTAACACCACCCTCGCCTGTTTTTGACTTTCGGCCTTGCTGTAACCTCGAATCAACAATGATAAGGCCACATTATCTAAAATGGTGCGATTTTCCAACAAACGATGGTCCTGAAAAATCATGCCGAGTCCTTGTCGGTACTTTGGCAATTGCTTGCCTTTGAGGTTTTTCAGACCATAACCATTAACCGTAGCCTGTCCATAACTGATGTCCTCAATTTTCATAATCAATTTCAAAATCGAAGTTTTACCAGCTCCCGAGTGACCGGTGAGGAACAACATTTCTCCTGCCTCAACAGCAAAACTGACATCAGATAGCGCCTTGTTGTGCTTGCCGTAGGATTTACTGACTCTGTTGAACTCTATGATCATTTTTATTGAAAAATAGTATTGATCTGAAAAATCGGTAACAACATGGCCAAAACGATGAACAATACCATTATTCCAACAAACAGAATGGCCAGTGGTTGCATGGCACTGATCAGTGTTTTCAGTTTGTTTTCAACGTCTTTTTCCTGCACCATAGCGGTGCGTACCAACATCTGGCTCAATTGACCACTTTGTTCACCTGAGTGCACCAATTGGATACTCAAAGGCGGGAACTGACCGCTATTTTTCATTGCTTGGGCTAAACCACTGCCCTCACGCACAGCAGTTGCTGTTTGCTCACACGCTTGTTTCATGACCTCGTTTTTCACCACTTGTCGGGACAAGGACAAAGCCGAGACTATGGGTACCGCACTTTGGGTTAAAATGCCCAGCGTTCTGGTGAACCGAGCTGACTGTGACACCCTAATCAAACGACCAACCCCTGGAATATTCAACAAAAAACGATGCCAACCCAGTTTAAACGGTGGATAGTTTTGTAAAGCCAGGAATGCGATCGACATCATCAGCAGGAACAACAATGCATACCCTCCATAACTAGATAAAAAGTCACTGATAGTGATCAAGGTTCGGGTGGCCAGTGGTAACTGAACCTGCGTACTGGCAAACACATGTACCACTTTAGGTACCACATAAACCATCAAACCAGCCACCACAGCGATGGCTGTCACCACCAGTATCAATGGATAAATCAATGCTGAAGCCGATTGTTTGCCCATTTCGTCACGGATTTCTAGGTAATCCGCCAATTGTAATAACACCGCTTCCAAGTGTCCTGATTGTTCACCGGCCTCTACACTGGTGGCGACCAATTCATCAAATGCCTTGGGAAAGATTCGCATCGCCGAAGCCAAGGACTGGCCTTCCATCACCTTGGCATGGATGGTAGATAAAATCCGCTCGGTGTTTTTATTTTCACTTTGTTCTATCAGCGTTTTTAAGGCATCATCCAAAGGCAAACCAGCCTGTACCAAAGTCGCAAATTGACGTATTAAAATTGGTAATTCTGTTTTTTTCATGGATAACCGTTGAGTTTTTTGACTGGTTTGATTTGCAGTTTGCTTTTCAATAACCAAAGCCACTTCAATCGGTGTCAGCTGCTGATTTCTCAGTAATTGGCGCGCCTGTTTTTCGTTATCGGCCTGTATGATGCCTTTTTTTTGCTTGCCAAAAGTATCAATTGAGGTGTATTCAAATGCTTCCATGATGATTAATCACTGTGGATAACGCGCAAAATTTCATCGACAGAGGTAAAACCAGACACCAATTTTGCACGGGCATCGGCCTCAATGCCTGGATGCTTTTGATGTGCCACCGTTGCCATTTCACTTTCAGATTTGTTTTGGTGAATCATGGTTTTCAACTGTTGATCCAAAGTAATAATTTCATACACCCCTAAACGACCTGCATAAGCCTGATTGATGGGTAGACTTTCATCAGCTTGATAAACCGATTCAATCGTTGCTGACAATCCCAACGCTTCACCCATGGCAACATCAAGCGGCTGTTTTATACGGGTTTCTGGATTCAGTTTTTTCACCAATCTTTGCGCAATCACTGCTTTAACTGATGAGGCCAATAAAAATGGTGGCACACCCATATCTATCAAACGGGTGATAGCGCCAACAGCGGTATTTGTGTGCAAAGTTGAAAACACTAAATGTCCAGTTAAACTGGCCTGAATGGCGATCTCAGCTGTTTCCAAATCACGTATTTCACCAATCATAATCACATCAGGGTCTTGACGTAAAATAGCTCGCAAGCCGCGAGCGAAAGACATATCCACTTTGCTGTTGACCTGAGTTTGGCTGATACCTTCTAGATGGTACTCAATTGGATCTTCAATGGTCATGATATTCCTTGACCGCTCATTAATAGCTTCCAATGCCGCATACAAGGTGGTGGTTTTGCCCGAGCCAGTCGGACCAGTAACCAGAATGATACCATGAGGCAACTTGACCAAATCCTGCATCATCGCAAGGTGTCGATCATTCATGCCCAATTGCTTCAAACTCAATTGTCCCGCCTGTTTATCGAGTAAACGCATCACAATACGCTCACCAAAAGCACCCGGAATGGTGGAAACCCTCACATCCACTGGATGTGCTGCAATCCGCAGTGAAATCCGACCATCCTGAGGCAAGCGTTTTTCAGCGATATCTAGTTTGGCCATGATTTTCACCCGTGAAGCGATCATTGGCGCCAATGATCTGGCCGGCGTCAATACTTCTTGCAGTTCACCATCTACACGGTACCGGATAGACAACTGATGTTCACCTGGTTCAATATGGATGTCTGAAGCATTGACCTTGACTGCATCAGCCAACAAAGCATTGAGTAACCGAATAATCGGAGCGTCATCATTGCTTTCCAACAAATCTTCTGGCTCGGCCAACACTTCAGCTATTTGTGACAACTCTGTTTCACTGCTGTCCAAGTCAGCCACCACGTCATCGGTCATGGATTGTTGGTGGTGATAAATTTTTTGAATGACCCGCTGATATTCTTGTGGATCAAAAAACGTCATCTCAACCGGCTCTTTGCTGAGTCTTTGTAATTCTGCAATGGCCGCTGGAGAAGCTTGTTTTGAAACCGCCAAGGTAACCTTGCCACCCTGTTGTTGCAAAATAGTAGCCCCCCGATTTTTGGCAAAGCTGTATGACGGTAGTTTGATACTCATCTTGCTATGACCAATTACTGATCTTCAATTTCTGGCAACAACGGTTCACCGCGACGGAACTTTTCTGGTGAAACTTTATCGAGTTGCTGCTGGCGGATCTCGTTGTATTTTTCCTTGCTCAGGGATTCTTGTTGCAGATCGTCTTTGAGGATTTGCGGGTGAATAAAAATCATCAAATTGCGCTTAACGCGGGTGCGTTTTTTGGTACGAAATAAATTTTTTATCAAGGGAATGTCGCCTAGGAGTGGGACTTTTTTAATGCTTTCCTGCACTGAATCATCAATCAAACCTCCGAGTACTAAAATTGAATTATCAGGAATCATCACCGAAGTGCTCAAAGTCCTTTTTTTTGTCACTAAGTCAACAGCACTGACCGCTGTGGCATCAATGCTCGATATTTCCTGAGCAATGTCCACCACAATTTGACCGCCTTCGTTAATGTGTGGTGTAACTGTTAATGACAAGCCAACGTCTTCACGCTGAATGGTCGTAAAAGGATTGGGTGCTCCATCTGAATTTGAACTACCAGTTGCAGAGAATTGGCCTGTCACAAATGGCACTTCTTGTCCAACAGATAGCGAGGCTTCCTGATGATTCAGAGTCACTACTGAAGGCGTCGATAAAATGTTGTTATTGCCATTGATGCCAATCGCTTTTAGCAAGCCACCAAATTTAAATATTTGTTCGCCATTGTTACCCGTACCAAAATTCAGATAACCCAAATTCAAGCCACCAGACAGTAAACTACCAAACACATCCAATG
>JAGRJR010000073.1 GCA_020442635.1 Lysobacterales bacterium
TGAATCGCATCACTGACTACATCGAAATCAGTACCATTGCCGAGCAACACCCCAATAAAAAGGTTCAAAACATTGCCTCCAAAAAACTTATAAATTGGTTTGCTCAAGAAAAAAATAACAAGCAACATCAAGTATTTAAAAAAATAATAGATAAAGAAACGATTAAAGCCATTGCGGCTCAAGCTCAAGATTGGGACATTAAAATTGAAGCTGTACAAAAAATCAACCAACAAGGTTTTCTTGCTGATTTACTGTTACAGGAGCATGACCCAAAAATTCAAAAACATATACTCCAACAGATCACCCAACCCTCTACCCTGCAACGTTTACTGGAACGCACTAATAAAAAACAACATGCACTGAGAAACGAAATAGAAAAACAATTGGGTCAAGAAACTAAAGATTACGAAATCTCCGCCATTCAACTGTGTCAACAATTAGAGGCAGTAGTCCATGGCAAAAACAGTCAAATAGTTGATTTATCGGCCATTAATTCACAATTCAATTTGATTGAAACACACATTTCCGATACGGTTAAATTACGTTACAACGGTGCATATGAAGCAGCCAGAATGATTTTGGATCCCAAACATCGGGAAGATTTCTTGCACAATCAAAAAATTCAACGCAACCTGGCACAATTAAAAGAACTAGAGAACATTTGGCAACAAGGTCATATCACTTCATTGAAAACAGCTCAATCACTGATTGATAAACTCAATGAGATTAATGCCGAATTGTTACCAACTAATGAACAAAATCTCTATGAATCACTTGAAAAACAAATTTTGTCTCTTCGTGACCAAATCCAACAAGAACAAAAAATTCCCGATGAAGCGATTGCATTGGTTGACCAGTTAACTCAGGTTCTTAATCAAGCCACGGCCACACCACAGCAATTAAGTCAATTCAAAAATAAATGGGCAAATGTCACCAAAAAGGTAAAAAACAGTCAGTCTTACAAGCAGTTGCAGGAGCAATTTCAACAACAATGCATAAAGCTAGCAGACAAAATTGAGCAGTCTGCCAAAACCCGTGATCAGGCTGCCAAACTGGCAGTTGAACTGATTGAACAAGCCAATCAATTGATTGAAGATGGCCAGCTAAGCCAAGCCAAAGTCATCACTAACCAAATAGCAGAAAACAAAAAATTGGCTGGTTTTGCCCACCCAATGATTAAGCGTAATAAGTACCAGTTGGATCAAGTATGGAACAAACTCAAAGAACTTCGTAATTGGCAAAAATGGAGCAATGACAAAGTCAGAAGAGACATTATCAAAGCAGTGGCAGCGATGCATGGTCAAGGTTTACATCCAGATGCTGTATTGAAAAAATTAAAAGATTGTAATGAACAATGGTATGTCTTAGAGGACATGGAAAAATTACCCGGTGACAAATATCCCTCTCGTAACCAAGCGCTTTGGCAGGAGTTTCGTGCCGTATCAAAGGCGGTGTTTGAGCCCACTCAACCATTTTTTGAAAAACGCAACGAGCAACAACAAGACAAGCTTGATCAAATTGACGAACTTATCAATGAAATGAATGCTTGTGATTTAGCAAACACCTCGGAACGAGATCTTGCCAGAATGACACGTAATGGCGTCCATGAACTCAAAGCTTTGGATCAACTACCACCTAAGCAAAGAGGTAAAGTAGCTAAAAAACTGCGCAGAGCGATCAATCGGATTGATCAAAAACTCAACGAATTTTACCAGGAAGCAGAAAACAAGAAAATTAAGCTCATTGAACAAGTCAGAGCCTTGCATGAACTGGATGATTTATCCTCAGCTATTGAGCAAGCCAAAGGGTTACAACAACAATGGAAAACTGCTGGTATTGTCAAGCAACACACAGAACGTAAACTATGGAAACAATTCCGCAAAACCAATGACGCCTTATTTAACAAACGTGAGCAAATCAAGCAGGAAATCAACCAGGCTCAACAACAACAAAAACAGATACTCAGCGACTTTATAAAGGCTCAAAACAAACAATTGAAGTCATTAAAATCTATTGAAGACTTGAATGATTTCAAAGCGGCCACTCAAAAACGGTGGCATGAATTGGAAAATCCAGACTACTTGATGCAAACTGAATTGAATCAATTACTTCAACAAGCAGATGATCATATTGCCGCCCTGAACAATAAAGCACTGGTAGATAATTGCCAGCTCATGGAAAATTTGGATCAACTTTTTAGCCAATATGAGCAAGGCCAACTGGATCAACAGCAACTTGATGATTCTTTGAATAATTTTGAACCTGAGCTGGTTACAACCTACCTGCCCCGTCATAGCAAAGAATACAGCGAGGAGGTTCTACAACAACAACTCATCACAGCTGAATTCCTGACCGGGCTGGAAACCCCTCAAGAACATATAGAACAACGCATGGCCTACCAGGTTAAAGTGTTGTCTGATCGCATGTCTGGTGAAAAGAATTTGCAAGACTATGTCCAAGCCCGTAACTGGCTGGATCTATGGTTTTTACTACCTAAAACAGATAAAACGTTTATTAAAAACAACCAAAAAAGAATCAATCAAGCACTCAAGGCCATCAAGAAGCTGGCTTATAGCTGATCAGAAAGTTTGATGTAAATCTTCGGTAATGGAGGTGTTCACTGCTTAACACCTCCATTGCCATAAATATCATGACCTAAGACACATCTAATTACCCATCATTGCGCTTACAATAATCGGTTTTTCACGTATACGAGGAACCATGAAAAAGACTTTGCTTTTAACAGCGTTAACCGTTGGACTGGCCGCCTGTCAGACACAACCGGTTAAACAAGCTGCCCCAGCAGCTCCCACAGTATCATCTGGTATTACATTGGAAAATATGGATAAAAATGTTCGTGCACAAGATGACTTTTATCGCCACGTCAATGGTAAATGGTTGAAAGAGTTTGAAATTCCAGCCGATAAATCAAACTTTGGTGCTTTCAATAAGTTGGGCGATGAAAGCCGAGAACACGTACAAGCGATTATTGATGAAGTCTCGCAAAAGGACAATGCACCAGGTAGTTCAGAACAAAAAATTGCTGACATCTACCGTTCTTTTATGGATAAAGAAACCATAGATTCATTGGGTATTAAACCATTGAGTATGGAATTGATGAAAATTGATGCTATCAACGACAAAGACGGCTTAAGTGAATACATGGGTTATGCGGACATTTATGGCTCTGCACCATTGGGCATGTATGTGTATATTGACCAAAAACAATCAGACCAACACATTGTCTATGTTGGACAAAGTGGTTTGGGGTTGCCGGATCGTGACTATTATTTCAAAGAAGATGAAAAATCACAGGCCATCCGTGATAAATATCAGGTACATATAAGTAATATGTTCCAACTGGCTGGTTTTGATCATCCTGAAGCAGCGGCTAACACCGTATATAACATTGAAAAAGACCTTGCTGAAGGACAATGGACACGTATTGAAAACCGTGACAGTGAAAAAACCTACAATAAAATGTCTTTCACTGAGTTCGCCAGCAAAGTACCTAACATCAATTGGGACCGTTGGTTAACCCACACCATGATTGAACAACCTGAGCATTTAGTCATAGCCCAACCTTCTTATTTGGATACGCTGAATGAAGTGTTTGCTCAATACTCAGTAGATGATTGGAAAAATTACTACAAGTGGCACATGATTAGTGGCGCGGCACCCTACCTGAGTTCTGATTTTGCTGATGAAAACTTTGCTTTCAATGGTACAGTTCTGAGTGGTACTACAGAACAGGAAGCCCGCTGGAAGCGCGGTGTGAACTTGGTTAATGGTTTAGTGGGCGAACTGGTTGGTAAAGTTTATGTAAAAAAACATTTTCCACCTGAGGCCAAAACTCGCATGGTCAATATGATTGAACAATTACGTGATGCATATGGCCAAAGCATTAAAGAGCTGGACTGGATGGGTGAAGAAACCAAAGTCAAAGCCTTAGACAAGTTGGCTAAATTTGACCCCAAAGTAGGCTATCCTGATGTATGGAGAGATTACAGCGATTTAAACATTGCAGGCACCGATTTAATGGACAACCTGAAAGAAGCCACACGTTTCTTTACCAAACGCAACCGTGATAAATTGGGTCAACCGATTGATCGTCACGAATGGGGCATGAATCCACAACGTGTCAATGCGTATTACAATCCAACCAAAAACGAAATTGTATTCCCTGCCGCCATTTTACAGACTCCATTTTTTAACCTTGAAGCCGATGAAGCTGTGAACTATGGTGGTATTGGCGCAGTTATTGGTCATGAAATGGGTCATGGTTTTGATGACCAGGGCTCAAAATATGATGGTGATGGCAACTTGAAAAACTGGTGGACTGATGAAGATCGCAAACGTTTTGAAGAACGCACCAATAAACTGGTTGAACAATACAATCAATACACTGTAGTTGATGGCACTCATGTAAAAGGTGAGTTCACCCAAGGAGAAAACATTGGTGATTTAAGCGGTTTGTCAATCGCCTACAAAGCCTTCAAGAAAAATTACAAAGACAATCGAGTCATTGATGGTTATACCCCAGAACAACGTTTTTTCCTGGGCTGGGCACAAGTGTGGATGCGCAAATATCGTGACGAAGAGCTGTTGCGTCGTATCGATACCGACCCACATTCACCTTCTGAATACAGAACCAATGGTATTTTGAAAAACTTACCTGAGTTTTATCAGGCTTTTGATGTAAAACCTGGTGATGGTATGTATTTACCTGCAGAAGAAAGGGTCAAAATCTGGTAAGCATTAACACAATACTTACCCACAAGAAAAGGCGAATCATTGATTTGCCTTTTTTTATGCCTTAATAAAATCCCATATTAAGCCAGCAGGGCTTGTCAAAGCCACTTTCAAACTTTTAACGCAAAACACTTCGACAGGCTCAGGGTGTTTGATACAAAGCCTTATATAAAAACATTCAATTAAAATTTAAAAATAATTAACCCCAAATTAAATCTACTGCGTATATAGGTTTAAATCAACAACAAAGGAAACTTATTATGAATCGCATTTTACTCGTTAGCATGACCGCCCTACTCGCAGCTTGTGCTGGACAAAAACAACAACCTGAAGTTAAGGAACAGGAATTTGATGACGTAGCTAAAATTAAAAAGCTCGTAGCCAATGAACCCAAACCAGTGGTGACTGAAACTCGCGAACAAGCCAATAAAATAGTCGTTACTGGTAGTCGCATCATGAGAGAAGAAGCCGCTTCAGCTGATATGGCTTATTATCACCCTTTACCACAAACTTTAAACACCAGCACATTACCACCACAAGATCGGGAAAACTATCAACATTTTGAAAACCAAACAGTCCAATCAGTTTTCAGTAATCCCATTTCTACATTTAGTATTGATGTTGACACAGGCTCATATGCCAATGTACGTCGCATGCTTAATCAAGGGATGATCCCAAGACAGGACGCCGTTCGTGTGGAAGAATTGATTAACTATTTTTCTTACGATTACCAATCACCTGAAAACCTCAGTCAACCGTTTCTTGCCAACACTGAAATTGCACCATCACCCTGGAATCCGGAAGCTCACCTGTTGCACATTGGTATCAAAGGATTTGATAAACAAGCATTAGACAGGCCAGCAGCCAACCTGGTATTTCTCGTTGATGTTTCTGGCTCCATGAACAGCCCAGATAAACTGGGATTACTTAAATCATCGCTTAAACTATTGACCAAACAGATGACCAGTGAAGACAAAGTATCTATTGTGGTATACGCGGGTGCAGCTGGCGTGGTATTAGAGCCCACGGCAGGTAATAACCAAGCAAAAATAGCCAGCGCTTTGGAACAATTATCAGCAGGTGGTTCGACCAATGGTGCAGCAGGTATTCATCTGGCCTATCAGATGGCAGAACAGAACCTGGTCAAAGACGGCATCAACCGCATTCTGATAGCCACTGATGGTGATTTTAATGTAGGCACTACTAACTTTGAAGCCTTGAAAGAATTAGTTGAAGAGAAGCGTAAGAAAGGTGTTTCCTTAACCACATTAGGCTTTGGTACAGGTAACTACAACGACCACCTGATGGAACAATTGGCCGATGTTGGTAATGGCAACTATGCATACATCGATACCATTAAAGAAGCCAATAAAGTGCTCGTCGACCAAATCAATTCCACTCTGTTCACCATAGCCAAAGACGTCAAGATTCAAATTGAATTTAATCCTGAAGTAGTTACTGAATATCGATTGATAGGTTATGAAAATCGCCACTTGAATAATGAAGATTTTGATAACGACAAAGTCGATGCCGGAGAAATTGGTGCTGGTCACACAGTAACTGCTATCTATGAAATTGTGATGAACGGAAACAAAGGATGGTTGAGCGAATCCAGATACCAAAAAAATGTGGTTTCAAAAAATATCAGCGATGAAATCGCTTTTTTGAAAATTCGTTATAAACAACCTGATGCCGAAACCAGCCAATTATTGCAATGGCCTATCAAGAAGAACCAAATCAAAGACTTGGATGAAGCCAGCAATGAATATAAGTTTGCCGCAGCAGTGGCCGCTTTTGGCCAACTTTTACGTGACGGAACGTATTTAAAATCATTCGCTTACGATGATGTATTAACCTTAGCACGTAACTCAAAAGGCAAAGACCCTTTCGGTTATCGAGGTGAATTTATACAACTGGTATCACTCGCTAAGGGCTTGGCTAAGTGAGGTAAGAAGCATTAAAATGCTTTAATGCTGGAAAAACATAGCGATGAAAAACTGATGTCAACCTTTAGCAACTCACAAGACATCAACAACCAAGGGGCTTTTGAAGTACTTTATCAGAGACACAAAGGCCCTTTGTATCGTTTCATCAAAAAATCAGTGAACAACGAACAGGACGCCAACGAGCTGTTTCAAGATTTATGGTTTAAAATCATTAATAGCAAACAGAGCTATGATCCACAGCAAAAATTCACCACCTGGGCATATACCATTGCCCGCAGGTTGATGATCGACCTGTTTCGTAAAAATGGTGTCAGTGAATTTCAGGAATTTAATGAAGAACTTACAAACAATGAGTCCCTTTTACAATTACCAGAAGACGAGTTTTCACAGCATCAGATGTCACAACAATTGAAATCAGCGATTGACACCCTACCTTTACTACAACGACAAACCTTCGTGATGAAACACGACGGCGGATTAAGTATTCGCGAAATCGCTGAGATCACCGGACAACCGCAAGAACAAACCAAAAGCCAGTATCGATATGCGGTTAAAAAACTGAAAATGGCTTTGGAGCGATGGCTATGAACCAATCAGATGATGACAATATCCTGAACGAACTTTACCAACAAAGCCACGATGAGCAACCACCCAAGACGCTTGATAATTTGATATTACGACAAGCCAAACTCTCAAATCGGGCCTCAAAGCCAACTAAAAGCTGGCGCCCCTGGCTAGCCGCAGCCTCTGTAGCATTGGTGATGCCAATGATTTGGCTGTTGATACAAAATAATCAATTACTGGAACAAACCAGCTCATTGTCGCCACTTGAATCTCCCAAACCTCAAAGTGCCAAACCAGCTAAAGAGTTACGAAAACAAACTAACCAGGCAGCAGCTGAACCTGTGCTTGAAGAGGAAGCTCAAAACGCACCAGTTGAGAGTATTGAGCCAGCCGTAACCGCCGCTGATATAGCCATTGAAAGTGATGATTCACACGAATATTTACAAGAAGATTTTCAAGATAAAAAGGTAGTTGTCACTGGTAGCCGCATCAAACGAGAGTCACTTGAAACTGATTCAGTCAAAGCCAACCGAGAGTTGCTGATGAATGAATTCAAAGTCAAAAAGAAGACCCTCAAACAAAGTAATCTGGATCCCATTTTAGCGCTTGAATTACAGCGATTCGATCAGTACCTTGAACAAGAAAAAATTGAACAAGCCACCCAGTTACTACAAGAAATGATGGAACGCGAACCCGATTTTGATTATTCAGAATTGGAACAACGATTGGCTGATGCCAGAGAAAACTAACCATGGATCACCGGCATTTATTTGAACTTCATGTAATTTTGCCAGCGATCCCGTTATGACATTGCATGATTAACCTGACTGTTCGGTTTTCTTCCCAAAACACCAGATATTTGCCGGCCAGTTTGAATTAATTTACTTAAATCAATACCGCTTGTAATACCCATACCATTGAGCATATAAACTACATTTTCAGTGCTGACATTACCGGTCGCGCCTTTAGCATAGGGGCAACCACCAATACCAGCCACCGATGAATCTATCACCGAAGCACCTGATTGTAAACAAGCATGAATATTGGCCAAGGCTTGACCGTAAGTGTCATGAAAATGTAAGGCCAGCTTTTCTACAGGTACATATTGGGCACACAGTTCAAACATAGTTTTGGCTTTAAGTGGTGTGCCAGTTCCTATGGTGTCACCCAAAGAAACTTCAAAACAACCCATGTCATACAGTTTGTTGGCAACATCAGCCACAGCTTCAGGGTTGATTTCTCCCTCATAAGGACAACCCAACACACAGGACACATACCCCCTAACCTGAATACCCAGACTATGGGCTTTGTCCATCACCGGAGCAAAGCGTTCAAAAGATTCAGCTATAGAACAATTAATATTTTTTTGATTAAAACTTTCCGAAGCAGCAGTAAACACTGCCACTTGATTAATACCTGAATCAATGGCTGCTTCCAAACCTTTCATATTGGGAGTTAGGGCAGAATACTGTGTCACACCATCATCCACCAGACCAGCACATACCTGTTTGGCATCTGCCAACTGAGGCACCCATTTAGGCGATACAAAGCCGGCCACTTCAATGTTCTTGACACCTGCAGCACGCAGGCCATTAATCAAGGTCAATTTATCATTAACATCAATTACTTGCTTTTCATTTTGCAAACCGTCTCTCGGAGAAACTTCAACAATCTTAACAGCTTCAGGGTAACTCATCATCACTCCAATTCAATCAATACCGCATCAGCTTTTACTTGTTCAGCCTTTTCATGATTCACTGATTTTATCACTGCATCACGTTGAGACTTGAGTTCCAGCTCCATTTTCATTGCTTCCATCACTATTAATGTTTGTCCCAGTTCAACAGCATCACCTTGCTGAACTTTGACTTCAATGATTTTTCCTGGCATCGGAGCCAATATCTCATTAGCATTGGAAGCAGAAGCTTTGGCTTCATAATCAGGCAGCAACAGTTCATAACGCAAATTGTTATGTACCACTTGCACCTGATTACGATGCACATGACATAAATCACTGGTTTGAGGTAAATAGTGATCCTTACCATCTATCAAATACTCACCATTTTCCCAATTAACCACATGTTCATGTGTGGTGTCTTGATAAGTAAACTTTAACTGTAATGATTGTGCACCTTGTAATCGCCAGCCATTGGCGCTGTGCCAAGCTTGATTGTCATATTGATTTTGTAAAAGATGGTGCGCAAATATGGCAATCACCGCTGAGTGCAATGGTTGTGACAAATCAATTTCGTCATTATCCAGCGAGTTGGTAAAAATATTGTGTTTGGCAAATGCTTTGCTTGATAAAATTTGAGATAAAAATGCCAAATTGCTTTTTACTCCAAAAATAGCGCTGTGATTCAAAATCTTTTGCATTTCCCTGATGCACTTTGGCCTGTTCTTGGCCCAAACAACCAATTTGGCTATCATGGGGTCATAGTGAATGGTTACTGAATCGCTGGTTCTTACTCCTGAGTCCACTAAGGAGTTTTCGGTTTGTGCCAAATTAATTTGCTCCAGTAAACCAGTCGATGGCAAATAATTGTTACCCGGATCTTCAGCATATAATCTGACTTGAATAGCATGCCCTTTGGCCTGGATTTTAGTTTGTTTTAAAGGCAGTGTTTCACCTTGAGCCACCCTGATTTGCCATTCAACCAAGTCTATCCCGGTAATCATTTCACTCACCCGATGTTCAACCTGTAAACGGGTATTCATTTCCATAAAATAGAATGAATCATCACCATCCATGATAAATTCAATGGTACCAGCACCAACATAATCAATGGCTTGGGTAGCCTTAATAGCCGCATTGAGCATATCCGTCCGAGTGGCATCACTCAGACCAGCAGCTGGCGCTTCTTCTATCACCTTTTGATAACGTCGTTGCGTAGAACAATCACGTTCAAACAGATGTACCACATTGCCATGTGTATCTGCACAGACCTGAACCTCAATGTGTTTGGGTTGGGTGATGTATTTTTCCAATATGACGTGATCATCACCAAAAGCATTCATCGCTTCACGTTTGGCTGACTCTAATTGGTTAGTAAAATCATTGGCCTGATGAACAATTTTCATTCCCTTGCCACCACCACCAGCAACCGCTTTAATCAACACTGGAAAACCGATTTTTTTTGCTGCTTGACTCAACACTTCGATCGATTGATCTTCCTCTTGATAACCAGGCACACAAGGAACATCAGCTTGTAACATGGTTTGTTTGGCCGCTGATTTAGAACCCATTAAACGCAGTGCCTCAGCTGGCGCACCGATGAAAGTAATACCAGCATTTTCCAAGGCTTGTGCAAAATTGGCTCTTTCTGAAAGGAAACCATAACCTGGGTGTATCGCATCAGCACCTGAATCTTTCGCCACCTTGATTATTTTTTCAATATTCAAATAAGAGTCGGCCAAATCTGTGGTACCCAAATAATACGCTTCGTCGGCCATTTCTACATGCTTAGCATAACGATCAGCATCGGCAAAAACAGCCACAGTTCTGAGATTTAAGCGACGACAAGTCTGGATTATCCGTACCGCAATTTCACCACGGTTGGCAATCAGGATTTTAGAAATGGGCATAATATTCGATTAAAAACGAAACCGAATATTATACCTCAATGTGACAAGTTAGTAATTAACCCCATTTTTGAAAATCAAATCATTTTGCAATTGATTGAAAAACCAATTAACCGAATTATCACCAATAGTAATATCAGCAGTGCTTATACGAAGATGGCTGCCATTGATAAAAAAACCACCCACACTACAAAAACCAAATGTGCTGCTGCTATCATGGTTGATATTAATATCACAACCTGTTGTAATTCCACCGTACACAAGCCTAAATGTATAGTCATCAGCAGTACCAGCTGTTTCATCAACACCACTCATTGCATATCGTATGGTTGCTACATCATCTACACCCAATGTTCGTTGCGCTTCATCATTAAAGGTGGTTTGTTGCATCACTGCTTCTGTATTATTAAAACCCAAATCAGCGCCCACATCTCGATCTGCATTAGCAGCAAAATCATCACCATTGGGTAAATCACCTATCAGCACAGAATATTTACTGCTATCAAATGGTGGTGACAATATAAACGGATTATTCAGTTGCTTATTAAACCAATGCAGATTCTGATCATCATCTCGCAAATCATCAGCAGAACCAATAATATTATCGGCTCCATCGTTAAAGTCAAACACTCCATCGATGCCCTTATTGGTGGCTGTATAATTCTGGTCGTTACCAATAACGCCTTGTTGATTAGCGATGTTTGGATGAGCTAACCCAATACAATGACCCAATTCATGTAAAGCCACTGACTCCCAATCATAATCAGACAAGCCGGGAATATTGTTATTACCAAATAATTTAAGGTTTTCACTGGTGGGATTAAGTTGATTCCAGGTTTCTACTACATTTTTAACTGGTTGTACTAATTGAGCGGAATTAACACTAGATGGCGCAATACAAACACTTAAGGTTAAATGAGTCCCAACACCCGAGTATCCTTTAGGGTGGGTGATGAAATCCTCTTCCCCTAAATCACCACCAAATATATAGCTACCTGCTTTAATAGAACCATTGCAACAAAACAAAACTAATATCAAAATGAAATACTTTTTCATTGCTCACCTCCTTTTTTTATGGTTTTTTTGGTTTCCACAATTGTATGCTCAATGTCTTGAATCAAATCAACCAATGGTTGCCATTCACCAAGTTGCTCATAATAGTGATAAAGCTCTTGTAAATTTGTAATTTCAAATTTTTTCAGTACTTGACCATCTTGAGAAATTTGCAAAACAAACAAATCAACTTCGGAAGAATAAAACCTGTATTCAGGCCTTTGGTTTTTTATCAAACTAATTTTTCTGCTTAATGAATTTGTTTTCTTGTCGAGGATTCTTCTAATCAGTTCATGATAGTTTTTTTTGTACAGTTTTTCATGACTGGTATATGTTACTGGCAGCGAGGCATTGAATGTAGGATTTGTAATTGACACAGTGCCATCATTTTGCAGTTGAAAACTCAGTTTATTGTGTTCAGCACTGATTTTGTTATAAGTACGTGAAAATTCGACTTCATAACCAAACGCCCAAACCTGAAATAATAATAATATAAGAAAAACAGTTTTTTTCATGATTAACCCCAGTTGTTTTCTTTATTATTTTGTAACCAAATACAAAACATTGTCAATTTAATTCATCAATAATGCCCTGCTTTGAATGGTTTTACCATGAACAAGATGATTAACGACTGATTTCATTAATTCATTGACTTGTTTTATATCAGAGGCTTGCATCGGCTGATTACTTGTAAATTTTTTCAAACTAGAAACCGGGCATATCTTATTATCGTTATTCAAAAGTAGTCCATGTCCAGGGTCAAAAGACAAGAAGTCATTTTTTTCAACGCCTGGAGGTATAGATAATTCGTAACCCAAATTTTGGGTCAACTGCCACTCAAATTTCCTCAGTATTAAACTGACTGCATGAGTATTTTGCAGTGCCATCACTGCTGTTTGATAAGCAGTGAAAAGTTCATGACAGGCCTCATTATCAAGATGTAGTAAGGTTAACAGTTCGCTGCAATACAACATAGAAACATGATTTTTGTAAGCACAAGCTTTTACCGCCCCTTGCTGAAAAGCACTTGTTAATGTTTTTAATTCAGACCGACCACTGTAAACTATTTCAATGGGTGAAAATGGTTGTAATTGCCCATTCAGTTTAGATTTGGGTTTGCGACTGCCTTTGGCAATCACATCAACGATACCATGATTTTTTGTCAAAAGCTTAATCAGTTCGCTGCTTTCCTTGTAGGCACGTTTATGCAAAACGAAAGCTATGTCAGTATGCATGTCAGTCGTTGTATTCGTCTCTATAACCGAGTGATTCAATGGCTTTGATATCATCAGTCCATGATGATTGTACTTTAACCCATAGTTTTAAATTAACCTTTGCTTGAATGAAATCCTCAATTTCCCTGCGAGCCTTGATACCAATTTGTTTGATGGCATCGCCTTTGTTACCAATAATGATGCCTTTTTGATTTTTTCTCTCGACCCAGATGATGGCATGGATATGATGGGTTTTGCCCTTAATTTCGTATGCCTCAATATTAACCGTTACACTGTACGGCAACTCTTGATGGAAGCGTTCCATCAATTGCTCGCGAATCAATTCAGTGATAAAAAAACGTGTGGAACGGTCAGAAATTTGATCTTCGTTAAAAATCGGCTCACCTGTTGGCAATAATTGATAAATCACATCAATTAGTGGGTCTACTTGCTTGTTTTTTAAGGCGCTTATATAGTGGATACCATCAAAATCGTAGGATTTCAATATCTTTTCAACAAATGGAATCATCTGCTCCTTTAGTTTTATTTTATCTACTTTATTAATGATCAACAGTTTTTTGGCGCTTGATTGTTGTACTACTTTCGCTGCCCGTTTATCTTCATCTGTCCATTTAAGCGCTTCTACTAAAAGCAAAACCACATCCACACCATGAGAAGATGATTGAGCAGTTTGGTTTAAGTGCTTGTTTAGGGCTGTCCCTTTTTGGTTATGTATGCCTGGCGTGTCAATAAAAACCATTTGGCCCTGTGAAGTGCTGTGAATGGCCAAAATCTGATGACGAGTAGTTTGGGGTTTATGTGAAACTATCGATAACTTTTGTTTCAAAACTTGATTAATTAAAGTGGATTTACCCACGTTTGGACGACCAATGACACTGATATAGCCAGATTTGTATGATTGTTTTTTCATTTGTTTTCTATTGCATCAATCATTTTACTGGCTGCTGATT
This sequence comes from Lysobacterales bacterium, assembly GCA_020442635.1. Taxonomy (GTDB): domain Bacteria; phylum Pseudomonadota; class Gammaproteobacteria; order Xanthomonadales; family Marinicellaceae; genus Marinicella. The sequence goes on from JAGRJR010000073.1 coordinate 14,083, forward strand.
GTTCGGCTTTTTTTATCGAACTACCTTTGGACTCTATGATAATATCCAAAGATGTTACGACACAGCTTACCCTGAACTGGGTTTCCTGATCTACATCGATTTCTTCTAACAAAGTGTACTTGGGCAATGCCAAACCTTGTTGCTGTAAAATTTCTTGCAAATGGGACTTGGCATCTTTTTTAATTAAATCCGGGTTGATTTTTTCTGACCAGGGGGTCATCACTGTGGTGATAAATTGTTTAGAAATTTCATAACCTTGATCCAGCAAAACTGCTCCAAATACGGCTTCAACTGCATCTGCCAATACTGAAGATTTGTTGACACCTCCAGATTTAATTTCACCTTGACCCAGTTTGATTTGCTGACCCAATTGATAATGTCTGGCAACTTCAGCCAAAGTTTTACCTTTAACCAATTGTGATCTTAATCGAGAAAGTTCACCTTCGGTAAGTTGAGGAAACTTTTGATAGAGAAAATTTGATATAACCAACGAAAGAATTGAATCACCCAAAAACTCAAGCCTTTCGTTGTTATTTTTTCCCACACTTCTGTGTGTGAGCGCTTGATCAATCAGTTGATGATTATTCCAAGCTATGGATTGACCGAGAATTTTCAAATGACTAGTTAAGTTGTACCTTTTCCTCGAATTCTAACAAAAAAGAGAGGTTATATATAAATGGTTTTTTCACCTCATATTTAACTGTCAATTCCCTACCATTACCTCTTACCACTTTGAAATCGGTAGCTTTCACGTGATCAATATAACTAATACCCAGGCGATTAACCATTCCATTTTTAATTTGTGATGGTGTCTTTCCTGCACTCTCAGCCGCTTCAGCTTTCATGGCTTTAACAACTGACATATGATCCATGTAAATCGGTCCTATTTGCATACCCGCATAAAGAAAAAAACCGAGTACAGCCAAAACAAATATAAATCCTATTAGGGTGATACCATGTGCTTTTTTCAATGACTTCATAAGCTTGCCTCGTTTTGGTTAAAATTGATTTTAAACAATTATTATCAAAGGATGTATAAATAATGTCAAATTATCTTGGTACCTATTCGTTTCAATCCTTCGAAGAAATTTGGAATGCGCCAGTGCATCCAGATAAATTTAGCCTTACCAACCAGATTGCGTTCTGGAACCAAACCCCAAACACGACTGTCTGATGAATTATCACGGTTGTCACCCATGACAAAATAATGCCCCTCTGGCACGGTCAATTTGGTGAACCTGAAAGGTTGATTACCAACACCATTAACAGTCAACATTTTATGGCCTTGTTCGTTCAAAAACTCAGTTTTTTGTATAATTCTTGAACGCTCCTGCAAATCATCAATAAATCCTTCGTATTGACCATCTATGGATTGTTTAACAGGTTCGCCATTGACATACGCAATTTTACTGCGAGTATCATAGTAAATATCATCACCCGGCAAACCAATAACCCTTTTGATGTAATCATCTTTTTGATTAGGTGGAAACCTGAAAACAACCACATCTCCGCGTTCAGGATGACCGATTTCTATGATGGTATCATGAGTGACTGGCATCTTTAAACCATAGGAGAATTTATTTACATAAATAAAATCGCCCGTCAACAAGGTTGGCATCATAGATGAGGAGGGAATTCTAAATGGCTCAAACACAAAAGTTCTTACCACTAAAACAAAGAAAAAAACTGGAAAAAAAGAATAGCCAAATGAAATCACTGAAGTCATAAAACTTTTCTCGGTTGGTTCCTGACCTTTATACTTCACTTTACCAATAATCCAGCAAATCAAAGTCAATGCACTGGCAATGGTCAAAAAGGCTTCAAAATCAAAATGTATTTCGTTCACTCGCTCTATCCTCTAAGTTAGTTAGCCCTGAAAAAGTCCATCCTCGTCTTTTCCAGAATCGGCCATAAAGTACTTAACAACAAAAAATACGATTTTGCTTATGCTTTATTACCATACTTGAGTCGTTGGACTCAAGGCGGCACTTCCCTGTGCCACGCCGTCTATCAGAAAAACATGTTCATCTCATAGTTTTCTGGCAGATAAATTTTTATGTTCTTTCTTATACAGTCAAGTTATTAAATTTTCTCAAGTTCGACTATTTAATCTACTTTCAATACAGCCAGGAATGCTTCTTGTGGCACTTCTACTCTGCCAATTTGTTTCATGCGTTTTTTCCCAGCTTTTTGTTTTTCCAACAATTTTTTCTTACGCGTAGCATCGCCGCCATAACACTTAGCAGTCACATTTTTACGTAAAGCTTTAACAGTTGTTCTGGCAATAATTTGAGAACCAATGGCGGCCTGAATTGCCACATCAAACATTTGTCGCGGAATCAATTCTTTAAGTCTTTCAGTCAGATCTCGGCCACGTTTTTGAGCATTTTCTCTATGTGTTAATATTGATAATGCATCAACCCTTTCACCATTAATTAAAACATCCAGTCGAATAAAAGGACCTGCCAAATAATGACTGAATTCATATTCAAATGAAGCATAACCTCGACTGACTGATTTTAACCGGTCAAAAAAGTCCAAAACCACTTCACTTAAAGGTAAATCAAATGACAGCTGTACTTGATTTCCCAGGTATTGCATGTTTTTTTGTACGCCTCGTTTTTCAATACACAAACTGATGACCTGACCAACATAATCTTGAGGTAACAAAATATTGGCGGTGATGATGGGTTCGCGAATTTCTTCAAACATCGGTGGTAAATCAGCAGGATTGTCCAACATGACCTGTTTACCGCTTTTATCAATCATTTCATACACCACAGTTGGTGCAGTAGTAACTAAATCAATATCAAATTCCCGCTCAAGTCGTTCCTGAATAACCTCCATGTGTAGCATACCCAGAAAACCACAGCGGAATCCAAAACCCAAAGCCGAAGATGTTTCAGGCTCAAAGGTCAAAGATGCATCATTCAGTCGCAGTTTGTCCAATGCCTCACGCAAATCCTGATAGTCATCGGCCGAAGTTGGAAACAAACCTGCGAAAACTCTGGGCTGAGACTCCATGAAACCAGCCAACGGCTCTTTGGCAGGATTTTGCACATGGGTAATGGTGTCTCCAACGGGAGCGCCATGAACATCTTTGATTGAAGCAGTCAAATAACCCACCTCA
>JAGRJR010000074.1 GCA_020442635.1 Lysobacterales bacterium
CCACAAAAGTAATAAAGTTAACAGGATACTGAAAATCACTACATAGCTGAAGGCGTAACTGTTTTCAAGGCCAGGCATGCCAGCGACATTCATTCCAAACAGTCCTGATAAAAAAGTCAATGGCAGAAAAATGGCAGAAATAATAGCCAAAAGATAGAGACGGCTGTTTTGTTGATGGCTTATGCTGGCCAAGAAATGTTCTTGCAGCATCAGGGCACGTTCCCGCATCAAATCAAGGTTTTCAATCATTTGCATGAATTTGTCCATCTCAACATAGATTTGATCATAGAAAACTTCAGTAAAGCGTGAAGATTTTTGCCGGTACAATTTTTCCAATGCCTCTTTTTGTGGTAGCAAATAACGTCTGATGTGAGCTATTTGTCGACGCATTTGGTTGATTTGCGGATTGAATTCGTTGTGTGAAAGATGTTCTATCTGATCTTCCGTGTCATCCAGTTTTTGATCCAATTTTTCAACAAACTCATCGGTTAAATTGGCCAATTGATCAATCAGTGTGGCAACAAATTCTTCAGCATTTTTCGGCCCTACTTTTTCATTCAAAAGCGCTCTGATATTTCTGATTGACTGACTGCCTGCATTTGAACTGGTGATGATGGTTTTAGGTCCAACCCAAAGCCGAATAGATATCATGTCTTCCGGGTCAGCTTCTTCATTCAAGTTGATACCTCGTAGACACATAATCAACTCATTGTCCTCTACATGAACACGAGGACGAGTTTCGCTGTTGATCAATGTAATTCTGGCGAATTGCGACAACTCAGGTTGGTTTTTAATCCATTTTACAGCCGCCTTGTCATTGTATTTGATGTGATGCCACACCCAGGGGGCAGTTGCATTTTCCTGTGCACCTGCAGCGCCTTTACCGTCAAAAAATAAAGTGGTGATTTTTGATTCATTCATGATCTGCACCTTTCAGATGTTTTAATTGACTTGGGTCAGCAAAATTGAGATGTACATCTCTTTGTGGGAATGAGATCACCACATCATTTTCTCTGAAGATTTTTTCAACTAAAAACCTGATTTCACTTCTGACTATCCTGAGTTCTTTACCTGTTTGCACAGAAACCCAGAAGAATGCATCAAAAACCAACGCACTATCAGCAAAATCCTCAAACACAATAATACTTTCCGGCTCTTTCTGTACCAGTTCATGTGATTCTACAGCTTCTAAAAGTAACTGTTTTACTTTGGTGACATCGCTGCCATAAGCGACCCCTACCCTGACAGATGTACGAATATAAGGATCAATCAATGTCCAATTGACTAATCTTGATTCCAAAACCTGGCTGTTAGGAACAATGATGTGAGCGCCATCATTTCGCCTGATTTGTGTGGATCGGTTGCCAATCATGATAACTACACCCAGTAATCCATCCAATTCGATGATGTCGCCGATTCTTATTGGACGTTCAGACATCAATATCCAACCACTCAAAAAATTCTCGATAATGGTTTTGGCACCAAAACCAAAGCCAATGGCCACAGCGCCTGATATGAATGCAAAAGTTGCTAATGGGATGCCGAGATAGGTCAGCACAGACAACACCACCAGGATGATCATACTAAAAAAAATCACCCTTTGAATGATGGCTTTAGAATCCGGACTGATTTTGGTTTTGCTTAATATCTTTCTGACCAATAAATAAGCCAGTAAACGGCTAACATACCAGGCCACGATGACAAAAGTTATTGAAGACAAAATTTGTAGCCAAGAAACTTCAACACCATCGCTGATGGTGAATGCAGTAGTTTTAAGGCTATCAAGTAGGTTCATTGACGAATAATTACAACTTCTGATTAATAAACACTGTCAGCATATTTTTTTTCACCCGCCTCAACCATCACCGGCATGCGGTTTTGTCTTGGTGGCAAGGTACAAGTTGAATATGCAGTGAAAGCACAAGGCGGATTATAGGCTTTATTAAAATCAATTCTAACCATGCCGTTTTCATCTACTTTACCATCGGTATAGACGAATCTGCCAGGTCCATAAGTGGTTCGGCCATTGGTTTTATCAGCGAAAATCATGTAATAAGAATCAGTAGAGTCCAAGGCATCCAAGCTGTATGACTCACCGTCAATAGTAAATTCTAACCTGCCTGGCGAAGGTTCTTCACTTAATATGCCCAATACATTCACTGTAGGGATGATTTTTGCAGGTTCATAAGGGACAAATTTGGCATCAATTCGATATTTTTCATTTTCAGGGTAATACTCTAATCCTTTGAAGTTGATGCGTGTATCGGCTTCTGAGTCTTTGATTCTGAAAGCAAATTTATCGCCACGTTCAACCACATAAAATTGAAAAGTATCCACCGTAAACACGGTGGTTTGTTGTTCACTGGTATCAGCATGCACGACAATTTTTTCACTGATCATTTCATCATTGGCTTTGATGCCGGAAGATGTATTAGGCACAAATCGAATGGTTTTGTCTGGTGATAACCAAAAAGTACCCAAATGGTCAGGACCATGTGATAGTTGAACGTCGTTATTTTTAGCCGCTCCAATGGAATTTTCACCCACATGCAACCATTCGAGACCAACCAGGCTGAGCCAGCCATGAGGTCGTTGTAATCCCTCCAAACGTCCCGTTTTCCATGCCTCATAAGAAGATTCTGCATGAGCTGCGACTACCACAAACATCAAGCTTAATAAAATACCCTGTCTTTTCATGTTTTACCTCGTTGTTGGGTGATTTATCTTAAAACAGTGGTGAATACTGGAATCAATGAAATCCAAATCAAAACTGTCTTTGGTGATGTCAACCACATTATAATTTTCTTTTATATCAGTATCTAATGAAAACTTTTTAAAGTTATTTGAAAAGAAAAGAACACCATCTTCTTTTAAACATTTCATACATAATTCTATCAGTTTTGAGTGATCTCGTTGCACTTCCCAATCAGATTCTCTTGAATGTGAGTTTGAAAATGTAGGTGGGTCTGCAATGATCATGTCAAATGATTCCTGGCACCTGCGTAAATAATCCAAAACATCGGCACGAATAAATTGATGGCGTTGGCTTCTGATACCATTTAATGCAAAATTTTCTTCTGCCCATTTTAAGTATGTTTTTGATGTATCCACACTGAAAACGGCATCGGCTCCACCTTTGGCCGCTGCTATAGAAATTGAACCAGTGTAACAAAATAAGTTCAAAACTTTTTTCTGTTTAGACGTTTTTTGTATCTGGTTACGCAACCAACGATGGTCCAAAAACAAACCTGTATCGAGGTATTGTTCCAAGTCAACCAAGTATTTTCGGCCTTGTTCATTTACTACAAAGCGATTTTCCTGTTCAACCAATTTATTGTATTGTTGTTTGTCCTTTTGAATTTGTCTGGTTTTTAGGTGTGTTTTTTCGGGTTTGGGTTGTAACACCGATTGTACTGCCAGCAAGACATGATTCAGATGAATAGCCGCTTTTTTTGGTTCTATGCTTTTGGGTGCCTGGTATTCCTGAATATGGATGTGGTTTTGGTAACAATCAATGGCCACTGCATACTCAGGCAAATCAGCATCATACAGTCGATAGGCTTCAATTTCGTGTTGGGCTAACCATGACTTCAGGCTTTTTTGTTTTTTCTTTAATCGATTGGCCAACATCTGTGCACCAGCCGGCAAAGCAAACCACTGTCCCTCAGGAACTTCCATACGACTTTGTTTGTTGATATTGAACAAACGTAACTGGATGGGAATATTTCCGTTCAACAAAGCATAGTTCGCATCCGTACGGTACCCAAGCAGCCAGGCTTTGGAATCATCAGGACATAAAACTGCTGCCCTGGCCTCTTTGACATTGTTATGCAACCAATCTCGCAGTTGAATCCAACTTGAAAAATAGTTTTTTTGCAATCGCACACCATAAGGTGGGTTGCAAACAATTAAATTGTTTCTTGGTGGAATGCGAAACTTGTCCAGGGTTTGGTATTGAAAGCTGATACGTTTACTGTTTGGTATGTTACTTAGGTTTTTATTGGCTTTGTCAATCGATTCCTTGTGATGATCGACACCGATCAACTGACCTCTGAATGCTGCTACGCCAATGGCAGCTCTGCCTTCAGCTTCCTTGAGCAACTGTGTCCAACGATAACTGTTAAAATATTTCCAGGAAAACAAGGCATGACTTTGATAATTTTGATTGGGGGCAATGTCACAGGCCATCATCCAGCCTTCGGTCAACAAAGTACCTGAACCACACATTGGATCTATCAGGTTGTGATGTTGCTCTGCCAATTGTGGCCACCCAGCTCTGATTAAAATAGCTGCTGCCAGATTTTCTTTTAAGGGCGCCAGAGTGTTGACACCACGATAACCTCGTTGATGCAGACTGTGGCCAGTGATGTCCTGATACACATCTAACTGATGGTGCTTTAATCGCAGATAAACACTTAAATGACCATCACTTTTAACCACTTTAGGCCTGAAGCCATAACTTTCCTGGAGCTGATCGCAAATCGCGTCTTTGGTGACTTGGGATGAAAAATGAGTGTTTTTCAGTGATTTATTGGTGCCATTGAATTTAATTGACAGTGTTTTGGGTATCTCATGACATTGATTGGCCCAATCGGTTGTCATCACAGTATCATACAAATCCTGTTTATTTTTACAGTTGGTGCTATTGATATTGATGTACATGCGGTTTGCCAATCGAGACCACATCACGGCCTTGGTTAACACCTCGCTGCTGGCTGAAATATGCACGCCGGCCAAACCTTCAGCAGCTTCATCAGCACCAAGCATCAATAATTCATCTTTTAACAACAGCTCTAGATGCTTGGGGCAAGATACAAAAGCCGTTAAAGTCTCAGTATTCATTCCTGGTGAACATGAACCTGAATGGTTTCAGCCATGTCTGTCGCTTTTTTTCGTGCCGCATTCAGCGAGCGTGCAGTAGCCAGACAAACACCAAGACGACGTTTGCCTTGAATGCTTGGCTTACCAAATAATCGCAATTGAGTACCCTTTTGACCCAAAGCTTCACTGATACCACTGAAAGTGGGATTGATACCATTGCCCTGTCCGATGATTACATGAGAGGCTGAAGGACCATTTTGTTGAATGGTGGGAATGGGCAGACCTAAAATTGCCCTGACGTGTAAAGCAAATTGGCTTAAATCCTGTGAAATCATGGTTACCATGCCAGTATCATGAGGTCTTGGTGATACTTCGGAGAAAATCACTTCATCACCACGGACAAAAAGCTCCACGCCAAAGATGCCATAACCACCTAAAGCATCAGTTACTTTTTTTGCAATTTCTTTGGCTTTGGCGAAAGATACATCCGTCATCGGTTGTGGTTGCCAGGACTCTTGATAATCGCCATCTTCTTGACGGTGTCCGATAGGCTCACAATAAGATGTGCCGTCAACATGTCGTACTGTAAGCAAGGTGATTTCATAATCAAATTTGACAAAACCCTCAACAATCACCCGTCCAGCGCCAGTTCTGCCGCCACTTTGCGAATAATTCCATGCTTTTTCAATGTCAGCTTCGCTTTGGATGGTAGATTGTCCTTTGCCGGATGAACTCATGACGGGTTTAACGACACAAGGGATGCCGATGCGCTTGACCGTTTTTTGGAATGATTCATAGTCATCAACAAAACCATAGGGGCTGGTATTGATTTCAAGTTCTTCAGCGGCTAACTTGCGAATACCCTCTCTGTCCATGGTTAAACGTGCTGCCATAGCGGTAGGAACCACTCGATAGCCTTCACTTTCCAATTTGACCAACTCTTCAGTCGCGATGGCTTCAATTTCTGGCACAATCAAATCCGGTTTGAAGCGCTCAATCTGCTTTCTAAGCGTAGCAGCATCGGTCATGTCAAAAACCGCTGATTCATCAGCTACATGCATGGCCGGCGCTTGGTGGTAGCGATCAGCAGCAATGACATGAATGCCAAACCTTTGTGCCTCAATAACCACTTCCTTACCTAGTTCTCCCGAACCTAGTAGCATCATTTTAATGGATTGTTTTCGACCTGAATTAAATAACTGTTCCATCTATGTATTTATTGTGAAATTGACGATTGGGCATTATAGCACCAAAGAAGTTCAAGCAGGCTATCACAGATGAACCAAAATATAATTTGCTTGTCTACTCAATGCTAAACTGGCATTCTGCTAACGACCAAGTTATCATGTTGCCTTTTCTGCAAAACAAACGAGGATTAGTATGAAAAATCTTATTTTGACGGTGTTTTTTACTTTAGCATCAAGCCAGATATTGGCTGAAACCACATTGGTTAAAATGCAAACTTCAGAAGGTGATATTTACCTGGAGCTTGATAACGACAAAGCACCTAAAACTGTAGAAAACTTTTTAAGTTATGCCAATGAAGGCTTTTATAACGGCACGATTTTTCATCGTGTTATCAGCACCTTCATGATCCAAGGAGGCGGATTTACTGAAGATTTGGAGCGCAAACCCACCAAGGACCCAATAGCCAATGAGGCCAATAACGGTTTAAAGAATTTACGTGGCACCATTGCGATGGCACGGTTACCGGATCCACACTCCGCCACCGCACAGTTTTTTATCAATGTACAAGACAACGCCGCTTTGAACTTTACTGGTGAACATAATACCAATACTTGGGGTTATGCTGTGTTTGGCAAAGTGGTTCAAGGTATGGATGTGGTGGACGAAATCAGATTTAAGCCAACCTCTGGGAGAATGCCTTTTAGAAAAGATGTCCCCATTGAAAATGTGGTCATCAAGTCGGTAGAAGTGGTTGAAAGTATTCCAGGAGCTCAAGCTGATAAGTCTGCTTCATGAGCACACTTTTTATTTCTGACCTGCATTTATGTGATCAACAACCTCATATCACTAGGTCATTCCTTAGTTTCTGTGAACACAAAGCCCGAGACATTCGGGCTTTATTTATTCTGGGAGACTTTTTTGAATATTGGTTAGGTGATGATGCCCTTGATAGAACAGCCAATATGGCTCAACAGGCGCTGTCAAATATCAACCAACGAGGCATTGATTTGTACTTTATGGCTGGTAACCGTGATTTCTTACTGGGAAAACAATTTGCCACCGCTTGTGGTATGCAAATCATCGAAGAACCTCATAAAATTGAATTAAATGGAGAAACCGCTTTATTAGTTCATGGTGATGCACAATGCACTGATGATGAACCATACCAGCATGTCAGAACCATGCTGAGAAACCCAGAATGGCAACGGCAGTTTTTACAAATGCCGATAGCACAACGGATTGAATTTGCACAACAGGCCAGGATGCAAAGCAAACAACATACTCAAAATAGTCATGCAGAAATCATGGATGTTAATCCACAGGCCATTGACAATCTGTTTTCTCAATATCAAGTTAAGACCATCATTCATGGTCACACCCACCGACCGGCTATTCATTGTGAGGATGATAAAAAGCGCATTGTCTTGGGAGATTGGCACTATCAAACCAGCTATTTAAGCCATGATGCTTCTGGCTTTCATTTAATATGCCAATAATCAAACACCTTGTGGGGGGTTATGGTTGTCTTTGATTCATGATAAAATCTGCGGATATTTTTATTCAGAGATATTTCAATGACCGTATTTAATCAGTTGCTTCTGATGCGAAGTACCAAAGGAACCGTAATAACCCAAGGTTTAAGTGATGAAAACATTCAGAAATTCATTGCTATAGATGAAGACTTGGTAACAGCCATTAACCTGGCAGTTAAAGAGTTTGAGCTGGTAAAATCAACCTATCCAGCGTTGATTGATATGAATGAGCAAGACCAATTGACTTTTATCCATGAGGATTTTGTGAATTTTTATGCGGCTGATGCTGTGAATCCCTATGTGGCTTTGGCTGGGAAAGGCCCATGGATTATTACTTTAAAAGGTGCAGTTTTGCATGATAATGGAGGCTATGGCATGTTAGGAGCAGGTCATGCAGCTGATCATGTGTTAAATACTATGGCAAAGCCCCATGTGATGGCTAACATCATGACACCTAGTTTTTATCAAAAACGCTTGGCTGATTTATTAAAAAAAGAAATTGGAGTTGGCCGTGATCATTGTCCATTTCAACAATTTATATGCATGAACTCAGGTTCAGAAGCAGTGACCGTGGCTTCTCGAATTTCTGACGTCAATGCCAAAAAACAAACAGGCATGAGTGGTGATAATTACGGTAAAACCATCAAGATTATGTCTTTGCAAGGTGCTTTTCATGGCCGTACCGACCGTCCTGCACAGTATTCAGACTCTTCTTTGAAATCATATAAGAAAAACTTGGCATCTTTCCAAGGCAGAAATAACCTGATAACGGTACCTATTAATGATGTTGATGCCTTGAAACAAGCTTTTGACGATGCGGCTAATAACAACGAATTCATTGAATCATTTTTCATGGAGCCTGTTATGGGCGAAGGGAATCCAGGTATGGCTGTAACTCCAGAGTTTTATGCCACAGCCAGAAAATTAACTGAACAGCATGGCACTTTGTTCCTGGTTGATTCGATTCAAGCTGGATTACGTGCTCATGGGTGCCTTTCTATTTGTGATTACCCTGGTTTTGAAAATTTGCCTGCTCCTGACATGGAGACCTATTCTAAAGCTTTGAACGCAGGGCACTATCCACTTTCAGTTTTGGCATTGAGTGAAAAAGCAGCTGATTTGTATGTGGTAGGAATCTATGGTAACACCATGACCGCCAACCCTAAAGCACTCGATGTTGCCTATACGGTGTTAACTGAATTGTCAGCAGAAACACGGAAGAATATCCAGGAAAAAGGCCAATTGTTTGTAAGTAAGCTCAAAACATTGTCAGAGCGTATGAATGGTGCTATTTCTAATGTACAAGGTACTGGTTTGTTGTTCTCTTGTGAATTAGCTCCAGAATATAAAGCTTATGGTAAAGACAGTATCGAAGAGTTTATGCGCTACCACGGAATTGGTGTGATTCATGGCGGTGCCAATTCCTTGAGATTTACCCCACATTTCAGTATCACTGAACAAGAAGTCGAGTTGATTATCGAAGGTGTTGAATATGCCCTTAAACATGGTCCTAAGGCCAATTCTCTCGATAAAGCCAGCTAAAAACATTTACAAATGAGCTTTAAGCCGCTGCTATACAGTGGCTTTTTTTAGGAGTTAATGATGCAAACGCATTCTATAAAAAACCTATTGAATGCTGATGTCGAAGTTGGCACAGCAGTTGAAATAAAAGGTTGGATCAGAACCACTCGTGATTCCAAAGGCGGCTTTTCTTTTTTGGTTGTTCACGACGGTTCATGTTTTGATGGTATCCAGGTTGTTGCTAATAATGAATTGGACAACTATGATGATATATTAAAACTTTTCACTGGTTGTTCAGTGATTGTACAAGGTGAATTAGTCGAGTCAGGTGGCAAAGGTCAATCGGTTGAGATTCATGCCAATTCAGTGGACATAGTGGGTTGGGTCGAAAATCCTGACACTTATCCAGTTCAACCCAAACGTCACACCATGGAGTTTCTTCGTGAAGTGGCACATTTAAGACCACGTACCAACACTTTCAGCGCCATGTTGCGAGTTCGGAACACCATGGCTCAAGCTGTTCATCAATACTTCAATCAAAACGGTTATTTTTGGTTACACACGCCCATCATTACAGCCAGTGATTGTGAAGGTGCTGGTGACTTGTTCCGTGTTTCGACTTTGGACATGATGAATCTGCCTAAAGACGACAAAGGCAACATTGATTATTCACAAGATTTTTTCGGAAAAGAGGCTTACCTGACCGTTTCAGGCCAGTTGAATGCTGAGACTTATGCATGTGCTTTAAGCAAGGTTTATACTTTTGGACCCACTTTCAGGGCCGAGAATTCACATACTCAACGCCATTTAGCCGAGTTCTGGATGATTGAGCCTGAAGTGGCTTTTGCTGATTTGAATGATGCAGCACAATTGGGAGAAGATTTCCTCAAGTTTGTGATTAAGCAGGTTTTAAGCAATAACATGGATGACATGAAGTTCTTCAATGGCTTTGTTGATAAAACCGCCATATCCAGGATTGAAACGCTCAGTGATGATCACTTTGAGCGAGTTAATTATGCCGATGCCTTGGAAATACTGAAACAATCAGGGCAAAAATTTGATTATCCGGTCGAATGGGGATTGGATTTGCAAACAGAGCACGAACGCTTTTTGACTGAACAACATTTCAAAAAGCCCATTGTGGTGATGAATTATCCCGAAGAAATCAAACCGTTTTATATGCGTCTTAATGATGATGGTAAGACTGTTGCTGCGATGGACGTGCTTGTTCCAGGAATCGGTGAAATTATGGGTGGATCACAACGTGAAGAACGCCTTGATTATCTGTTAAAACGAATGGAACATCACAACCTGGATCCAGCGGAGTACAAATGGTACACAGATTTAAGACGTTATGGAACGGTACCTCATGCCGGCTTTGGCGCAGGTTTTGAACGCTTGGTGAGTTACGTCACAGGTTTATCTAATGTCAGAGACGTGATTCCTTTTCCAAGGACTCCCGGCTCAGCCAAGTTCTGATTCGAAATTCAACAACCAGTCTGAAGGCTGCCAAACGCAGCCTTTTTTATGTGTGAAATAGGTTAAATACTCTACCCTTTTTTGATTATAATTCCGCGCATTTCATTACCCCAAACAAAATGCAAACTGTAGAACTGTTCTTTGAAAATTTGTGGCAACAATACACCGCCATCAACCCACAAGCCGAAGCCATTCATGACTTATTGGAACAGCGTGGAGAAACCGTGGTTAATGACCATGTGGCATTGCGCACTTTCAATACAGAAAAGTTAGGTATTGATGCCTTGAGCCAAATATTCATTGCTATGGGTTATCAACAAAAAGGTGAATATGACTTTATAGCGAAAAAGTTAAGAGCCTACCATTTTGAACATGTAGAAAATCCAAACCATCCTAAAATTTTCATCAGTGAATTATTGATCGAACAGTTTTCACCTGAACTACAAACAATTATTCAAGAAATTGATGCACAGGTTGAAGAAGCGGAAATTCAATCTGACGAGTTTTTATATTCAGGTCGTCCTTGGGATCTGACTTTTGAACAATATATTCAGTTGTTACAAGAAAGTGAATATGCAGCGTGGACGGCTGCTTTTGGCTATCGTGCCAATCATTTTACAGTCTCAATCAATCACCTCACCACTTTTTTTGATATTGATACACTGAATCAATTTATATTGGACAATGACTTTGCATTGAATGAATCAGGTGGTTTGGTCAAGGGCTCTCCTGAACAATTACTAGAACAGTCTTCTACAATGGCACCTTTGGTCAATTTGGAGTTTAAGGCGTCAAACCATTTAATCCCCAGCTGCTTCTATGAGTTTGCCAAACGTTATCCGATGGAATCGGGACGCCTGTACCAAGGTTTCATTGCAGCCTCGGCTGACAAAATTTTTGAGAGTACAGACTCCAAAAAATAAGATACTGACTTTATCCTGGCTTACCATCAATTCTGGGTTTAAGCCAAACAGGTAAGTATCTGACGAAAAATAAGCCAAAGGCAAGGATCCAAAGCAAGCCCGACAGCAATATAACCTGTGAATAAGGAATAACATTAAACAGTGGCAGAAATACTCTAAGCAGGGTGGATATCACCAATAGAAAAAAACAATAAAACAATATTCTTGGTGGTTGGTGCAGGTTTCTGCCGGTGTGGCCAAGACTGACCCGAGCCATCATGCCAAGTGTAATCAAGCCAAAAGCACCGACGGTAAAAACATGAATAGCCAAATACTTAATAGCAGGTACAAAGGCCGAAAACGCTATGAAAACAAAGCCTAGCGTCAGAAGAACATAGCCAATATGCAGCACCCAAACCAAAGGTTTTTTCCAGATTTGTACGTTGTACCAGCCAAACAAACGCAGCCCATGTAGAAAAACATTGATTGTCGCTAATAGACACAATAGCCATTTATATTCAGCAAAAAACACCCAGGTTACAACCAATAAAATGATAGTAATGGGCAAAAACTGTTCCACTTTTGGATAAACGATGGCTTGATAACGATGTTCTACACCATTTTGACTGAACATAGCGAAAATTCTACCGGCCATCACACAAATCAACAAAATCACCAGCATCAATGCCAGTAATAACAGCTGCGAAGCCAGAAAGTTTTTTTTCCAAAACAAGCTTAAGTGAAAACCGAGATTCAGTAAGGCCATGACTGCCACGATGAAAATCATTTTATAATTACGTTTATTGCCAGCAACAAGCAATGGATTTGCCACAAAATACACCAGCAATAAAGGAAATAGACAATCCAGCGCAATCAATCCAATGACAGGAATATCTGGCACAAATACGGAAACTCGCGCCAACAGCCAGCATAACATGAACAGCATTAATCCCTTGCCTTGTAGGGTCTGAACACCCGTCCAGTTTTTGATGGCTGTTAATAGAAAACCAGCGATAACCAGTAAGCCATAGCCAAATATCATTTCATGGGCATGCCAATAGTTGATGGTGTAATGCTCTAAACCGGAGAAAGACCAACCCTGTTGAACCATTAACCAGAACAACATCGAGATGATGGCATAAACACTAGCCAATAAGAAACCGGGTCGAAAACCGAGTTGCCACAAAGCCAAACTGTTTGTTTGAGTAATGGCTTTTCTTGCTGTTTTTTTGATTGAAATATTCATGACCCACAGTTTAATTTCTGTGGGTCATACTGCAATTGACTCAGATCAACTATTAATACTTAATTGTTTTCTTGTTCAATTTTCGCCCATGAATCACGCATTGTTACCACTTGATTAAATACTGGCTTACCAGTTTCATGGGTCTTATCACGCTTAAAATAGGCGTTTCTTTCAAACTGATACACCACATCTTCATCTTTTTCAGCAATACCGGGTTCCAAAACTGCATTGGGTAAAATTTCCAAAGAATCAGGATTGATGGCATCCATAAAATTATCTAATGAAGCAGGATTAGGATGATTGAACAAACGATCATACAAACGTACTTCGATGGGTTCTGCATGAGCAACAGAAACCCAATGAATGGTGCCTTTAACTTTTCTGCCATCAGCAGTTCCACCACGACTTTCAGGGTCGTAGGTACAACGTAATTCAACCACATTGCCAGCATCATCCTTGATCGCTCTTTGACAGGTGATGTAGTAGGCATGACGCAAACGCACTTCCCTGCCCTCAGTCAGGCGGAAAAATTTGCGATTGGCATTTTCTTGATAGTCATCCTGTTCCACATAAATTTCTCGACTGAAAGGTATCTTGCGACTGCCAAAGGATTCATCTTGTGGATGGTTAGAGCCGGTTAACATTTCAACTTTATCTTCAGGATAATTTTCGATTACCACTTTTAATGGGCGTAAAACACCCATGACTCTTGGTGCAGTTTTATTCAGGTTATTTCTGATGGCATCTTCCAATACCGTCATAGAAATAACAGATTCTTTTTTACTGACACCAACAGCTTTGACAAATTCTCTGATAGCAGCTGGTGGATAACCACGTCTTCTCAAACCTGAAATTGTGGACATTCTCGGATCATTCCAGCCATCAACAATACCCTCTTCTACCAGTTTGCTCAAACGACGTTTTGAAGTGATGGTGAAAGATACATTCAACCGTGAAAATTCTATTTGTTGCGGGTGACAACCTATGTCAATATTATCCAAAACCCAATCATATAACGGCCTGTGATCCTCAAACTCCAAAGTACACAACGAATGGGTAATACCCTCAATGGCATCAGAAATACAGTGGGTGAAGTCATACATAGGATAGATACACCATTGATCACCAGTATTAATGTGGTGCATACGTTTTATTCGGTATATCACCGGATCACGCATATTGATGTTACCAGATTGCATGTCAATTTTAGCTCTCAGCACTTTACTACCATCAGCAAACTCACCAGCTCTCATGGCTCTGAATAATTGCAGGTTGTCTTCAACGCTGCGATCCCTGAATGGACTGTTTATACCAGGTCGATTGAAATCACCACGATTTTCACGAATTTCTTCTGGAGTTTGGTCATCAACATAAGCCAAACTTTTTTCAATCAGCTGTTTTGCATAACCATACAACTGATCGAAATAATCCGAAGCGTGGAACTTGTTTTGTAACCAGTCAAAGCCTAGCCATCTAATGTCTTGCTGAATAGATTCAGCATATTCTTTACTCTCTTTTTCCGGATTGGTGTCATCAAAACGCAAATGGCAAATACCTTGATAATCTGCGGCCACACCAAAATTCAAGCAAATTGATTTGGCATGTCCAATATGTAAATAACCATTGGGTTCGGGCGGGAATCTTGTCACCACTTTATGGTGTTTTTCACTCGCCAGATCTTCGTCAATAATATTGGTAATAAAATTTTCTGTTACGTTTCTTTCAGCCATGAATCAGTTGATGCCAACCATCTTTTTTCAAAAGGTGTATTTTGACAGTAAAGGGCGTAAAAATCGACCTTGAAATGATGCTTTAATGAGATATTTTTTTTGTTTTAAGTTATCATATTACTCACAATGATAAAAAAAGAGGACATTCAATGAAATTCAAATCTATTTTCTGTGCAAGCAGTTGTTTGGTGCTGGGGTTGGCAATGGCCGATAAGCCTGGTAGCAACACCAGCAATGGCACACCAACACCCTTGGTTCCACAGGTTAAATCTGTGGTCAAATTTGATGTTTCCATGCCCATGCACATGATGACTCCCAAGCCCATCGTAGGTAAGGACAAGCGTGGTGGTTCGATGATCGATCCCGGTGAAATGAGTAATGACAGTAGTGATCAGCCTTTTGTTGAAGACGGTGCATTGCAAAGTGTTATGGGCGCTTTGCCAGGACCTGTAAAAGTGGCTGATTTTTTCGCCATGGACAATATCGCAGGGGTTTCACCACCTGATCCAGCTGGTGATGTTGGCCCAAATCATTATGTAGCCATGACTAACCTATTTTTTGCGGTATTTGATAAAGCAGGAACAGTTTTGTATGGCCCTGCGGCAAACAACACTGTTTGGTCCGGTTTTGGTGGTGCTTGTGAGGCTGAAAACTCGGGCGACCCGATCGTTTTATATGATCAAATTTCTGATCGTTGGTTACTTTCCCAGTTTACCTCAGCAGGCCCTGATTATTATAACTGTGTCGCTGTTTCAACTACACCAGATCCCACTGGCAGTTACTATCGATGGGCAGTGAGAAATAATGGCAGTGGTTCAGATTTGTTTCCTGATTACCCTAAATATGGTGTATGGAGTGATGGTTTCTACATCTCCACACGAGACTTCGACAGTGGTTATGCAGGTGTCGGCGTATATGCACTCAAACGTGATGACATTGTCAATGGTGTTCCTAATCCAACCATCATCTACTTCTTTGTAGATCGTTCCACAGATCCATGGCAGGTTGGTGACGGTTTATTACCAGCTGACATTGATGGTAGCACATTACCTCCTCCAGGCTCCCCACAGTACTTTGTTGGTACTATGGATGACGGTGGTCCATATGGAGCTGCGCAGGATGCCATATCTTTTTGGGAATTTCATGCTGACTTTGACACACCGGCGAACTCAACATTTACCAGAACGGCCATAATTCCAATTGCTTCTTATGACACCCAATATCCTTGCGGCGGTGGAAGAAACTGTATTCCACAAGCAGGGACTACCAACCTGGTTGATATCCAGTCCTATCGTCAAAGAGCACTTCATCGTTTGGCCTATAGAAACTTTGGTACCCATGAATCACTGGTAACCAATCAATCGGTAGAAGCCGCACCTTCAGTTGGTGGTATTCGCTGGTGGGAGATTCGAGACCCTGATAACTCACCCACTTTATATCAAGAAGGTACATATGCGCCAGGTGTTAATGATGGCATACATCGCTGGATGGCATCCATTGCAATGGATCAGGAAGGCAACATGGGTCTTGCTTACAGCGCTTCTAGCAGCAGCATAAACCCTGCTATCAGATTCACTGGTCGGCTTGCATCAGATGCTTTGGGAGTCATGGACAGAACCGAAGGCTCAATCATTGACGGAACAGGTAGTCAAACCACTAACCAAAGATGGGGAGACTATACATCCACTAATATTGACCCTGTTGATGACTGTACATTCTGGCATGTAAATGAGTACTATGATAGCAACGGTGGTGACTGGCAAATTCGAGTCGGCTCATTTAAGTTTAATGAATGCGGAGATCCTGGTTTCACTCTGAGTAGTCCTGATTCCGACATGGCTATTTGTGTGGGTGATGATGCCAACTTTGATATCAATGCAGGATCAATTGGGCAATATGATGGCGTAGTAACCTTGGTAGGTTCAGGTGAACCCGCTGGATCAGTGGCCAGTTTTACTGTTAATCCAATACCATCACTGCCTGGCTCCACAGTATTAAATATCACTAATACAGGTTTAATCACCAGTGGTGCCTATACCATTAATGTTGCTGGCACATCACCTACCGTTGATCCAAAAGACATTGATTTGATGTTACAAGTTTATGACGCGGTACCAAGTATGCCTACGTTGACATCTCCTGCAGATGGTGCCATGAACCAAGACACTCAACCCAGCTTGAACTGGACGGGCTCTGACACCATTGAGTACACCATTGAAGTTGCCACAGATATGGCTTTCAACAACGTTGTATTCACTGGTAACACAACCGGAAATACCATTGTCCCAACCACAGATTTGGATACCAATACGATTTATTATTGGCGAGTAGTTGCCAATAACTCTTGTGGTGACAGTATGTATTCGCAGGTATTCTCATTTACCACTGTTGCAGCCCCAGGTGATTGCTCTATTGGACAAACAGCGAACACCATTTACGAATATGACTTCGAAAGTGGTTTAAATAGTTGGAGTACAGGTGCTTTGACTGGTGCCGATGAATGGAATTTATCAACAGCCAGAGCCCACTCGGGTGCTGAGTCAATGCTAGCTGTTAATGTGGCCGTTATCAGTGACCAGGTGTTAACTTCACCCCCTATAGTCATTCCTTCGGGTGAAACACCAGTTTCCTTAAGTTTCTGGAACCACCAGACTATGGAAGACAGGACAGGTGGCTGTTATGACGGTGGTATTCTTGAGGTTTCAACCGATGGTGGTAATAACTACACTCAAGTGGATACCAGTAAAATGCTGAC
>JAGRJR010000075.1 GCA_020442635.1 Lysobacterales bacterium
ATAAAGCAATCAACATCAGTACACCTATAAAGCCCATTTCCTCGGCATATACAGCAAAGATGAAATCAGTATGTGCCTCTGGAAGATATAATAACTTTTGCACACTTGAACCAAGACCCACGCCAGAAACTTCACCTCGCCCAATGGCTATCAATGCTTGCACCAATTGAAAACCAGCATTATAAGGATCCTGCCAAGGATCAACAAAATTCACCAACCGCTTCACACGATAGGGCTCTGCCCAGGCAATGACAGCCATTGCTGATCCAGCCAATAAGCTGATTACACTCAAGTCACGATAACGGGCACCTGCTATATAAACCATAATCAAGGTAATCATCAGCAACAAAGCTGCTGACCCAAAATCTGGCTGAATCAATAATAAGGTCGCAATCATCACCACCAGCATCAAAGGTCGCAATACACCTAACATCGAATACTGAATTCCTTTTTTATGTTTCACTATATAAGCAGCCAGTGACATGATTAGCGCCAGTTTTACGGCTTCAACCACTTGGAACCTGGAAACGCCCAGGTTTATCCAGCGTTTAGCACCATTCACTTCTACCCCAATGCCAGGAATCAGCACCAGTACCAGTGCGGCTATACCTAATATCAAAGCAGGTCTGGATAAACGATTCATCCAATCTGAAGATATGTTCATCATGGCCAATGCCATCAAAGCACCTAAACCAATGAACAACAAATGCCTTTTAAAATAATAAAAGGGGTCATGGATGTTGTTTTCAGCAACGGCAATAGATGATGAAGCCACCATAATCGCTCCAATCACCAATAAAGTCATAAACGCACCCGCCAACCAGCCATCAACACCAACGTTGAACCAGCTTAATTTGACTTGTTTTTGCGTTTTATTAGTCACTTTCTTACCTGATTTTCAATGTTGCCAAACCAATCAGCACCAGGATGATGGAAATAATCCAAAACCTAACAATAACCTTAGGTTCAGCCCAACCTTTCAACTCAAAATGGTGGTGTATCGGCGCCATTCTGAAAATTCTTTTACCAGTTAACTTGAATGAAGCCACTTGCAAAATCACGGAAACTGTTTCCATCACAAACACGCCGCCCATGATGAAAAATACAAATTCTTGGCGAGTAACAAAGGCCACCAAACCCAAAGCAGCACCCAAAGCCAAGGCACCCACATCTCCCATAAAAACCTGCGCAGGATACGTATTGAACCATAGAAAGCCCAAACCAGAACCAGCAATCGCGGCACAAAATATGGCCATTTCACCAGTCCCTGGAATAAAGGGTAACAATAAATAGTCTGAAATGACTGCATTACCAGAAACGTAGGCAAAGATTCCCAAAGCCGTACCGACCAGCACAGTTGGCATGATGGCTAAACCATCCAAACCATCGGTTAAATTCACCGCGTTAGAAGATCCGACTATCACAAAATAACCCAATGGAATGGCCAGCAAGCCCAATTCCCAGTTGTAATCACTGATGGCTGGTATGACCAATTGATTGGTAATACTTTCGTGACCGTATTTGTATAAAAATAACACTGCCAAAATAGCAAACAACGACTGCAGGCCGTATTTCCACTTGGCAGATAAACCCGCAGAACTTTTCAAGTGAATTTTTTTGTAATCATCAATCCAACCAATCAAACCAAAACCAATCAACACGAATAGACTTAACCACACATACTGATTGCCTAAATCTCCCCACAACAAGGTGCTCATAATGATAATAGCCAGAATCATGGCACCACCCATGGTTGGCGTTCCCTGTTTGGTCAAGTGTGACTCAGGCCCCAGACTTCGAACCTGCTGACCGATTTGCTTGATTTGCAATGTTTTGATAAACCAAGGCCCCAACAACAGTGACAGCATCAAAGCAGTTAAAGCCGCCATAATGGCCCTGAATGTTAAATAACTGAATATGTTCAACCAAGAAAGTTGATCACTGAAATGTTCTGCCAACCAAACTATCATTGCTTACCACCTGCTACTAACATTTCCACGATTCGTTCCATGCGCATGCTTCTTGACCCCTTGACCAAAACCGTACCTTTACTGATGGGCTGTTTTGACAAATGGGTCATTAGCTTTTCAACCGCATCGAATGACTGGCAACGTGATTCATTACCCTGACAAACCGCCTGAGCATATTGGCCTACAGCTAAAATCTTATCCACACCTTGTTGCTGTGCATATTGACCCACATTACCATGCAAACTGATCGCCTCATCTCCCAGTTCCGCCATATCACCCACGATTAACACTGTGGGTTTTGCTTGCTCCTGCAACACTTCAATGGCCGCTTTAACTGACGCGGGATTAGCGTTATAGCTGTCATCAATCACTTTTAACTGCTCAGAAATATGTAACGTGTTAAGGCGACCTGCTTCGGGTTGAAAGTTGGCTAAACCCTTTAAAATATCCTCTTGAGACAATCCCATGTTACTGGCAATGGCTACAACCGCACAGGCATTGAGATAATTATGATGACCCAAAACAGGCAACTGCACAGTAAAAGGCAGCTGTTGTTGTAGTTGAATGGCATAACTGTGATTCTGTTTCAGCAATCTGACATCAGCTTGCTCATTTTCGCCAAAAGTAACACAAGGCCCGGTTATAACTGTCATCCACTGTGATGCATAAGGACTGTCGATGTTGACCACTGCCAAACCATCTGAATCCAAAGATTCATATAGCTCACCTTTACCTTGAGCAATTTGTGCTTCACTGCCAAAACGACCAATATGGGCTTGACTGACATTGGTAACGACAGCTACATCAGGTTGCGCCATTTTCGCCAATAATTTAATGTCACCAACTTGCGCAGCGCCCATTTCGATCACGGCCACTTCATCCTGTGGGCTGATGGCCAATAAAGTCAAAGGCACACCAATTTCATTGTTGTAATTGCCTTGAGTGGCTGTACATTTAAACTGTTGCGACAACACCGAATACAACATGTTTTTAACAGTGGTTTTACCATTTGAACCAGTGATGCCAATGACTTTAACACCCGTTTGCTTAACCCAGGTTGTTGCCAGTGCCTGTAATGCTTTCAGACTGTCCTTACAAATAACTTGTGGCACATTGACTTCAACCGGTTTTGAAACCAGCATGGCGGCAGCACCTTGTTGCTCAGCCTGCTGACAAAACTGATGCCCATCAAATTGTTCGCCTTGTAAAGCCACAAATAGCTTTCCACGACAAGCGATCCTACTGTCAGTGGTAACGCCTTGAATGCGCGCTTCTTTGCCTACCAAAGAGCCACCGACAATTGCTGCTATTTGATGTAAGTTCATTTGAATCATACAGCCACCTGCAAAATGGTTTTCACCACATCAATGTCATTGAACTCATACAGCTCACCATTCACCTCCTGAGTGGACTCATGACCTTTACCAGCCACAAGAATGATGTCACCTTTTTGGCTTTTATCAACCACATAAGTAATCGCCTGTTTTCTGTCACTGATAACATGTGGCTTGGTTTTCATGCCAAATTCGATATCCGCCAGTATTTGTGACGATGATTCAAACCTCGGATTGTCATCGGTCAATACCACATGATCGGCATACTTTTCAGCAATGGCACCCATCATCGGCCTTTTCCCTTTGTCTCGATTGCCACCACAACCAAACACGCACCACAATTCGTGCTCAACATGATCACGCAATGCTTTCAGTACTTGCTCTAAAGCATCCGGCGTATGCGCATAATCAACCACCACAATGGTTTGATCATCTGGCATATTGATGCGATTCATGCGCCCAGGAACTGGTTGCAAGCCGGCAACCACAGCCTGAAGTGCCGCCAACCCAAAACCCAGGGTATGTAAACAGGCAATCACAGCTAAACTGTTCTCAACATTGAACTGCCCCAGCAAACTGGTTTGAAATTCTATTGCCTCTCCCTCATGTGTGAGGCTGAAAGCAATACCTTCGGGCTTAAGTGTGATTGCTGATGCCAAATAATCAGAAACCTCCCTTTTAACACCGTAAGTCTTCACTCGACCTTTTTCCAAATCTTGTTTAACCCATTTAGCGCCGTACTCGTCATCAACGTTGATGATTAGATTATTGGCTGAGAAATCAGTAAACAACTTAAGTTTGGCTTTTCCATAATCCTTCATGGTTTTGTGGTAATCCAAATGATCCCTGCTCAAATTTGTAAACACTGCGTTTTCGATGTGCGTACCCACAAAACGATTTTGATCCAAAGCATGTGAAGAAACCTCAATACAAACATGGGCAATACCTTGCGCTTTCATTTTTGCCAAATTTTTCTGTATTTCCAATGCTGATGGTGTGGTATTTTGCAAAACTTTCAAGCCGTTGATATCACCCACGCCCAAAGTACCAATGTAACCAGTTTTCACCCCCAATTGCTCCAATGCGTGCATCATCAGCCAGGCAGTTGAGGTCTTACCATTCGTCCCAGTAATGGCTGTTACAGCAAGGTCTTTACTAGGTTCTCCATAAAAATAACTCGCCAAAGGACCCAGCTGTTCACTCAAATTAGCCACTTCAATCACAGGAATCTGTAAAGGCTTTTGTCGACCCACTGAAGCAGCTCGTCCTGGTTTGGCTGGTTCAGCTAATACTGCCACTGCTCCTGCACGCTCTGCTTGATAAGCATAATCCAAACCATGCACATGAAATCCGGACAAAGCGATAAATACATCACCACTTTTGACCTCCCTGTTATCCAATTTCAAGTCCACCACCTGTTGCTCAACAACCGTTGTTTTAACCCCCAAAA
Source organism: Lysobacterales bacterium (assembly GCA_020442635.1). Lineage (GTDB taxonomy): Bacteria > Pseudomonadota > Gammaproteobacteria > Xanthomonadales > Marinicellaceae > Marinicella. The sequence continues at coordinate 4,755 of JAGRJR010000075.1, forward strand.
AATCTAACAACTGTTGTAGTGTCACGTTATCCCGCATCTGTCACTCCCGTGTCACTGTTGAGGTCTTTTTCATTATCCACCAGCGTTCTGTTGATTTGATCAGCAGGCACATTAAGTAAGCGCAACCCTGTTTTCATGATTTCAGAAAATACCGGCGCAGCCACTAATCCACCATAGTAATCCTCTCCTTTGGGATCGTTGATGCTGACAGCTACTACCAATCGGGGTGCCGAGACTGGCGAAAAACCCACAAAAGAAGAAATGTATTTATCTGAGTAACCGCCATTCTCGGCCACGCGGGCAGTACCCGTTTTACCCGCAACACTGTAATTTGGGATAAAAGCCTTGTGTCCTTCGTTGTCATTGACTACGTGAGCCAACATGTCAGTAAGTTGTCGCGCTATCATAGGATCAATGATCGCTTTGTCTTCATTGATATTACCTTTGATGAAGGTAGGCGGACGTAAACGGCCTTTGTTGGCAAATACCGAATAAGCCGTTGCCAATTGCAAAGTAGTTACAGACAAGTTGTAGCCACGCGATAACGCCGCGTGGTCAGCCGTTCTCCAGCGTTCATGATGAGGTAAATACCCTGCAGACTCACCGACAAAACCACTACCAGATGCCTGACCAAAACCAAACCGATGATAAACATCCCATAAATGTTCTTTACCCAAACCTAAAACCAACTTGGCCACACCAATATTCGACGATTTAACCAAAATATCGACCAGACTTAATTCACCATAATCACGAAAATCATGGATCACAAAACCATCTATTTCATATTCACCCGGCGAAGTATTAACCACCGATTGAGGGGTGTATTCAGCACTCTCTAAAGCAGCAACCACTGCAAATGGCTTCATCACAGAACCCGGCTCATAAATATCTGCCACCGAACGATTACGCAAACCATCACTGATTTCTCGACTTCCATTGGGATTGAATGACGGTTGATTCACCATGGCCAAAATTTCACCGGTTTTGACATCCAATACCACCGCTGAACCTGAAGTAGCCTGATGCAAATACACGGCTTTTTTCAACTCAAGGTAGGCGGCATATTGCAAGCGACGATCGATGCTCAAGTGCAAATCTTTCCCGGGCTTGGCTGGCTCTAACTCATCTACATCAATGTCTGCCACCACCTGACCCAATAAATCTTTGACCACCGTTTTCTTACCGGATTGACCTGTTAACCAATTATCATAAGTGCGTTCAAGACCTTCCTGACCAACATCTTCGACATCAGTAAAACCCACCACATTCGCCAGTGTCTCACCTGCTGGGTAAAACCTTTTGAATTCCGTCCTGAACTCAACTCCTTTCATGTTCAGTGCTTTTACCGATTCTGCCAACGATGGCGTGATGCGGCGCTTGATATACAAAAACTTACGATCTTTTCTAGAAGTAATGATTTGCTTTAACTCATCAGCATTGAGATCCAACACTTCTGCCAACTGCTCCACTTTACTGAACTGATCCAACAACTTGCCAGGCACTACACCCACAGAAACCATCGGGGTACTTAATGCCAAAGGTTCGTTGTTGCGATCATAAATTGCACCCCTGGAAACAGGAATTTCAACTTCACGGACATGACGCTTTTCACCTTGCGACAGGTAAAAATCAGCACCCTGAACCTGAATTTTAAAAGCCTGCACCACTATAACCACAAAACAACACAGCATGAACGCCATCACAATAGCGATTCTCAAACTGATGTTTACTGGTTTCGGGTTGGATTTTCTCATCGTGTTATGACCAAAATCTGTTTTTCTTCGGGCATTTTCATGCCCAATTGCTCTCTTGCTGCCTTTTCAATGCGGTTATTGGCCACCAAAGTTGATTTTTCAATTTGTAAACGGGCAAATTCCGCATTAACGTCTAAAATCTGTTTTTCAATTTTTTGTGTTTCCGCAAACACTTTTCTGGTTTCATTCTTGTTATACACATAGCCGACCAAAACCCAGATCAAAATCCCTGCCAACAACAAAGTCAGGCCATTTTGCACACTCATGCAGCACCTCCCACTTTTTCTGCCACTCGCATGATGGCGCTTCTGGCACGAACATTGTCATCGTGATCAACGGCCTTCACCGGCTTACCCACCAATTTCAACTTAGGTTGTGGCATGTTCTCTGGTAGGACAGGCATGCGACGATCAACTTTTTCAGGCCTGGATTGATCACGCATAAAGCGCTTAACCAAACGATCTTCCAACGAATGAAAACTGATGACTGCCAACCGGCCGCCTGGCTTCAACAGCTCAAGACTCAAGGGCAACACCCGCTCAACTTGTCCCAATTCGTCATTGACAAAAATCCTGACTGCCTGAAACACCCGGGTAGCCGGATGCTTTTTTTGTTTAAAACTGGGGCGGTTCACTTGTTCAATCACTGCCACTAAATCCATCGTGGAGACCAATGGCTGCACTTCCCTACTTTCCACAATCGCCCTAGCAATACGACCCGCATTTTTCTCCTCACCATATCGCCAAAATACCTTCTTCATTTCATCAGCCGATGCCGTGTTCAACCACTCAGCCGCGGTCATCCCATCCTGGTTATTCATGCGCATGTCCAAAGGTCCTTGCTTTTGAAAACTGAAACCGCGTTCCGCCTGATCAATTTGTGGCGAAGACACACCAAAATCAAACAACACCCCATCAAACAACCGACCTTGTGAACGCAGTTCTTTTAAAACTTCTTCAAAAGCACCCTGATGTAAAATGATACGACCATCTTCTGCTTGCAAAGCTTTTGCAAATGCTATGGCTTCGGGGTCACAATCCACTACAGTCAATCGACCTTCGCCAGACAAGCGGGACAAAATGGCTTGACTGTGACCGCCACGACCAAATGTAGCATCCAGATATTCACCATCAACCTTCACAGACAGGGCTTCCACTGCCTGATTCAGTAGAACGGTTTGGTGTAATGCTTGAGTCATCACAACACCAAAGACTTCATGGCATCGGACACTTCACCATTCATGGCTGGCACCTGATGCCTGGTTTTTTGCAGGGCGTCTTCGTTCCAGATTTCAAATTTACCGCCCAGACCCAACATCACCACCCGCTTCTCCATCGAAGCCACCTGACGCAAGGTGATTGGTAACAGAATCCTTGCCCCCTTGTCTGGAGACACGTGATAAGCACTTCCCACCAGTCTTCTTTGCAGGGCGCGGTGCATAGGATCAAACGTACTCAAGGCCATAACCGAGTCACGCACCTTCTCCCACTCATGTTGCGGATACAACCACAGCGAGTCGTTTTCGTAAGCGTTGTACGTCAGCACCAATTGATTTTCACAGACGTCACTGATCGGTTGGCGATACATCGCTGGTATCGTCAATCGACCTTTTCCATCTAAATTCAATGCTATTTCGCCGTAAAACACTACTTTATCCCACAATAATACTACTTTACTCCACAATACTGCACTTTATGTCGAAATACATGGCAAGTCAAGCCAGATTTAAGAAAAATTCAATAGAATCAATAACTTACAAGATATTTTACATTAAATAAATCTCGTAAGTCATTGATTTATATAGAATAGAAATGTTTAAATTACAAAATAATGCGTCTTTGTGGACTTCTAACAAGTTTCTTGAGAAATAAAAACTTTGTGAAAGTGGAGAATTGTGGAGCTATTATGGAGCTTGGGGTTCAAATTGGTAAAAATATCTAGCCGAAACTAAAAAAATGCATAGGTATTTGTTTCATAGAGATCATTGCTCGATACTGAGCAATTGAGAAAAAGAGCTAAAATGAGTCAATCAAGGCGGAGAACGCAGTCCTATACACGGCTACTTCGCTTTTTATGTTTAGGCTTTTTACCTTTTACACTTCGTTTTACAGAATATTTCGACCATAAAGAGTGTTCTATACGGCATTCTACAGGCTCAAGTAAGATCAAAAAAACACCAGCTAAATAACATTTTAACGCTTAAATGTTTTTTTGAACGTTACTGGAAAAGGCCAGGATGGACTTTTTCAGGGACAACTATTTAAAATGACATCAACGCTTGCATCGTATCGATTGTATGAATCGTTTAAATAACACTCAATCCGCACCTACATTCATATAAAAAGTCACTCTGCAAATACCGTCACATTGAATCTCCACCTGATTTGTAGTAACATCATTATTAAATTTAGCAGGGGTTTCACAATGAAAAAAATTATCCTTTTTGCATTACTTATCACTTCTCAATTCACTTCGGCACAATTGGTGGCTTTCAGTGGCAAAAACTCAAATCCAGATGATAACTTTGCCTTTGTCGCATTACAGGAAATTGCAAGTGGCACTGTTATATTTTTTACCAATAAAGAATGGGACAACACCACTGGTACATTTCTAGACGATGGCGAGGGCACTTTGCTATTCGTATCAACTGAAACAATACCTGTTGGCAAGGTGATAGAAATTACTGAACCCAATGATCCTGGCGATACGTTTATTGTTTCTTCATCTGGCATTGCAAGTTTTGTTCCAGGATCAAGTTGGTCACCCACTTCCGCAGACCCACATTATGCCTTTGCCGCATCCAATCAATCATCACCGACAAATACAGTCACAGAAGTGTATGCGTTTATGGACACCCGAGCAGGCGTACAGGTTGGTGGTACTTCAGACCCAGGGATTGGCGTGAATGCCAGCCCTTCAGCCATTATCTGTGATTGGACACTTACCCAAGCAGTTAGTATTGATTATGATCTTGATCGATTTGGTGCAACAATCGCTTCTCTTGAAGAATGTACAGATTCTGTTTATTTAAGCGACACACTCATACCTGTATCATTAGAAGATTTTGTCTTTGATGGTATTTTTCGTAACAGCTTTGAGTCAAACTAACCGACTATGGAGCATATGAAAGACTTTTTAACATGGTAACCACAGCCAACTCTCCTTGCAATGTAACTTGATAAATGTCGTCAAAGTCAGATTCTCCCATTGTTTTTACTTCCTGTCCTGATAACAGTGCAGCCACTTGCGGTGTGGTGTTACTATGGCCAACTACCAGGGCATTACCCTCAAGCTGCTTTAACATTTTAACGAAGTCTTCAAGTTTTCTGGGATCATAGGAAAGCACCGGCACTCCCAATAAATCAGCCATAGGTTTAGCCGTCAACTGAGTGCGGTTATAATCAGTAGCATATACTTTTGAAATGTTTGCATTGGATAACATCCTGGCTATATTATTGGCCCTGCTTGTTCCCTTGGCAGTTAATACAGGATTTTTACTGCCATCATCTGCTTTTTCCGCATGCCTAATTAAAAAGATGGTTCCAGCTTCAACCGTAAATGTTAAAAGAGATTGAATCAGTAGAAGTAATAATATTTTTTTCATTGGTTTAATTGATAGTTTAGTTATAAGTTAAGTTTTCAGTCTACTTTTTATAGTGAATGTATCCCATATTCAATAAGCACGAATGTGCTAAAAGCCATATATCAGTCATATTAACACAAGCATGGCTCAAGCGACTGATTGATGGTTATTCTTAAAGATTACCATCAAAACCATCAACAAAAATCAGGTCATTGGCGGGCAAATCTGCCACACCACCATTCACATTATCCTGATTATTATTGATGACTGGGTCGATAGGCTGAGCGCTGGCACTGCCTGCCAGATTAAAAGCGCCGGCCGATGGTATGCGGTACTGCAATTGTATAATTTCATCCTGAAAAGCATCCAGCTGATTGAATTGACAGGGAAAACTGCTACAGTGGTTGCCTGCAATCCATAAAAGTTCAAGATTATCAGCTTGCAAATCAGCAGTCAGTTGCGTGGCATGATTAACACCACCATTAACCACTCTGTATTGATAAGACACCTCTTGCCCAACCACATAAGGAGGATCAGTCAATAAATTGACGAATACAGCCACATCCGCAGCTGTATTCAATGGTTCTGATATCACCACTTGATTATTCGAAGGATTGGTATCGGTCTGCCCTGGACTGACCCATACAGTGTGAGTCCAGTGATCAATGATACCGGGTGAAGCGATGGGAGCCAATACATCAAAAAACAAAGTAACATCACTATTTGCTGCCATGCTACCAATATCACAGGGTATCGTAGAGCAGAAGTCGATACCAAAATAGTAAGCACCCGGGAAATCCGACCAGAGTTGTACATTAGAGGCTGGTTGGTTGCCAGTAGACACAGTAATTTTAAACTGTAACCATTGGTCTGAATAATACGGTCCAGCTTGCATCACACTCATATCAACAGAAACGTCAGCATTGGTAACACCGCCACCATTTTGCTGGTCATCAAGATTATTTCCCAAATGGGTATCCAGTTGGTCAGCACTGACTGATCCAGCTGCGTTGAACTGACTTGCTGTTACAGTTGCATTGACACCAACAGCTATACTTTGCCCATTGCTCATCACATTCAAAAGACACTGTTCACCAATGACGGAGCTACAACCGGAAAAAGAATCCAAGGTTAAACCTCCATCAATCCAGTCGAAACGAATATTATTGGCATTTTGTGGCCCGTCGTTGCTGATTTCTGCGGTATAACTGAGTGATTGACCAATAAAATAAGGTGGTGGTGTGTTGAGCATCAAGCTGATACCCACATCGGCCGCCTGTACGATGGCTTCACTGTAACTGATTTCATTGTTTTGATTGGGCTGATACTCATCAGGATCAAAATGAGTTGATCCAGCGGTAGAGTGTGCTTTCAAAGTCAACGTGAAATCGTCACTCAAATAGGTGCTTAAATTGGCCGTTACAGGGATTGTGACCTGCGCCCCGGCTGCCAATGAGTTAATCTGGCAAGGGAACTGAGGACAAAGTCCCGAGTTGATTTGCTGTATAAAAATGGCATCCAGATTAACATCTAATTCTATGGCATCAGCCACTCCTGGCCCGTTGTTACGTACTGTTAGGTTTGCTGTTACTGTCTGGTGACTACCAAACGGCGGCCCACCAACAACTGAAGCCAATACCTCTACATCCGCATATCCATTGGCCTCGTAAGCACCCACATCACACAACCCATCACGCGGCTCACCACGTTGATCCTCAGAGGTACAATAAGTCGGATCACCTGCATTGATGGCAGGAGAAACCCAACTCAATGCACGAGTCGGGGTGAATCCACCGTTGTCATTCAGAGACAGTAGATACATATAAGTGCCTTCATTGGCCAAACAAAATCCATTAGTAAATAGATTATGGGTATTCAGCATCACCTGTGTACCAGTTAGAAAACAGGTATCAAGAATTGAATTACTCGCCCAAAGCAGTGAGTCATACACCACTGCTTCACCCAACAGCGAAACATGATTGAGATGGACACTGGAATTATCCCGAAAATCTAACAGGGGTTCATCATAATTGGCCGGGGGCAGACGAGAAAAAGTAGTATCAGAAACATTCGCAACTGCACCATCACCAGCAACCCCATAAACCAATTCATTCACAAGACTTTGTTCTAGGTTCAAAGTACCACCAGAAACAAATAAGGCGTCACCACGAGCGGCTCCCGCATGGTTCTCAGTGAACCAAACTTCAGTTAAATTTAAAATTGAATCCTCACCGTACACAGCACCACCGACAGTGCTGGTCAATACCCCGGTAAAATCAGTGTTATTTTCTTCAAACCGTACCCGATTCAAGTTCAAGGTACCGTCTTTGATGTTGATGGCACCGCCTTTGGTGTCTATGACCTCGTTGCCATCAAACTGACTGTCATTCACAGTCACTGAAGCATCGCGAATGCGCAAAGCAGCGCCACCACCGCTGAATGCACTTGAACGCTTACCATCATAAAATCGAATACGGGTCAGAACCAAATCAGTGCTTGCACCCTGAACTTCCATGATAGGAACATCACGATCACCCGACACTTGTAACAATCCATCAGCCGTCGCCGTGCGTATGGTCATGTCACTGGTAACTGTTGGTAAGGCGCTGTTTAAGGTTATCGTCCAATTATCAGGCGTGATGATGACATCAGCCCCTGATCCCGCGGAGCATTGACCTCGCGTTGCATCAACATTGGCGCTGCGAATGGCATCTCTTAATGAGCAACCGTTGCTGCCCACATTAATAACGGCAGAATGAATCGGCAATATAAACATCAACATAACAATCAAATGAACGTATTTCATGACTTGACCTCGTTTATTTCACGGTAGTCATTAATTTTTGTGGCATTGATAAATAAAAACCTGAAAAAAAACTAAAAAATATCTGAAATTTACATGTTCCCCAATAGATCATCAGCAATGAGGGTGCTACTTGAGACTTTTTAATCATCAACTTCAAAAGTCAGCAAACCGTGGTGTTTAAATCGTTCACCTCTTAATTTTATAGAAGACTTTGTGACCAGTTGTTACAATGCAGGTTTTCATCTCAGGAACAACCTTGTTCAGAAAATCGGTTTCTTTTTTTATACTGGTCGCCCTGTTTTGGGTGTTACTATGGGTTTACTTTCCTGACAAAACCCCCGATTCATTCTCCATCGGCGACATTTTTAGAGGCATGTTCCTGCTGTTTTCTTTTCTGGCCGCTGGTTTTGCCTTATTGATGCTGTTTATTCGTTACAACGGTCTGGACATGATTGTTAACATGATTCCACATGGCGCTTTGGGACTGTGGCTGGGGAAAAATGCCTACCAATATAGCCAGCCCAAAGTGTTGTTAAACTGCACCTACCAGGGAACCACTGACCACCTCAAAATCACCCTGTCGCACAGCGAAACCGAGATCAAGAAAAAACTCAAAGCCGGAGCAACCGAAAAACTCAACATCGGCATCGTCAAAACCACCCCAACCATCCAATGGCTCGACCCCGCCGGCCACATCCAAAACCACGAACTCGACATCATGCAACACGTTAAAAAATTCGGCAAAAACTTACATTTTAATTTGATCGTGAAGGATGACGGGATTGAGCTGGAGCGGTTGGAGGAATAACAATCCGTAAGGTGGGCTTTGCCTGCCCTATAGTTTATGATTAATCATAGCAAAACCATCGTTTTTGATGGGCAGAGCCCATCTTGCTCGACTACATTTTAGTCATTCCCGCGCAGGCGGGAATCTCCTCAGGCTTAAGTATATGGTTATGAGATAGGAGACTCCCGCCTACGCGGGAGAGACGATGTATGGGGTTTTAAAGTAAATTTGTATGAGTGTGATTATATTGACTGAGACTAATAATAGAAAAGCCCAACCGATGTGGTTGGGCTAATTGCAACTACTGCTGTGTTTAATTATTTCAAAATCTCAACAATTTCGCGGGTGGCTTCGTACAGACGAATCAGTTTTCCGTCGATTTCTACAGTGATTAAGCCCCTGCTATCTACAGGTTCAACCACCCTTCTGTGATAGTAAATGGTTCGGTCGAGGGGTTTACCGACAATCAATTTTTTCTCCCAACCAGGGGGGAGTTCACCACCGCGTTCCAGCTTCTTTTCCAATCCAGGTGGCAGGTCTTTTTGTTTGTGTGCTTGGTCTTTTTTGGCCAGGCCAGTCGTGGTAACCAAACTTAAACTTATGGCGATTATAAATATTTTTTTCATAGCGACACCTCTTCACTTTTTGATTCATATCGCTCCTATGATATGAGTTCAGGTGTCGAAATGGCATCGAAATGAATTTAACTTAAAGTAAACGAAATTTATAAATTCAGCCAAAAGATGACTGAGTAACCTTTACCCACTCTTGGTCAGCACTTCCTGGATGGAAGCCTTGGTGAGGGCTTCTTCAAGCAGCAGGTAAGAGGGGCGGATTTTGAATTGTTCTGATAGTTTGAGGTTGATTTTTTGGTCGGGCTTTTTGTAATGGACGTAGATTTGGGCTTTGCCTTTACCGTGTTTGTCCAACAGGGCTCTGATGTCATCTGGTAAACGTTCACCATGTTGTTTGCTGACAAAACAGATGCGGTCACAGTACAAGGCCACGGCCTCATCCACGGTATAAAGCTGGTTGACTGAAGTGACAAACACTTCTTTATCAGGACCGCCGTCTTTGTCTTTAAAGGTTTTGATGCCTGCATTGCCTTCCACCAGTATCATGGCATTGGTGTGCAGAATTTCCTGATATTCGAAGAAGTCTTTGTCGGACAAGCTGAATTCAAAGCCACCACTGGGATCGGTGATGGACACTTTCATCTTGCCTCGAAATCCAGGTCGGGTACCGGTCACCATGCCCAATACCCGAAAATCTCTGGGTTTGGATTTTTTGATGTTCAGCTCATGAAATTTCGCCAGACCAAAAGTGATGACATGCGACAAACAATGCTTAGCAAAATTCAATGGATGGTCACTGAGAAAAGTACCGGTTACGGTTTTTTCCGCCAGCAACTTTTCTAATTTAGGGTCTTCAGCCACTTCTGGCAATTTCACTGATTGGTAAGAGGTATTTCCTGAAACACTGCCAAACAAATCAAACTGTCCGGCATCGCGGTCTTTACTCATCTGATCAGCGGCCTTGACTACAGCCTCCATGCCCACCAACAGTTGTCGGCGATTGGGGTGCAGTACATCAAAGGCACCGGCTTTGATCAATGCTTCGAGCGTTCGCTTGTTGACCTTGCGTAAATTCACCCGGGTGCACATGTCCTGGAATGATTCAAATGGACCACCTTGTTCACGGGCGTTGACGATGTCTTCTATCGCGCCCTCGCCCACACCTTTGATGGCGCCCAAACCATAGATAATCACACCTTTTTTGGCTTTGAATTTATAAAATGATTGGTTGATGTCAGGTGGCATCACTTTCACTTTAAAATTTTTGATGTCATACAGGTTATGTACCACCTTATCGGTGTTGTCCAAGTCAGCAGACAATACGGCAGCCATGAAGTGTACCGGGTAATGGGCTTTCAGGTAAGCCGTTTGGTACGAAACCAAAGCATAAGCAGCCGAATGAGATTTGTTAAAACCATAACCCGCAAAGGTTTCGATTTGTGAAAAGATTTCCGCAGCCAAATTACCATCGACACCACGCTCTACAGCGCCGTCAATAAACACTTGTTTCTGTTGCTCCATCACTGCAGCAATCTTTTTACCCATGGCTTTTCTGAGGATATCAGCGCCACCCAGTGTGAATCCTGACAGCACTTGAGCAATCTGCATCACTTGCTCCTGGTACAGAATTACCCCATAAGTGGGCTCAAGGATTTCAGTCAGTGACTCATGCATGTAATTAGGCTCTTCAAGACCATGCTTACATTTGACATAGGTATCTACCATGCCTGAGTCCAAAGGACCCGGTCGGTACAAGGCCACCAAGGCAATAATGTCTTCAAAACGATCAGGCAGCAAACGACCAATCAAGGCCTGCATACCGGTGGATTCCAACTGAAACACCGAGGTGGTTTTGGCTGATTTTAATAAGGCAAAGGTCTTTTTGTCATTCAGTGGAATGTTATCAATGTCTGGCTTTTTACCGGTTTCCTGTTCAATCGACTGCAGTGCCCAATCAATGATGGTCAGCGTTCTCAGTCCCAAAAAGTCAAACTTAACCAGACCAATGGATTCCACATCGTCCTTATCAAACTGAGACACCACCGAACCTGAGTTTTCCTCCACATATACCGGACAAAAATCACTGATGGCACTTGGCGCAATCACCACACCACCGGCGTGTTTACCCACGTTACGTTTCAGGCCTTCCAGCTTTAAGGACAAATCAATGACCTCTGCCGCCTCATCATCCTCATCATAGAGTTGTTTTAAGTCTGGCGCTTTTTGCAAGGCTTCAGTTAATGTGATACCCAAATCATTGGGAATGAGTTTGGCGATGCCATCCACCACCGGATAGGGATAACCCAGCACCCGCCCCGCATCTCGCACCACCGCTTTGGCGTTCATTGATCCATAGGTGATGATTTGACTGACCTTTTCTTTACCGTAG
>JAGRJR010000076.1 GCA_020442635.1 Lysobacterales bacterium
TTGGTTCATCTAGTAAAAAATATCCTTTTTCATAGAAGTACAATTCCTCTTCAGTTAAATCATACCTAAATGTACCACTATCAAAAGACTCTGCTGAATCATTATACTCAGGAGCTTCTCTGAGGATTTGAAGGAAATAAGGGTTGAGTTGGACGTAAAGCCTGTTATCATCAATTTTATGATGATGCGGGATCAAGTTTTGATTTTTCTTCATTTTATTTTAAATATTTCTAAAACTACGCCGCATAAATCATAAGGTTGCTAATTTCATGATTAAATTTCCTCCAAGAGCTAGCCAATCTTGCCAAGCCATTTTTTTTCTACTTGGCAGATTTAAACTGTCTCTTGCATTATTTGCCGCTGTTAACAATGCTTTGTAATTTGTCTTAGAAATGACACCTTCATCAAATGCATCTTTTATTTGTTGTTTATCTGGAATTTGCATTGTGATTGAGACTGCCTGGGTCATTTTATTACCTAGACTATCTTCTACCATTACTTGCATATAAGGGGTCGTATCTGTAGAAATATCTTGGACCGACTTTGAAATTAGAGTTAGGGCCTCACTTGCAGACAGTTTTTCTCTGATCAAATAGCGATCAGAAGTTTCATCTTTAACAAAACTCATTGGAAAACTTAAAAGCAGTGTGTCGGGCTTATTGACATTTGATTTGTAAAATCCCAGAGTAGCTTTGGATGGTTTTTTCTGAACAGTCCACTCAACACTGGGCCCGAGTGCACTGATAATTACTTTTAAAGGACCTGGATTCCATGGCGAATTAATAGGGGTTTCAACGATTCCAGTTTTTTCAGTTTTTTCTCCAAATCTTGTTTGTGCTGTAACCGCAACATGATATTTGGCTCCTTGATGAATATTGAGGCAAGATGACTTTCCAGTCAAACTAAATTCTGGTGAGTTAACAAAATTGTATTTGTCACTTTCATAAGATAACTTTGATCCACCAACAATTGGACTTAGGTCAGACTCACCTTTGGCATCCTTTGTCATATCAGTTATTTTTGAACACTTTATACTATATATAGACTCAATATTACTCTCTACATTTGTAGACACTTGGTTAAAGTTTGCATCAATTTGTTTTATATCTAATTTAGGTGCACCTATGGACTTTGGAGTTGTAAATTTGAGCAAATTCATCAAATTAGAGTTTACCGTATGTCTTCTATCTGGCTCTGGGTGATGAGTTTGTAGTTCTATCTCGTAATCAGTTTGTTCATCTAAGTTGTTAATATTAATTCTATGCTGAATTTTTCTACGTTCGGTAATCCCACTTTTTACGTCGGCAATTACAGATCCACTACTATGTAGCTCATCAAGTTTCCATTTTATGGCTGTAGGTTCACTTGTATTGAACTCAAGTGTTACTTGGTTTGGCTCTTTGAAAATTTTACCAGTTGCTGGTTGAATCAATGAATCTGGCCATTCTTTTATAGTAGTTTGAAGCTTGTTATTTTCAATTCTTAATTCATCAACTTTTCCATTTAACTCCTTAATTCTTTTTAATAAGTTATCAATCCTATTTTCATCAAAGCCCTGTTGAGCTGCCGAAAGCAAAAGTTGTAACTCATTAACCAAGAAGTTTAATTGATCACCTTGAGTTGTAATATCTGATAGTTCTCTATTTAAATATAACTGATATTTTTCCCATCCATCTACTTTTGAAGCAATAGCATCTTTATGAATTTCAGATATGCTTTGTGTTGCAATCAGCAACAAAATTAAAATAGTTATTTTTTTCATAGTTTTCCTTAAATTAATTAATATAGCTTTAAAAATACTTTTCTCTCGTTTAATGGAACTAAATAAGTTGCAATTAACTGTTTTTTTTTAAAAAATTATAAATATTTCCTCAAGTATTCATCCGAATAATCTATCTCAAGCTCCATCCAAATTGGCAAATGATCCGACATTTCAAAACTCGTCCAAGTCTTGTATGATTTACTGAAATCAGCGTATGGTTCTTTTCCATAGCAAATCCTCAATTGACTCACTATGGGTTCATAGTGTTCAAGTAACTCTCGTTTAGATAATCTACTCTTTCCTGCAGCTATATCATCATTACTAAGTGCTAATGGGGGTAATTTATTTTCATCAGGGTGCGGACCGAAGATAGCATGACGCCAATCAAATTTATTGTGCCTTAATAACCTAGTTTTATTTCCAGCTTTACCTTTTTGTGTAAAAGCCATTTGATCAAACCACCTATTCCCAGACATATTTGTTGGCCCAAAGTCCGGCACAACCATTCTTGTGGACTTCAAGGCCTCCATAATCACATCGTCTTGCTTTTCAATATTCATGTCTCCAAGGAAGATATGCACTTGGTCCTCTTTCTTGGCACGTTTGATAAGTGAGCTTGCAATGGCTTTTATTTCTTGTGCTCGAAGGTTTAAATCATCACCAAAGATTATGTGGGCTGAGCAAAGAGAAAACTTGAACCATTGAGCTTGGAATGAAGCAAAAAACGGAGTCCGTGCTATTTGCTCTCCATTAATCAGTTGGTCTGAAGGTACAACAATTTCGCCTATTAGGTTTCTAAAGAAAACTTTATTCCGATTGAATAAAAAGGCTGAGCGTTCCTTATTGCCACCTTTGTGTGTCGATACATCATTGACAAAATAGTCCCAATTAGGACCCAGACATTTCATCAATTTTATTAATGGCGCCAGGTCAGATTTAATTTCTTGTAGAGCACATATATCGAAATGATCGATGATTTCTGCAATGTAATGATAGGTCTCATCTAACCGGGGCATACCATCATCAAATGCTCTGATATTCCAGGAGCCAACAATCAATGAATTTGGCTGGCGACCTTTTTCAATTTGATGATATAGGTCATGTCTGAGGGTGAGAAGCCGTTGCGCCAGCCACGACTGCTTATTCGGATAATCAACTTCCTGTTCTTTATTATTCCCATATGACTTAAGTGTGTGATAAAAAGCCATAACACCCCCAATACTTTATCAAAGTAAACATTGATACACCCTTGCATCAATGCAACCTTTCACACACACGCATCTATAGTAAACAATGAAATCTAAAAAAACCAGATATTTATGCAGATTGTAGCAAACCTAAGTTTTTATGTTCCTTTTTTAGTTGTGCAAGTTTTAACATTAGTGATTGATGACGTTCTGGGTCAAAACCTGGTGAATATGACTCTCTAACAATTTGCTCCCTGAGTGATTTGATTTCTTGATGAAGGCCAGAATCAAATTGTGCTTTTCTGGCCAGTCTGTTTTTTCTTATATTATCTATTGCTTCATTTTTCATGGTGTACTTTCCAATATTTAATGCTACAAAACATTATTTAATGCAACAAAAAAATAAAATACGACAACAATAGTAGCAAGATTAAAACTTCTGGACAAAGCCTTGCCAGATATAGCTTTACCAGCTATAGTAAAATCTATACTTAAATATGACAAAGTATATTTCAATATGGTTTGCGCGAGTACAGCTACGTTATTTGGAAAAATTATGAACTTAAAACAAATAAAAAATGAATTAGAATATCGTGAAGCTCTTAAAGAGATTGAGCATTTAATGATGGCTAATTTAAACACCTTAGAAGGTGATAAATTAAGTGTTCTGGTAAATTTGGTTGAGGTATACGAATCAAATAATTATCCAATGTCTATGTCAGACCAAGTCAAAATTTAAGATGTCTATAGAAGTTCAGACTTGATCTGACAACCACCTGTTTTCCAATCAAGTGTATGTCAGGTCAAATTCAATCTATGAGTTATTCCATCAAAATGCTTTTACCGTTGGCCAATCCTGTAATTTTACCTATCTGGACCAGCTGGCGGGTTTGAACAATAAGTTACAGTTTGACGTACTTTTGTCATTTACAGTAGATAGTGCGAATAATCTTAATTTAAGATGAAGGTGCATTTAAAGAAATTCAGTCTCATTATCTATTTATTTGGCAAAAACTCACTTCGGGGTTTTGCTGAAATTACAAATCTCAATGCTTGCATTTCAATAAGTCGATTGATATTCGAAACAAGCTCAAGTGGGCATTTACCAATGTATTTTTTTGGCTGGTCTCCAACACTTATTCAAGCCAAGACATGACTTGGGCTTAATGGTAAAAAAATATTACTTTTTGGATCAATTGCTTTTCTCTTAGAAAAAACAACTGGTCTATCGTAAGTAAAAAAATCAGCATCAAAAGACGATAAAACCATCATTCTTTTTTGAGAAATCTATTTAGTAAAAACATCTATGTTTCGGAGCATTGTATCTATAAAAAATCTTCCGGGATCCCTGGGGTCTGGATCGGACTCACCGCGTGACTTCATAATATCCTCACTTGGTTTGCCGTAAAGCTTGTTTATAAGTTCAATGATATTGTCACCTGTTCGATAAATATGTACATTGCGAAGGTGTAGGATAGAAATAAATTTGGCGATGAATTCACGTACTACCGGGTCAGCGAGATCCAAGTTTCCAGAAATCAAGTGAGGCCATGTTTTTGCTGCCACATTTTCAATGACCCCCAACATGTTTTCGATATCTGGATTTCTTATTCCTTCATGATCTTCAGGAGAATATAAATATCGCTGGCCACAGATATTTCTAACAGACAGTGGTGCTGGCAAAGATGAATCCTTGGTAATATCCCATACCCATACTTTTGGTTTCTTGGTATTACTGGTTTCCTCTGTTGCGAACTGGCTTAGATAAAACTGAGGAACCCAGTGTTGATTTTTTGGGATTTTAATTGTCATAACTTGTTTCGATTGGTAATTTATTTTGAAAAAATCACTCAAACAAATTAAAGATTTGTAGTGAGATTGTCTCGATGAACCCGAGAAACTCCTTAAGTTATTTAAAGAAAATGCTTGGTAAGGCCTGATAATTATAGACACTTTTTGTGGCAAAAATACTAAATTAACCATACGAGATGAATCAATTGGCTAAGGTATCCGATATACCGATGAATTGAAACAAGAAGCGGTCAATCACGGCTATTCCGTTATCGATGTGAATAGTCGTCTTGGCATCTCTATCAAAAGTCTTTCTAATTGGATCAAGAAGTTCAGTAAACCCAAGAAAGCCAGGGAACAAGAAGCAGATTTACAGGCCGAAGTTGCCAGACTTAACCGAGAACTAAAAAGCCATTCTAGGCAATAAATCGCCCTCAGTGGCTTATTCTGGTGCTGATCAGCCAGCCGTACCAAACAAGTTGGATTGACAATTCTCAGTCGATCAACCAAACTAATGGTGGGCGACCTCCCTTAATGGCCGCATGAATTCTATTTTTGGCGTCAGTTAAAAATGGGGGGATTACCTTGTTGTTAACAATAAAACGATAGTCAACATCTGACATCTTCCTGTCGATAGAATAGATGCGTGATATTCCCTTTACCAAAATGGCCACAAAACATGGATACAAGGTTCATAAACTCTCTATCGAACCTTTATTTGGGGTTATTCTTAGAATAAATGTTAGTCCTACTGAACAAGAAGCTGTCATAGAAGTTTGCAAAGGAAGAACTTCAATTAATATATTTGAGGCATTCCCTTATGATCTTAGTTATATAATCAAATTTAAAAGAGTGTCAATATTTCAAAACTAAATGGAGAAAATGGACCTTTAAATTCAAACGAAACAAATCAAAATCTTAACCATATTCCCCTTTGTGTTTAAGTTAGGTTACTTTTTATCTTCAACCACACATAAATTCTGATTATTATCAGATTTACATTAAATATATCTGTTATAATTCATATTTATAAGGCATAATTCTGTGTATTTCTAGAATTACAAAATAGTGAAAACCTTAGAAATAACCAAGAAAGAACTCATTAAAAGGTTGAACATTGCTTTTGAAGAAAGAGATTACACCCTCATTTCTTGTTGTGACACTTACAACAAAACCTTTCTACCTAAAATAAAACCATCAATTTCAGGCAACGCCAGAAGAAAACTTCAAAAAGACTTTCTGCGAAGTACACTTTGTGGAGAATTTTCTTACTTCAATGAACGTATAAAATTACTTTGCGAATTCTTAAAAGTAAGCACTGAACCAGATCTGAAACCTGATAGCCAGAGTATTGCAAAAGAAATCTGTGAATTTAACAAACTTGTTCGTCAAGACCCGTCTTTTGAAAAGCGTTTTTCATCGCTGGCATTTTTTCTGGAGAATCTGACAAAAATAGGCACAAAGGTTCAATCTGGGAGGTCGACATGAAGTTTATTGACGTCTTTGCGGGACTGGGAGGCTTTCACACTGGGTGCGCTGATGCAGGTTTTGAGTGTGTTTTTGCTTCAGAATTGGATAAAGAACTTAGGGCACTATATAAACTAAATTTCGGGATTGATGCCCATGGAGATATAACAAAGATTAATGAGCAAGAAATTCCAGAACATGACTTGATTTGTGCAGGCTTTCCATGCCAACCATTTTCATTGGCAGGTAAGAAGAAAGGTGCAAAATGTCCTGAATCAGGTAAGCTAATTGACCACGTTCAAAGAATTGCAAGATATCACAAGCCCAAGTTCATTATATTAGAAAATGTGCCCAATATTCTAACCATAGAAAATGGAAAATTCTGGAAATACTTACAAAAAATCTTTGGAGAAATAGGTTACCGATTCAAGTGGCAAGTTATGTCACCCATTGATTTCAATATCCCTCAAAACAGAAAAAGAGTATTTATTATTGGTTCACTTTGTGAGAAAGCTTTAGAGTCATTTAAGTGGCCCACAATGAATTGTTCTAGCAAAACATTTGATGAATTTCTTGACGTGGAATTGCCGCATAAAATTTTGGAAGAAAGAAAACAAAAACAGATTATAAAATGGCAAGAATTGCTGGATATTATAGGGCTTAAGGATTTCAAGTCAATATCATTAGTTGCCCCTGAATTTGGTGCTACGTATCCCTTAGACTTTCATAATCTTACACTTTTTGAGTTAAAAAAATATAAAGGTGCTTATGGTGCAAATTTGAGTGAATGTAAGTCTTGGAATGAGGTACTTGCATTAATGCCAGCATATACAAGAAAGAATAAAAGTGTATCAGATTGGTTGAAAAAATCAGCTCTATATAGTAGAAATGTGTATAAAGCAAATGGGCATAAAATTGATCAATGGAAAAAGGGTTTGGATACCGAATATAACAGTTGGCAGATATTGGAGTGGAGAGGAGACTCAAAAAACTTGAATGTTTTTGATCACCTAATCCAATTTCGAGCATCTGGCATGAGGGTTTCTAATACAAAAGTTGCGCCCTCTCTTATAGCAATGACACCTACCCAAATTCCAATAATATCCTCCCAGATGCGTTACATTTCTGAGTTTGAGGCAGCCAAGCTTCAGGGCTTAGAGTCGTTAAACCTACCGAGCATTAGAAAGAATGCATTTAAGGCGCTGGGAAATGCGGTAAATGCAAAAATTATCAAACTAATCGCTCATGAGCTGAAAGCAGTGAGCTGATAAACTAAGGGGGCAAAATGGCCAAAGTAAAGACCAATCCTAAAACAGTTGATGTGGCACCTGACATATCAATGTATGACATACTTAAAAATCAAAATTACAAGCCTGCATGGGCAATTTCAGAATTTATAGATAATTCTATTCAAGCTTATAAGAACCTGACTAGTTCGCAAAAACAAAAAATTGGGCAACTTGAAGTCATTCTCAAATACTATACAGTCGATTGTAAAGTTGAGGGCAAAGAAAACCAGTTAATTATCACAGACAATGGTGCTGGCATCACTTCTGAAGGACTCATCGAAGCCTTTAAGCCAATGAGAAAAGTTGTCGACGGTCAGCTTAATGAGTTTGGTATTGGCATGAAATCCGCTGCGGTTTGGTTAGCTGAAAAATGGAAGTTACAAACAAAACCTATTAATCGTAACCCTCAAGGAAATAAGTATGAAGTTGATTTTGACCTAGAGTCAATAAAGTCCTCTCAAAACACCAAGCTTCCAATAACTAGTTTAGATGGAGATATTGAGGGTATAGGACTATCTGGCACTCGAATTTCGTTAGAAAATCTTGAATTAGCCTTTAAAGATGAAATTTTTCAAGATATCGCAGAAATATATCAAAAATTCACTAATTCAGATGATCCATTACTGAAACTTAAACTATACATTGATGATACTGAGCAAGATATTCTTTATGATGACTCATTTAAAAATAAACCTTTAAATTTTCCCAAAGCTCTTCAAATTAAAGATGCAAATGGGGACGTTCATTATTGCGCGGTTGGAAAAGCCAAGGACTGGAAATTGAAAATAAGCTTCAAATTTATGGGAAAATCTGTCAATGGCTATTTAATCCAAAGAGCAGAAGGTAGCTATAAAAACAATCCAGGATTTAGCTTATTTCGATATAACAGACTAATTAAAGGAACAATGAGTCAGCCGTTTATGCCATTAACCACTGTGAATAAATATGCGGCACAACGGGTATATTGTGAACTCAATATGGACGGTTTACCAGTAGACTACAACAAAGAAGATTTTAAAATTGATTTTGATCAACTAATGAAAAAAATCACAGGTTCGAGTGGCTATGCTGCAATCATTTCTCAAACCGAAGATTTTGCTGCTCAAGCCTACAAGAAACAAGGAAATAAGAAGTACGAATACTACAAGTCCGAAGCACAAGCAAGAAAAACAATATCATCTATTAAAAAGAAAAATAAACCAAGCATTAATCCATCTCCACCGCCCCCATCCCCTCCTCCTGGAAAGCCAGGCAGGAAAAAAGGTACACACGTTAATGATTGGTCCGAGTTATTACCTCCAGATTTTCCTCAAACAGATAAACAGGGTGACATTGTTAATTCTTTTATTACTGAGGCAAAGGGATTAACCATTTCAGATGCACCACATGCATCAGCAATGCTTTATAGATCAATGTTTGAGGCAGGATTGCTTGAGTTTGTTAAGTCCTCGAATAACTATGCAAAAGTGAAACAACATTTTTTCACCGTTGGTGATGGCAAGAATAGTACTATGACACAAGTAGATCGCCAAAAAATGACCATTTCTATGAAAATGATTATTGATTGGCTTAATGTCAACCCATTAGAGTTTCCAGATGAAGAGAGAAGTCGTTTGGTCCAAGAGACTAAAAAACTGATACCGAACAATAAAGTCTTCAATGGGGTGGTTCATTGTCAAAAAATTATTGACCAAACTGAGATGATTAAGATGCGCAATGACACGCAATATTTATTAAGGTTTTTAGTTAATAATTAAATCTTTATAAAATTCTGATATTAAACAGAAATAATGATGTCTGAAAGAGAGTCATCACCTGACAAGAAACACCACTGTGCTGAAGGGATACTGGTGTCTGTTGGCTCTAAGGAACATAAAATTTTTTCGTTAACATAAATACTTGAGTGTAAGACGGCATTGATATGGCTGTGTCAATAGCTGACTTTTAATGGAACATCGGGGGGAGTATGGCTATATCACTCATATATGGTTGAGTTGCTAAATCGGTAAAGTTGTTATTTGCAGTAGTTCCAACTTCATCTGATATTAACTCGGTTAGACCAAAAGGATGTAAGTGTTAGTTTAAACTATTATTTTCCTTTACAATTTGATGTCATTATCAAGCAATGGCTATGATAGATTATGTATAAAATCATTAATATCATTTGCAAGTTGTAAATCTATATGTTGAGCACCACCTATAAATAACTCAAAAGCACTAGTAACTTTCAGCATTGTAGACAAAGTTCCCAGATCAGATTTTATCTTTGTGCTAGAGTGGGCAAAAGTTAGAATCAATGGCCTTACTTTTGTGCTAATAAATATTTCTTCAAATTCTTCTTTATTTTCTGATCTAAACTGATTAAATAAAGTTTTTACTTTCGAGTCTAATATCTTAAGTGGAATCATGTGATTTTCAAAAATTTCTTCTGCGATATCATCATGAGGTATTATATTCATAGCATTTATTGCTACATATCCAAAGTCACATTCAGCTCTATTAATTTGTTTTACTCCAGACATAAAGTTATCCATAATAGTTTTTGAATTGTCACCTCTGAGGGTTTTACAGGCAATAGATACTCTTTTTTCACAATAATCAAAAATTACATCCGGGTTTGCCCCTCCCGAAGATGAATTAGGATCATCCAAATCAATATTTTTGCATTTTTTAATAGCAAACATGGCAACAATTGTTTCTATCAATTTATTGGTATCATGATCTTGATTGTTTGTGACGGGATTTATCAACTTAGTATGAGCATTTATCCTAACCGCGGACCTTGATAACATCTCCATATGGGGGAGCAATACCTCAAACTCATCACACTCACAAACATTTTTTATCCATTTATACATTTCATGTAAGCCACCTAATGCATATCTACCATTATTGTCTTGAGAGATGTCTTTACCAGCTTGATAATTATTCACAAAGTTGCCAGCTGCAAAGTAATCAGCTTCAAAATAAGATAGGTTTTTTGGGTTAACATTGTAGCCTTCCAAGAAATCCACTAACCAGTTTATGTCTTCCATCATTTGAGAGTATTTGATCATTTGCATAATGTATTTCTTTTTTTAAAAAACATTTTATATTATTTAAATAAATTTACTTCGTAAAGCAACCTAATTTCCCCAGGAGTTGAAATAAATCAGAATAAGATATTGAAGGAATCTCGATTTAAAAAATTTCATTATGGAGGAAAATTGAATTTTTTTATTTCCGGATACCAATCTATTTTACTTTGCTTAAAATGAGTTCTGAATTATTAGAAAGAAAAATAATTTGAAAACCTCTAGAAATTGTTTGATTTGGACTAGGGTTTAAAGTTATATTTCTTTGCAAATCTAAAAAGCCAAGAAGTGTCACTTGATTTGAAATATTTTCCCTTAAGGCCTGTATACTAATAGATTCTCCTTGAACAAACTGGTCTGGATTTTTTTTAACATGGATTTCACACAAATCATCTTCACTGGAAAGTAATGATCTAAACACATCAATAATTGATGGGCTAACGATTGAGTGAGCCAATAACTCGGCACCAAAGTTTTTAATACAAATCACCTCAAAACCATATTCATTTTTTATGATATCTCTGGTTTCTGTATTCACTACTTCGAATACAACTTGCTTGTTATATTTTTTGTTAATTAGTTTAATTTTTGAAGCCAAAAAAATTGAAAATAAATCGGGATCGTTAAAATGATGGAAATGACCTATCCCCCAAGAATTAAGCCATGACGAAGTAGAGTTTTCCCTTTAAAATGACAAAAGAGGAGAACTCAAATGAAACGAAAAAGATATACAGAAGAACAAATTATTAAAGCCTTAAAAGAGCAAGAAGCCGGTCGTAAAGTTGAAGATGTCTGCCGTGAGTATGGAATTGCCCAAAGCACATTTTACAAATGGAAATCCCGATTTGGTGGTATGGAAGTTAATGAAGCTAAGCGCTTGCGAGAGCTTGAAACAGAAAACAATCGCCTTAAGAAACTACTGGCAGAATCAATGTTGGATAACGCAGCATTGAAGGATGTCTTGTCGCCAAAGTGGTAAAGCCACAGGCCAAACGTGCGATTGTTAAGACTGTGATTAAAGAGCATGGTTTATCTCAACGCAGAGCTTGTGGTTTGATTAATATTGATAGAAGTAGCCATCGCTACCAAACAAAAGCTGGTGATAACTCAGGCCTGCGAGAAAGACTTAAACAACTTGCTGCTCAATATCCTAGTTATGGCTACCTTTTGTGCATGCTTTGCTGAAGCAAGAAGGTTTAGTCGTTAACAGGAAACGGACATATCGTCTGTATCGTGAAGAAGGCTTGCAAGTAAGAACCAAGCAGCGAAAGAAACTGAAAAGGCCTCGTATGCCGATAGAATTACCACAAAAGGTCAACCAAAGGTGGTCAATGGACTTTGTTTCAGATCAATTGGCTGATGGAAGGCGCTTCAGGGTATTGAATGTAGTGGATGACTTTTATCGAGAATGTGTTGGACAACTTGTTGCTTCATCAATACCTGGAGCGATGGTGGGAAGATTCTTGAGTCAATTGATTGAAGCTCGTGAAGCTAAGCCCCGAAGCATCATTTGTGACAATGGTCCTGAGTTCACATGTAAGGCCATGTTTTTCTGGTTAAAAGAGCAGCGTGTAAAGCTTGGATTTATTCAGCCAGGTAAGCCAACACAGAATGCATTTGTAGAAAGTTTCAATGGTAAATTCAGAGCTGCTGTACTTAACTAGCATTGGTTTAGGGATTTGATAGAAGCAACAAATGAAATTGATTTATGGCGAGAACATTACAACGATGAAAGACCGCACAGTTCATTGAACTACATTCCACCTTCACAATTTGCAAAACAGGCGGCATAATTAACATGAAAACTCCACTTCATATTGGTAGAGGTTTGGGGGGAAGGTCAAGAACACTTACTGGGAACCGGAATGGGACAGAATCAAAAAAATCATTTTAAAATTGGCAAGAGGCCATCTCACTTATGAAACAGGTGACCTTTTTATTCATGAACCTTCAGATATACAAATCAGAGTCTTGCATTTGTTACCGGATGATGAGTTGCAAGAATTTATTACTATTCCAGAACAACCATTTTTTCCAGTGGTTGGGAGTTTCTCACATATTAATTTGGGGAGCCCAGTATCTGGGTATGGAAAATGGAAAGAAATACAAAAAGATAACTACGTCTATGCAGTCGGCCAAGATTGCGGCAACTGGGTTAAACTGATAATAAGTAATTACATAGCATTCAAAATCACATGGCTGTAAACTTATCTGTCAATTATGCAAAATAGCTAATGTTTGTGAATCATTGAATATGGAGCTGCTTTTGGAGCACTTTTTAATTGTTTTGTGCTACACTTTACACGTGTGTGATAAACGTTCGTTAATGAAACACTAATAAAAGGAGACAAAGGATGAAAAAAATAATGCTGGCATTGTTGCTATTTTTATCACAACACGTCGTTGCAGGAGATGTTGAATTTCCTCCAATGATAGACATCAATCCAGATACTATAACAACATCAACAGAAATAGAGGTTGGATACAACCTTTTTCAGCCGACTTGCTTGGTTCCTAGAAGCAATGATGATGGTTTAACTCATTTCACAGAGATTGATGGTAACAACATTAAACTGACATTTTTAGCAGGGACTTTTAGTCCGTGTACGATATTACCCATTCCTGATTATAATTATCTCAATATAGGAACGTTGCCTGCAGGAGAATATACGATCACTTTGTTTCATTCTGTTGTCCCAATTTCTTTGCCGCCAGACCCAAGTGAGAATCTTGGCCAATATGGTGAACCAATTACATTTAACGTTTTAGGAACACCCCAGTCGATTTCTGTACCGGCTTTCTCATTTACTGGTTTATCTCTTTTGTTAGTTCTGGTTTTGCTAATAGCCAGGAGGTCTGCAAAAATGCTAAGAAAAACTTCGTATCTGATGCTTTTCGGCATGGTGTTTTCCTCTCAGTCAAGTGCGGCCATTTATCACGTTCTATTATCATCGGATTCCAACGCACCTACCGCTGATGAAGTTGTGGCCGAATCATTAATATCACCTGCTCCACCAATACCATTATTAGATTCATTTTTAACTGCGCCACCAGAAAAGGTTAGCACCTTAGTTTCCATACGTGCTACAGGCCATTTTTTGGATTTGATTAATTCACACCCTAATTGGAGCTATTCAAAACTATATAGGTATTTGGTGCTTGAATACCCTGAATCAGTTAATGAAGAACAGGTTAGATTGACGCTTTTGGCTGATCAATATATAGATAATGTTTATTTGATTGAGCCTGAAATTACAGTGGTTCCTTTGAGAACTCCAACAGGTGATGAGCCAGAACCTACAAAAAAAACAGTGGTTCCAACTAGTGCGACTATTGTTAACAGTCATTTGACTGATTTGAATGTTTTATCGGCTTGGGAGCTTTCCGAAGGAATGGGTTACATTGGTGCGGTTGATGTTGGATTGCAAACAGATCATCCGAACTTAAGGGCATTTGACCAAAATGGTAATTATCTTGGCGGTAACCTGCTTGATGGATATTATCAGATAGATGTGGGTGAGGGTGATTTGAATATTGACTCAGCTCAACCTACCTCAACAGGTGGATTATCAGCCAATGAAGGCTGTGATCTCGCTGATGGCGTTGATGATGATATGGCTGTACCGACATTTGTTGGACATGGAACGCATGCTGCAGGATTGATTGCAGCAAAAAATGGAGCGGTAGATGGTATTTGTAAGAATTGTGGCTTTTCCATGATGAAGTTTTTTTACCACAACCGGTGTTTTCAGAGAAACCCAAATGAATTCTGGTGGTTGATTCCAAGTCTCGGTAACCCAAATAATTTTGCAGAATTTGTCAATAAGATTAGTGATGGTTTGTCAATATTGACTAACCTTGGTATGGGGGTCGTTAACTATAGCGGAGGACTTCCACAAGAAGAGGAAGACTTTTGTACTGTTGAGCCAAACTACCCGATTTGCCTCGTTATAGAGAATTCAGTCAGCCGTAATGTTTTGATTACTGGAGCAAATGGGAACAACAGAAAGGTTTTAAACTTACCTGCTTCGGATGAACGAACTATGGCAGTTGGTGGATTACACGACAATGGCAATTTTTGGAATGAGTCGCCTTTAAATGGTGATTACACCAACAATACTGACTTTTCTCAATGCCCATCTACCAATTCAGATGAGTGTGGATCCAATTTCAGTTATCCTCAAAGTGAAAATAAAACTGATGTGGTGACCAGAGCCAGATCCCTTTACTCAACATTTTATCAAGGCGGGGTTCATAACCCCTTTTTAGGTGATACTTCTTGCTCGGATGATATGGATGGTGTTCCTGATGATGGTTATGGGATATGTACAGGTACGTCAATGTCAGCGCCACAAGCCGCTAGTATTTTGCAGTTGATGCGTTCAGCTCACCCTCTTTTACCTAATGGATCGGGAAATCCAGATAACCTAGTTGGGTTGATGGATGTTTTTAATTACAGTTCCAGTCGATCGCAAAACGGTGTTGGTCATAATATATTTTTCGGTTATGGATTACCTGATGCTAGATTGGCTTTGGAAAACATTTTGGGCAAGTCAAATGGTGAACAAGTTAAAAACAGATTAACACCTATGTTTGTGGTTAAGTCAGATGTTGCAAACAATCATGTTTATACTCCATTTCCTCAAGTAGCTACAGCGTTCCTGATTGCCAACAGTGCTGAGTATTTGCCAGATACTAATGCTCCATTAGTAAATGAATTTAACGAGTTTTGGTATGATACTACTGAATTTAGTTTTCCAGCACCCCGTGCAGATTTTTATGTGTTTACTACTAACAATAATCCATTCCTTAATCTGAAAAATATGGTGCCCTTAAGAAGGATGGAGAAAACAATTAATGGCAACAATCGCAATGATACCTATGCAGTCAGTACTGCTGAAATAGAAGCTTTTCATACAGATGGCTATAACTATGCTGGTATTGAAGGTTATATTTATCCAACTTGCCTGGCTGAGCCTGGTTGTATTCCAGCAAATATGCACAAGCTCTATCGAGTTGTAGATGATGTTAATTTCAATCACACCTTAGTTAATTTACCCATTAATGATCCC
This sequence comes from Lysobacterales bacterium, assembly GCA_020442635.1. GTDB lineage: Bacteria > Pseudomonadota > Gammaproteobacteria > Xanthomonadales > Marinicellaceae > Marinicella. Next base: position 15,643 of record JAGRJR010000076.1, read on the forward strand.
GCTCCAGCGAATTCAACCAAACTGGGCTATGTATTTCCAAATGTTGATACAGACGGTGATGGGTTGATTGATGGTCAAGAAAGAATATTGGGTACTTTAATGGGCACTCCAGATACTGATGGAGATGGTATGACAGATGGCTTTGAATATCCACCTGCTGGTCTTCCATTCAGTGATCCGTTGATTAGTGATATTATCTTTGAGGATGGATTTGAGTAATA
>JAGRJR010000077.1 GCA_020442635.1 Lysobacterales bacterium
GTGGATAATCAGGTCGTATGTATCATCATTTTTATTGCCGGAAGCATGGCAATTTTCAAAATTTTCGGCGAGTTTGAACGCTTTGTTGAAATTTCGGTTTTGGATATCAATATGAGCTACGCCTTGTTTTAATAGACTTGGGATAATGCCTTGGGTGGCGCCGCCTGCGCCGATGATCAATACTTGAGCGTCTTGTAATTCAATGTCTTTGCTTTGCAAGTCAAGAATCAAGCCATCGCCATCAGTGTTGTCACCCCACAGTTCGCCATCGTGCCAAAACACGGTATTGACCGCTTGGGCCAAATGTGCACGTTCGGTGTAATGGTCTAACAAGGGCATGATGTTTTGTTTGTGTGGTACGGTGATGTTGCAGCCGTGGGCGGTTTTTATCCAGTCTTTGAATTTTTTCGGTAACTCAGAAACGGTTGCATCAATCAACTCATATTCCAGTTCAATGCCGAATTGTCTGGCAAATTCCCCATGGATTTTGGGTGATTGACTGTGCGCGACCGGATGGCCGAATAGCCCCAGTTTGAACATGTTTTCCTTTTTTGGTTTTACTGGCTTAACCATTCAGTGACACGATCGGCATAATAGGTCAAAATGGCATCGGTACCGGCACGTTTAAAACACAACAGGGCTTCCATGATGGCTTTTTGTTCATCAAGAAAGCCGTTGTCAATGGCGCTTTGTAACATCGCATATTCACCTGAAACCTGGTAGGCGCAGATGGGCACATTGAAATGATCTTTGGCGGTTTTGATGATGTCGAGGTATGGCATACCTGGTTTGACCATCACCATGTCCGCACCTTCATCAATATCCATGGCGATTTCATCAATGGCTTCCAGGGCATTGGCAGGGTTCATTTGGTAGGTGGTTTTGGAACTTTTGCCGAGATTACCTGCAGAACCCACTGCATCTCGAAATGGGCCATAAAACACGGAAGCATATTTGGCTGAATAGGCAAGAATGCTGGTATTAACGTATTTTTTGCTTTCCAGGGCTTCGCGAATGGCGCCAATGCGTCCATCCATCATATCAGAAGGTGCCACCACGTCTGCACCGGCTTTGGCGTGGGACAAAGCTTGCATCACCAGTGCCTTGATGGTCACATCATTGAGGATTTCGCCTCGCTCGTTGATGATACCGTCTTGTCCATGCGAGGTATAGGGGTCAAGTGCCACATCGGTGATGACCATTAATTCAGGCAAAGCTGATTTTAATGTTCTGACGGTTCTTTGTACCAGACCTTCGTTGTTCCAGGCTTCAACGGCATCGTCTGATTTGAATTCAGCAGAGACCACCGGAAACAAGGCAATGGCATTCAGGCCTCTTGCGTGGAGTGGTGTCAAACGATCCAGTAAAACATCCGCACTCATGCGTTGCACACCTGGCATTGAGGGAATGTCTTCAGTGCGGTTAAAACCGTCCAACACAAACACCGGCCAAATCAAATCATTCACTGTTAAGTGATGTTCCTGGCTGAGGTTTCTGATGGCTTGAGAGTATCTAAGCCTTCTTTTTCTGGTAAATGGATACTGCATGTTGGGTGTGTGACGTTGGAAAAGGTGATAGTTTAGTGAAAATAGGCTAAAATTTCACCCCATTACTTACATAAGAAATAAATCTATGACCATTGTCATCAAAACACCTGAACAAATTGAAAAGATGCGTGAAGCGGGTCAAAATGCTGCCGAAGTGTTGGATTTGATTGGTGAACATGTCAAACCAGGAGTTTCAACGCTGGAATTGGATGAAATCTGTCACCATCATATTGTTGAGGTGCAAAAGTGCATTCCTGCGCCACTGAATTACCGTGGCTTTCCCAAATCTATTTGTACTTCGGTGAACCAAGTGATTTGTCATGGCATTCCTGATGAGAAAAAAATTCTCAAAGAGGGTGATATCATTAACATTGATGTAACAGTGATTAAGGATGGTTGGCATGGTGACACCTCCAGAATGTACTATGTTGGTGAGGCCAAACAACGTGCCAAGCGTTTGGTAGATGTGACTTATCAGGCGATGAAAACCGGGATTCAAATGGTCAAACCTGGTGTGCGTCTGGGTGATATTGGTGCTGCCATCCAGGCCATTGCCCATCAAAATCGGTTTTCGGTGGTTCGTGAATACTGTGGCCATGGTATTGGCCAGACATTCCATGAAGATCCACAAGTGCTGCATTATGGCCGTGCCGGCACGGGTGTGGTGTTAGAGGAAGGTATGACCTTCACCATCGAACCCATGATAAACTTGGGGAAAAGACATTCTAAACTGTTGTCAGATGGTTGGACTGTTGTCACCAAGGATCGCAGCTTGTCTGCTCAATTTGAACACACCATAGCAGTGACCAAAGATGGTTATGACGTGTTAACTGAATCCAAGAGTTTTCCACTATAAGACATGGCATTACTGGCACCTCCAGACCATGCCGAAGATTATTTTGATTTAATTGCACTGGCGGCCATAAAAGGCCAGTCAATCAGTGCCTATAAAAAAATGCTGCAACAGGCCGATGCCAAATTGAATGCGGCTTTTTATCAGTGGCACAACATTTCCCGTCTGGTTAAAACCCGAGCTTGGATTGTCGAGCAGTTGGTTTTGCAAATGTGGCGGCGACATCATTTGGATCAGTGCCAGTTGGCCTTGGTGGCCGTGGGTGGTTTTGGTCGAGGTGACTTACAGCCCCACTCTGATGTTGATTTGTTGGTGCTTTATCACCAGCAGTTACCAGAACAAGCTGTCAGCAGTTTTATTCAGGATTTATGGGATTTGGGGCTGGATGTTGGACAGGCTGTCAGAACGGTGGAAGAAACCATTGCACTCGCCTCAAAAGATGTGACTGTTGCCACCAATTTGATGGAAAGCCGATTTATGCAAGGTGAACATCAGCTGTATAACGACATGTATGACCGCACCAATGATCGTCACATGTGGAGTGGAAAGGAGTTTTTCCAGGCTAAATACCAGGAGCAATTGAGCCGACACGAAAAATATGGCGAGACAGCCTATAATCTTGAACCCAATATCAAAGAAGGACAGGGTGGTTTACGTGATATTCAAATGGTAACCTGGGTGGCGCAAAGGCATTTTCATGTGACTTCCATGCATGGATTGGTGGATGTGGGCTTTCTGTTGCCAGAGGAGTATATACAGTTGCAAAAGGGTTTGAGAAAATTGTGGAAAATCCGTTATGCCCTACACCTTTTGGCCGGTCGAAAGGAAGATCGTTTGCTGTTTGAGCACCAAAAGTCACTGGCCAAAATTTTTTCATACGAAGATGATGATGAATCTCTGGCCGTAGAAAAGTTCATGCAAAATCATTACCGCAATACCATGCAATTAGAGTTGCTGAATATGCGGTTGTTACAACTATTCCAGGAAAACATCCTTCAGAGTTTTGAAGACAAGCAAATCATTGAGCTGACAGATGATTTCCAAATCATCAATCAGTACCTCGATGTGACCCATGATGAGGTTTTCAGTCGGCGTCCTACCGCCTTACTTGAGGTGTTTCATCATTATCAGCAAAACCCGCAAGTTCATGGTATCAGAGCCAATACTTTACGAAGAATCAGTCAAAGTTTGTATTTGATTGATGATGAATTTAGACAGGATGAGCAGGTTAAACAACTGTTTCTGGGGGTTTTTAAACACAAAAATCTGGTGTTTGGACAATTGCGCTTGATGAATGCGTTGGGTGTTTTGGGAGCTTATCTACCGGTATTTGGCAGAATTGTTGGTCGCATGCAATATGATTTATTTCATATGTACACGGTTGATCAGCATACGTTGTTTGTTTTACGTAACATTCGTAAAATATTTCTTACACCCAAGACTCATCACTATGCTCATCAAGTGTCCAAACAAATTCAATCACCTTATGTGCTTAATTTGGCAGGTTTTTTTCATGATGTTGCCAAAGGCAGAGGTGGTGATCATGCGGAGCTGGGAGCGGTTGATGCTGCACAGTTTGGGGCTGATTTTAATTTGCCTGAACAAGACAGCAAACTGTTGAGCTGGTTGGTCAAATATCACCTTATCATGTCTGTGGTGGCACAAAAGCAAGACATCAGTGATCTTCAGGTGATTGAAAAATTTGCCCAATTGGTGGGCAGTCAGCATTACCTCAATCATTTATATATTTTGACCATTGCGGACATTTCAGGCACTGATCCAAAGTTATGGAATTCGTACAAAGACAGTTTACTTAAAGAACTGTATGAGCGAACCGTGAAGTATTTTTCTGCAACACCGACTGATGTGGTTGAATCGACCAAAGCTGAGGCCATGGATCTGTTGGACAAAAGACACCATGAGGAGGTGGTTGACTTATGGCAGCATATCCCGGATCGATTTTTTGATTATTCATCGCCTGAACAAATTGCGCAAGTCAGTCAGGCGATTGCAGAGAACAACCACCAAGCTACCATTTGTATCACTGATTTACATGATGATGGTTTTGAAGTTATGGTTTATGGTCAGGATAAAAAAGGGCTGTTTCATCAGTTGGTGGCGGTATTGGCTGAGCACCACATCAGTGTAGCCAATGCCAGAATTTTCACTGGCTCCAATGGTTTTGTATTGGATTACTTTCACTGTTTGGGAAGTTATGATGATGAATCACTGCAATCTGTCAAACAGGCTTTTGCATTGCTGCTCACTGATGCTTCGATTCAAGTCAGTAATCGTGAATTAGTGGTTAGTCGTCGTGAAAAATTGTTTTTGGAGCCGCCTGAATTAAATTTTTCAGTAGGGCGTAGTGATGATGAAACACGCTTTGAACTCAAGTGTAATGATTATGATGGCTTGCTGGTTAACATAACCATGATTTTTGTGGAGCAGGGAATCAATATCCATGCGGCAAAAATTGCCACCTTCGGACATCGGGCAGAAGATGTTTTTTGGTTGTCACGTGATGGAAAGGCCTTGAATAGTTCGCAACAAGACAATTTGTCCAAAGCTTTGGTTACACTATTGGGGCTCAAAAAGTAGTATGATGGCATTTAAACCACAACGTTGGTTGTATTGGTTAATTGCCTTTGTTTCCTTGCTGTTAGGGCTGATTGGTGTTTTTTTACCGGTCTTGCCTACCACACCATTCATTATTTTGGCTATGTGGGCAGCCAGTAAATGTTCGCCCAGATTGGCAGCATGGATCGAAAGCCACCCCCAACTGGGGCCGATGATTCATTCTTGGCAACAAAACCGAGCAATTCCCTTATTTGCCAAATGCCTAGCCACCATCATGATGTCACTCAGTTTATTTATACTGTGGTACCGTGGTTATGGTCCTTGGTTTTTAGGTATTATGTTGCTGATTATCGGTTTATTATTGGCCTATATCTGGAGTAAACCTCACAGATAATTCAAACGGGCTAAAATTAAAATACTTTGTAAAGAAATCCAACAAAGATGCTCAAGCGTTGATCATCTTTCACGATAGGACTGTTCGAAATTTCATTTCCATAAAATTCATTTTGCAAGTTTGCCAGTATGGACCATTTGCTGTTAATTTGTTTCAATCCCAGAATGCTGAGTTGGTAACTGTCGCCAGAGTCTGACCAATAGGCTGGAATTTCATTGGTGGCATATTCTGTATCAACACCGTAAAAATAATTGAGGACCTCGTCACTGTGTATGGTATAAGTTAATTTAGGCATAATCAGCCAACCCGCTTTGCGGATGGCAGCGGCATAACTCAAACTACTTGAATTTCCATCATGTTTGTTATTGATTTCATGGTTGTGTTTAAGTTTGAATAATCCTATGGGTGATTTGTATTGCGCTGAAACAAAAGCACTGAGGGGGTAACTTAAATCAGGCAAGTGTGATAGTTCACGGCTGTCTCCACGATCAATATCACCGACCAAATTAACACCGAAACCCATGTCAACTTTCCAGTTATTGTTGTCCATCAGGTTAAAACCCAGGTCTCCGGCCTGGAAATAAAATCGTTTGTAGTGATAGTCGATGGCTGGAAAAAACCGTGTTTGACTGCTGCCTCCCAAGTAAATAGATTGACTAGAAACAGCCGCCAGGCCGATTTGTAGTTCATGTTTATTCAGTGACAAATCAGGTGCGGGTTGTGCCCATGTAAAAGTTGCTGTGAGAATTAATAAGGTTGTTGTGAGTTTTTTCATGGCGAGTTATTTTATTAATTGTTGTCCAGCTTTTTTGATGTCTGCTTTACTGACTTTGGCAGGAATTTGGATGCCTTTGATGATAGCGGGTCTTTGTCCAATCTGATCATTCCAGCGTTTGAGGTTTTTAAAAGAAGAGATTTCGACACCACTCCAATTGTGAGTGTGTACCCAGCACCAATTGGCCATATCTGCTATCGAATAATCTCCGGCTAAATATTCGCGATCATTCAGGTGTCCATCTAACACAGTAAACAGCCTTTTAACCTCGTTTTGGTAACGTTCAATAGCTTCAGGTATTTTCTTGGGGAAGTAACGAAAAAACACATTAGCCTGCCCCATCATTGGCCCAATACCCGAAATTTGAAACATCAGCCATTGAATAACCATAGTTCGACCGGGTATATCTTCAGGTAAGAAGCGTTTATGTTTTTCAGCCAGATAAATCATAATCGCACCACTTTCAAATATGGTCATGTCTGTTTCGGTATCGATGATGGCTGGTATGCGGCCGTTGGGGTTAATTGCCAGGTATTCTGGGGATTTTTGTTCGTTTGCTGTCAGATTAATGGGCCTGACCTCATAGTCAATGCCCAGTTCCTCAAGCAAAACAGAAATTTTCCAGCCGTTTGGAGTGGCTGCTGTGTAGAGTTTTAACATCAATATTAGCAGTGAAAAACACTGTCATTGTATAGGATTTTGGATGTTAGTGGATAGCGTGTGAAAAAATTGTAGGTGAATTGGGTAAATTCAATATCTAGTAAGAATCATCCGTGATTCTTATTCAGTTTAGATATAATCATCAACCGTCTTTTTTTGAGTTGGTAAGATCGCGAGTATTGATAGACCTATTTTCATCCAAGACTTTCTTGGCATCTTCTCTGTCTTTTTCTCTTTGTGATTCTGTGGTACATACCCTTTGTACCCTGTGAGAACCTGTTTTAGTTCTCCTTTCACAAATGACCTGTTCATCGCTGTCGCTTGCCAGTGCTTGTGAAGCTGCTTGGTCAGTGGCGTAATATTCATCACCGACCTTAACGGCAACAACTTTGTTAGGGTTTGAGCCACATGCTGCGAGCATAAAAGTAAAAATAAACAATAAAAATAATTTCAAAACATCCTCCGTACGATAATATTAGTAGATAGTGTTAAGAATATACTCGTTACCATGGGGCAAGTCAATTAAAACCATGAAAAATGTCCAAATATTTCACAGTACAAAGCGTTAAAAAAACAGGTCGAATATCTTGGTTAGAAGATAATGAGTTCTTTGGCTGGTTCTCTCAGATTGTAATGAGATGACATCACTGCGCCATAAGCTCCAGTGTTGGCAATCAGTATGATATCACCAGCTGTGGTTTGAGGCATTTTTCGATCTACGCCCAAAATGTCCCCGGTTTCACACATGGGGCCGACAATTGTGGAGGTAAATTCAGTCTCTTCGTCCAGTTTCGATAAATTAACAATGTTGTGCCAGGCTCCATAAAGGGCTGGACGAATCAACGAATTCATACCAGTCTCTATGCCAATGTAACCACGTTGGCCCTTCCATTTGGTTTGGGTGACTTTGGCTAACAAGACACCACAGTGAGCCACCAGATAACGGCCTGGTTCCATCCACAGTTGGATGTTGGGATGTTTTTCCTTGAAATGCAACAAGGCAGTATTCAGTGCTGGTAAATCCAAGCCCACATCGCCAGGGTTTTCGCGAATACCTAGACCACCACCCACATTAATGATATGTGCATCGGGAAATATATTCAGGCAACTGCCCAAATACTCTGCTATACGTGGCCAGTTTTGGTGGTCCAGAATCCCGCTACCAGAATGGGCATGCAAGCCAATGACTTTGACTCTATGTTGTACACACCAGTTGGCGACGACTTTTATATCTGTGGCTGGGATACCAAACTTGGAATGTTCACCAGCTGTTCTGACATAACGATGATGACCGCTACCATGACCTGGATCGAGTCTCAGTATCACGTCATGATCGGCAAAAATATCAGGGTTTTCAAATAACAATGCAGGATTATCGATGGTTACAAAAACACCTTGCGCAAGTGCGTTCTGATACTCATTAACCGGTGCAAAGTTAGGTGTGAACAATATTTCATTGTGCTTAATATTTTTACAACATTGTAAAACCTGAGCCATTTCTCCAGGAGAAACCGTTTCTAGAGAGACCTGATGTTCATGCATAAATTTCAGGATTTCAGGGTGAGAATTGGCTTTACTCGCATAAAAAAAGCGGTCAACTGCGGTTAATGTTTGTAATTGTTGAATTTGATGCTTGATGGTGGCCAAGTCATAAACATAACATGGTGAATTGGCATTGCCCAAAGTCAACAATTCATCTCTTTTGTCCTGCCACCAGGCTTTACTTAGTTTGCTGGGATCAGGTGTTTCGGCAATCAACTCAGTCCAGGTTGGGCCAAAATCATCAATTTCTTTGTCTTCAATGATTAATACCTCATGCAGTGCTCGTACCAGTTTGTCAGCCTGATCCTCATCCACCACTAGAGTTTGGTTCAAATCATTGGATGATTGCGTGGTGATATATATCCTCTGGTCAGCAAAGGTGGCAACAACCGGAGCAATTTTGTCAGCCAGGGCTCTGATGCGATAGCCAACCAGGGTTACTGCTGAACAATTCGGAAAAATTTCCACAGTGCACAATGGTGACAGCTCTTCCTTAAGCTTTGCCAAAATTTCTTTGGTGATAATGTTGTCAATATTGTCCAAAGAAATGGTGACATTGGTTTGTGCCGTTGAAACCAGATCGATGGAAAGTCCGAGTTTTTTGTAGATGCCAAAAATATCACCCATAAAACCAGCCTGATGCCACATATTCATCGACTCCATCGAAACCAGGGTAACCTGATGTCTTGAGTTGATAGCAGAGACCCTTGGTTTAGTAGGGCTGTGCTGATTGGCCAATACAGTGCCTGGCGCTAGAGGGTCATTGGTGTTTTTAATCAATAATGGAATGTTGTGTTGTTCAACTGGTAAGATGCATCTTGGATGTAATACCTTGCCGCCACTGGCTGCAATTTCTCTGGCTTCTTGATAGCCTGTTTTTAACAACAATCGAGCATTGGGGATGCTGTGAGGATTGGCGCTGAATATGCCATGCACATCGGTCCATATTTCAAGTTGGCAGGCTTGTAATTGGACCGCCATATAAGCTGCAGAGGTGTCCGAACCACCACGTCCTAATAACACAGTACGTTGCTGATCATCACTGGCCACAAACCCTGGCATCAGGTAGAAATTGTGTTTAAGTTGCTGCTTGAGTTTAGGATTTTCTTTGATGTCACATTTAGCAGAAAGTACCTGTGAGTTTAAACTGCGTTGGTCATTTTGTGAGCTGATAAGCCATTGTTTGGGGTCCAGGCTGTGAGTTTCCAGTTGAGTTGTTAAATATTCAAGGGCAATGGTGTGGGTACATTGTTCTCCAAGCGCCAAAAGTTCAGCTTGTTGGTATATATCAAGCTTGTCGGTGTTGTCCAATTGCATTAGACGGTGCAATTGGGTGTCAAGGGATGTTGGTTGGGTGTTAAGTTGTTTTGCTAGGTTATTAATTTGATCGCAAAAGGCTTTGGCAATTGAGGTGTTTGAATTGATTTTTTCGGTCAGTAAATTGGTTAAGCCAGAAGCGGCAGAATGTATCACCAGAACTTGGTGTCCTTGTTTTATTCTGGTTTTAACGATGTCGACAATAACTTGCCATTTAGCCAATGAGGAGACCGAGGTTCCGCCAAATTTTAATACCACCCAAGAATTCAAAACATCACCTTGATTAGGTTAAAAAAAGCAAACTTTAGGGAAAAAAAATAAATCATGCAAGGAATATCGTTTAATATGTTTCTTTGTTCTAGATAATGTCAAAAAACCACAATAAGCTATGATTGAACACACAAAATTAGACTGGCGACAAGTCAGATGGCAATGTGATGCCAGTAAATTGGGATTTAAAACCACAGATGAGATCACGCCTGTTGATGTGATTATTGGTCAGGATGATGCTTTGGAGGCACTGCAATTTGCCATTGAATGTGCGGCGTATGGTCAAAATGTTTATGTTCGTGGCTTGAGCGGTACAGGCCGTATGAGTATGGTGTCAAAAATTTTGCACGACGTAAAACCCAAACTAAAAGAAAAGATTGAACATAGTTACGTAATGAATTTTGATCAGCCCGATCGGCCGAAATTAATTAGTTTACCGGCTGGACAAGGTGTTAAATTCAAAAATATGATGGAAAAACTGAGTGTTTTTATCAGTGAAGACTTAAAAAAATCACTGGAATCAGATGATTTGTTAAAAGCCAAATCAGCAACAGAACAGCAAATCCAGGAAAAAATAGTTAAATTAACAGAACCGTTTGAGAAAGAGCTGGATGAAAATTTTTTGGCGATGATCAATCTGAATACCTCGCAGGGGCAACAAACCATCATTGCACCCAAGATAAATGGCCAAATTTTAGATCCCAATACCTGGCAACAAAAAGTTGCTGCTGGAGAAATTCCTGAGGATCAACAAAAATCATTGATGGAGTTGCAGCAAGTTTACAGTATAAAATTGGATGAATTGGGACGTAAAGTCAATGAATTAAAGGATGCAGGAAGTGAAGTTGTTCGTGAGCTTTATGAGACTCACGTATCAAACTTGATAGATAAGGAGGTAGCTCAGTTTGCCAAGCAATTCAAGTCAGAACAAATCAATGAATTCCTTGAATCTGTAAAAGAAGATGTACTGGAACAGTATTTTTACCGCAAGCAGCAAAAATTTGATCCTTATGAACGTTACGCTGTAAATTTGTTGCTTCAACACGATGAGAAGAAAGATTGTCCGGTTCTGGTAGAAAGGGTGCCTTCTTTACAAAATTTATTGGGTTCCATTGAAAGCAAATGGGGGGAGACTGGACCAGTTTTGGCAGATCACATGAGTATTGTGGGAGGTTCATTGTTAAGGGCTGACGGCGGATTTTTGGTGCTGGATGCAAGAGAAGTACTGGCAGAACCAGGTGCATGGAAGACATTAATCAGAACCATTAAGAATGAATTATTGGAAATTGTCCCTGCTGAAATGAGCTGGCCCTTTGGTCAACCATCCCTGAAACCAGAGCCGATTCCTATCAGCATTCGCGTGATTTTGATTGGCGATTCTGGCATTTATTATTTTCTTGACAATCAGGATCCAGATTTTCCTGAATTGTTTAAGGTACTGGCAGACTTTGACTCGGTTATTGCCCGAGATGATGAAGGCTTTGAGAATTATGCTGGCATCATTGCGAAAATTATTAAGGAGGATGGCCTGCTAATTTTTGAAGACACCGGAGTTGCTAAATTGATCGAGCATGGTGCCCGAATTTGTTCTCAGGAAAATAAATTAACGGCTAAATTTTCTCGGGTGGCAGATTTAGCCAGAGAAGCCAGTTATTTGGCCCAAAAAAACAAGGTTAAACGGGTCAGTGGTGAACATGTAACTTTGGCCATTCAACGAACCAAAAAGCGGGCAGGTTTATCGTCACGAAAATTTCAGGAACGATTACAGGATGGCACCATAAATCTTGATACAGAAGGCTTTACTGTCGGTCAAATCAACGGTTTGGCGGTGATACATGCAGGCCCAATTGTTTACGGATTTCCTTCAAGAATTACCACTTCCATTGGGGCTGGTCGAGCCGGGGTTATTGATATTGAGGGTATGGCTGGAAAGTCTGGTTCCATTCACACCAAAGGTTTTCATATTCTGGGAGGTCTGCTTAGGTATATGTTGCCTGTAGAGCATCCATTGACCTTTTCAGCCTCTATTGCTTTTGAACAAAGTTATGGTGGTATTGATGGAGATTCTGCCTCTGGTGCAGAATTTTGTTGCTTGATTTCAGCCTTGACACATGTCCCGATAAACCAAGGCTTTGCTATGACAGGTGCCATTGATCAGCATGGCCGAGTACAAGCGATAGGTGGTGTCAATGAGAAAATAGAAGGTTTTTTCGACACCTGTCAATACCGAGGTTTAACCGGAAGTCAAGGTGTTATCATTCCCAGAGCCAATGCAGGAGAGTTAATGCTTAGACCGGACGTGCAGGAAGCCTGTAAAAACAATCAATTTGCCATTCACGCAGTTGCTCACATTACCGAGGCGATTGAAGTGTTAATGGAACAGCCTGCAGGAATATTGATTGATGGTTCATATGCTGAGAATAGTGTGATGGCGAAAGCGATGAAAATGGCCAAAAAATATTGGCAAAACGCCCAAGCTAAAGGGTAGAATTGTGAGCCAATTCACAATAGTTGATAGGGATTTTAGAAAATCGGTATATCCTTATGATTTTGCTTGATTTTATAATGTTTGTTTGTTAGTATTATTTTATGGGAAACTATTTTCTTTAGTTGTTGTCTTAAGTGTAAGTTAGAATTTATCGGAAGTGGAAAAAGTGTTGGTTAAGTTTATTTTTGCAAGCAAATTTTTGGCTGTTGGCATGATGATGTTAACTGCTTTGGTGCATGCCGAAGAATTCAAACCTTTTCAACCTTTTGAAATCTCATCCACAAAATCATTCACGACATCTCCAAACAGTTTTTCTCAAAGTAACCCTTTTACCCAAAATGCTTTGGTGCTGGGTCAATCCAATTTTGACTTATGGGCTACCAGAGATAAAGGCTATCATTTGACCACTAACTCCGATGGGGTCTTTGGTGAAGAGCTGGTTATGGGGATGAAATTTGCCGATTGGTTAAGCCTGAGAGTCAATGTGATAGATGAAGAACGTGCTGGCTACAGTTTGTTTGCCCATACTCCACAACGTTTGGGTCATTCAGAAGATGATTTGTTCGGTTATCAATTTGGTGTAAGTTCTGTCTTAAATATAAGTAACAATTGGCGTTTCGGTATTGATCTAGGTGTAGGCCGAGTGGGCGGCGAAATGCTGGGTTTGTATCAGGATAAAGTGGAGACTACCAGCCTGGGGTTTGGTATCAGGAATAATAAATTTGGCGCAACATTCCAGTCTGATTTTATGAACGGTATGTCAAACACAGGATTGGAACAATCAACCATGGATTTGCAGGTTGATTGGCACTTCACCAGAGATGGAACCATTTCTTTTGGGGCGAGAAGGAATATCACAGAAAATACACCGACCGGAAATTCTCTGAGTGAATTAACTGGTACAGTCCCATACATCAAGTTCAAACACAACCTCTAAGTTGTTTTGCCACTTGCCTATTTTGTTCAAATGAATAAGATTTTTCGTTTTGCCTATGTTGTTCTGATTTCTGTTTTTCTGGCCGCATGTGCCACTTTTCCAAACACTCAATCGCAGATGCCTGTTGGGTTAATGGATTTAAGTAAACAAGACTTTGGCTTCGAAGGGAAAATGTCTTTTTCTGATGGTAATGAAGGTGGTAGTGGCCAAGTTAATTGGCAAAGATCAGGGCAGGTAGTTGAAGTGGTGTTAAAAGCGCCGTTAAGCAAAAAAAGTTGGACTCTGACCGCTGACAATAACTTCTCTACAATACGCACATCAACTGGTGAAACCTTTCATGATGTATCGGCAGCTGGGCTGGTCAGCGATCAAGTTGGCTGGGATGTGCCCTGGGAGGCGTTACAGTCATGGGTAATGGGTCGACCTACCATATCAGGTCAGCTTGAATGGAGAAATGATGAACAAGGTTATCTGATTGTTGAACAGGGATGGGTGATTCAATATTCAAAATTAAAACCCTATGAGGGAGGTTTGTTGCCTCATAAAATCGTTGCTCGCAAACAACCCTATTCAATCAAGCTAAGCATCAAATCCTGGCAACAATGAAACATTTTATTCAAAGTCCTGCCAAGATCAACTTGATGTTGCGAATTTTAGGTCAAAGGCCAGACGGCTACCATAATTTACAAACACTGTTTCAGATTCTTGATTGGGGTGATGATATCGAGTTTTCTGAAATCGCAGGCCAAGGAAGTCATGAAGTGACTATCGAAGGGTTTTCCGGTCTGTTGGAGCAAGATAATTTAATTTACCGGGCGGCTTCAAAGTTAAAGCCTTTTGCACAGAAGAAAACCGACTGGCACATCAAGGTTACAAAACGCATACCGCAAGGAGCAGGACTGGGAGGTGGCAGTTCCAATGCTGCGCAAACGCTAAAATTTTTAAACCGACAATGGGATTGTGGTTTGGATGTTTCGCAATTAAGTCAAATCGGCGCTCAGTTAGGCGCTGATGTGCCTGTATTTATCCAGGGGGAGTCTGCCTTAGCCTGCGGAACTGGTGAGCGAGTTACCACAATGGCTTTTGATACGTCCTATATACTTTTACTGTTTCCAAATTTAAGCATAAGCACTGCTGAAATGTTTAGGCATAAAGAGCTCAATAGAAATCAGTGCGAAGTGCCATTCAAACAAATTCACAACTCTAATTTTTGGATTAATGA
>JAGRJR010000078.1:0-10023 GCA_020442635.1 Lysobacterales bacterium
CACAAATCTTTCCATTTCAACACATCTGTCTTAAGATCCAGTTTACCTTCAGTTAAATAACGATGATTAGGATAGTTGGCGGCCAGCATTTGTTTACTTTGCTCGGCCAGTTCAGGCTCTTCCATTTTTTTATACGATTCTGACATCAATGCCAAAGCATTACCCACAGAGGGCGTATCCTGAAAAGACTCAAGTACAAATTTGGCCCTGTTCACAGCTGCAATTGGCGCACCACGGCGTAAGTAATAAGAGCCCACCTGCACCTCATAAGCGGCTAATTGATTTTTCAAGAAAACCATGCGTTTTCTCGCATCCGGGGCATACTGACTGTCAGGGTATCTTTCAATAAAATTCTTAAATGCAGTGAATGCATTGCGAATATTATCCTGATTGCGATCAGCTGCCTTATCAGGGTTTACCCTTTGCATAAAGCCACGGTCGCTGTCGAAATAAATCAGACCTTTTAAATAATAAGCGTAGTCCAAATTCTTGTGCGCAGGATAGTTTTTGATAAAACGGTCCACAGTTGTGACAGCTTGCTCCATCTGGTAAAGTTTGTATTGAGCATAAGCCAATTCCAGATAACCTTGCTCGGTGTAATGTCCAAAAGGATAATGTGATCGCAATGCCTTGTATTTATCTGCAGCAGTTGACCAAACCCCGGCGTCCAGCGCTCTTTTGGCCGATAAATACATTTCTAATGCGGTTAATTTAGTGACTTCGACTTCTTTGACTGCGTCTTTTTTACCACATCCTTGCAACAGCACTACACTGAATAATATGAGCAACAAAACTTGCACTGTTTGTTTTTTGTTGTTTTGCAACATCGATAAACCTCTTTCCAATTTGAGTACCTGACTCGAAAAAAAAGCTACATTACCCGCTGGGGGTTTAAATAAAGGTTAAATTGTCTCAGAATTTTAACTAAGAACACGTTAAAAGTATTGAATCAAGTAAAATACCCTCATGAATAATGACAATCACACCATTAAACAACGTATTCAGGTCAACAGTAATGCCAAGGGATCACGCATTGATCAATATTTGAGCAAATTGTTTCCCGAACACTCACGCGCCACCATCCAACAGTGGATTAAACAGGGTGATGTCAAAATCAACGGCCATGATACCAAAAGCAAAACCCTTTTGAAAGGGTTTGAAGTCATCGACCTTGATATCTTG
Organism: Lysobacterales bacterium; assembly: GCA_020442635.1. Classification (GTDB taxonomy): domain Bacteria; phylum Pseudomonadota; class Gammaproteobacteria; order Xanthomonadales; family Marinicellaceae; genus Marinicella. The sequence goes on from JAGRJR010000078.1 coordinate 1,183, forward strand.
TTGGAACAGTTGGTTGAAGACCAACCCGAACAGATGCAACTGGATATTAAGTTTGAAGATGAACATCTGTTGATTTTGAATAAACCAGCTGGCTTGGTGGTACATCCTGGTAGCGGCAATCCTGACGGTACATTACTCAATGGCTTATTAGCCTTGAGTGATAACCAGGCCATGCTTAATCGCGCCGGCATCGTCCATCGCCTCGATAAAGACACATCAGGGTTGATGGTTGTGGCCAAAACATCCGAATGCCAACTCAGGCTTATCGACTTGTTAAAAACTCATGACATTCAGCGACAATATTTCTGTGTGGTCAAGGGTCAACTCAAATACCCAGGTACCATACACAACCAGATGGGGCGTCATAAAACCCAAAGAGTTAAAATGTCCGTAGTTATGAATGGTAAAGAAGCCATCACACACTTTGAACCAGTTGAACATTTTGATCATTACACCAGTGTCAAGGTTAATCTGGAAACTGGTCGCACCCACCAGATCCGGGTTCACATGCACCATTTAGGTTTTCCTTTGGTTGGTGACCCACTTTATGGTAACCCCAAACGCGTTGATGCAGATGTTGATGCAGAACTGAAAGAGATCATTCGCAACTTTCCAAGACAAGCCCTACATGCTGAAGCCTTGAATTTTGTACACCCAATCACAAAAAAACATATTTCAGTAAATTCTAAAATACCTGACGATTTGTGTCAGTTGCTTGAAGATTTGTCATATTTGGATGTAAAAACGGCTGATTTTGACGATTTTGAGGTGGAATACGTTGAATAAAACACAAAATATGAGCATTTGTTCGTTTTTTTCGTTATTATGAACTTATTGGAAATGTTGTCTAAGGGGTCAATTACTCAATTCCTAGATACTTGTGGCTTTACTCCCTCTTCCACATATTTACTTAAATTGACCCTTTTCTTTTTATGACTCACTTGATTGAAACATGGCAAAAGCCAAGTTGTGTGCATGCATTGCAAACCACATGCTTTCTGGATAACGAATCTTTTGACATCCACCCTCAATACGCCAATCCCAACCAACTGAATAGTTTATGTCGTCAATTCAGCTTGCCTCACGCTCCAATTTTTTTACAACAGGTTCATCAGGCCACAGTTATTGAATATAAGCAAATACCTTCCATTGACTTTCAATTTAAGGCCGATGCCTGCTTTACCAGACAACCAGGCATTGTATGTGCAGTCATGACTGCTGATTGTTTACCAGTATTGCTGACAGACTCTGCTGGCTCTTTTGTGGCTGCTGTCCATTGCGGCTGGCGAAGTTTGTTTCACAACATATTGCCAGAGACATTAGAACTTATTAATCCTAATCATGATGTTTTTGTCTGGCTTGGCCCCTGCATCCAACAACCACAATATGAAGTGGATGAGTCATTTGTGAATAATTACCTAAAACATCATCCTGATGCCCATACTGCTTTTACCCCTATAGTCGCAGGTAAAAGCCAAGCCAGTCTTTATCAAATGGCTACAATTCAATTAAGAAAACTGGGTATTAAAAACATTTCTCAGTCAAATGAGTGCACTTTTCTCGATGATCGATATTATTCATGGCGTGCCAATGAAACCCACCAACGCATGGCCTCTATGCTGTGGCTTAAATCTCCATGACTTCCGGCACAGACAAACACAGTAAGCTGTTGCTAAAATTACTTACAAACCAAATAAATAATGATCAATCGTGAAATTAACTGAAGCTTCAATTTCCAACCGGGTGGCTGTAATGGTGGCTATTTTGCTGGTAGCCATTTTTGGCTTTATCAGTCTTAATCGCTTGCCTGTACAAATGGCTCCCAATGTTGAACGCCCCATCATCACCGTCACAACTTCATGGCCAGGCGCTGCTCCTGAAGAAGTTGAGTCGGAAATTCTAGAGCTCCAGGAACAGGTGTTCAGAGGAATGCCTGGGGTTGATCGCATGTCAGCCAATGCCAGCTTCTCCCAAGCCAGCATCAATCTGGAATTTGATATTGATGTTGATTTCCAAAGGTCTTTAATTGAAGTCATTAACCGACTCAATCAGGTTCCATCTTATCCTGTCGATGCCAATGAACCCACATTGCTGATTGGAGGCAATCAATTTGGTAACACCATAGCCTGGTTTGCCATTCGCCCCCTACCAGACAATGACCGCCCTATTGTGACTTATCAGGATTTTGTGAATGACAATGTGTTGCCGCGCTTTGAACAAATCAACGGTGTTTCATCGTCAAATGCTTTTGGTGGACGTGGTTATGAAGTGCGAATCACCTACGACCCAAATCTAGCTGCTGCTTTGGGTGTCGACTTAACCCGAATCACCGCGATAGGTGGTAATTTTAACAATACCTCGATGGGCACCAAAGATGTGGGTAAACGTCGATATACCCTGCGTTTTGAAGGTAAATATGATTACCAGGCATTAAATGATTATGTGATTGAGTGGCGTGATGGTCAACCCATTTACCTGAAAGACATTGCACGCATTGAAAAAGTGATGCAAGATGCTCAAGGTGGTTTGTACCAAAATGGCGGTCCTTCGATTGCGGCCAACATCATTCCAGAAGCGGGTGTTAACCTGTTAGACTTGATGGATGAAATCAAACTCAAAGTTGAAGAAATTCAAGAGTCTGTCTTGAAACCAGCTGGTTTATTTATCACCCAGGTTTATGATGAATCCATCTACACCAACCAATCGGTGGTGATGGTACGTAACAATTTGATTTTAGGAATGTTACTGGCCATTTTTATTCTGTGGGCTTTCTTGCGCAAAACCACACCAGCATTGATTGTGGCTGTGGCCATTCCGATTTGTTTGTTTGGTGCTTTTATCCTACTAGACGCATTGGGACGTACGTTAAATATTATTTCTTTAGCTGGCTTGGCATTTGCCACCGGGATGGTTCTAGATGCCGCGATCGTGGTGTTGGAAAACATTGTTCGCCACCGGGAATCTGGTAAGTCTGCCAATGAAGCCGCACTTATAGGCTCAAAACAGGTATGGGGTGCTTTATTAGCATCTACAGCCACCACAGTGGCTATTTTCCTGCCAGTGGTCTTTTTAAAAGATGAAGCTGGTCAGTTATTTACCGATTTAGCGCTGACGATTTCGATTTCAGTGATTTTGTCATTAATCGTAGCCGTTACAGTTTTACCTGCAGCCACCACTAAATTCCTACACCGCCATGATTTTGATGACAAACAAAAAGGCACCTGGGAAAAAATCACTGAATCTATCAATAATCTGACCAGAAATACAAAACTACAAAAAATGTGGGTATTGATACTGATCATTGTTCCATTAAGCATCGCTTATTTTATTCGCCCTGCGGCGGATTATTTACCCCAGGGCAAGAGAAACTTTGCCTTTGCAGGATTACAACCACCACCTGGCATGTCGGTAGAGGCAGGTCAACAAGAGTTGGCACAAGTTATTATTGAACGCCTGAAACCTTATTATGAAGGTGAAAAATCTCCAAAAATTGAAAACTACTTTCTGGGTGTTTTTGGTGGCAGAGCATTTTTCGGCTTTCGCATGGAAGATACCGCCGATATGGATGAAATGATTAACCTAATGAATCAACAGCTATTGAGAGGTATTCCCGATACCCAAGGATTTGCTTTTAGAAGAGCTGTATTCGCTGGCTCTACTGGTGGTCGTGGCATAGATGTTGATTTACAAGGTGATGACATTGAAGCCCTGTTACTCGCTGGACAAACAGCCATGGGGATGATTCAACAGCTGATGCCTGAAGCACGCATTCAACCCAATCCCAGCCTTGAGTTTGGCGCACCTGAACTTAAAATCAAACCTAATGATCGTGCCATTGCTGAATCTGGTTGGACCCGTAACCAACTGAATCCGGTATTACGCTCTCTGGGTACTGGTGCTTTCGTTGGTGAATACTTCGATGGAAATAAACGTATGAATGTGATGTTGCGTGCTGAAGATTGGGATACCCCCGAAGATTTAGCAACGACTCCATTGTATACTGCCAATGGCGATGTAGTACCACTGGATCAACTGACTTTTATTGAACGCACTGCCGGTCCTTCACAAATATTGCGCGTGGATAGAAAGCGGACGCTCACCTTACAAGTTACACCACCTGGCAATATTCCACTTGAAGAAGCCATTGGCATTTTAAAAAATGATTTCACCCCACAAATTCTTCCCTTACTACCTGAAAATGGAACGGTGACCTATCGAGGCACTGCAGAAGCATTGGATACCGCACTTAGCAGTTTGAGCGGTTCTTTCTTGTTAGCCATTGTTATTTTGTACCTGTTAATCAGTGCCATGTTCCGTTCATTCAAGGATTCCCTACTGGTTGTTACGACCTTACCTATGGCCACTGTTGGCGGCATTATTGGTTTGCGCCTACTGGACAAAGCCTTGGTTAATGTAGGCGGACAATCTATGGATTTATTGACCATGATTGGTTTTGTTATTTTACTTGGTCTGGTGGTCAATAATGCCATCTTACTGGTTTTAAGAGCTCGTGATGCTGAAAGGGATGGCATGAGTACTCAGGAAGCAGTTGCTAATGCAGTTCAATTACGCTTACGTCCTATTTTCATGAGCACCTTTACGAGTATTTTTGGCATGCTACCATTGCTGTTAATGCCAGGTTCTGGCACCGAATTGTATCGTGGCATGGCTGCGGTGATTGTGGGTGGTATGCTGCTCAGTACATTATTCACACTGGTGTTGTTACCCAGTTTGTTAAAATTAACCGGTTCCAATAAAAAAGACCAAAAAAATAGCCAAAAAAATGGAAAATACAATGAAATACCATCTGTTTAAAGTCACCACTACATTGGCAGTTCTACTTGGCCTGTCGCTCTCAAGTAACGCTCAATTTGGTCCTGCTTTAGTTAAAGTTGAAACCGTTGAACTACGTGAAATGGCACCCATTAGACTCATTCCCGCTTTTTCCAAAGCAAAATTTGTCACCATTATCAAAGCAGAATCTTCAGGCAAAGTCATTGACATCGCTGATGTGGGTGACCAGGTTGCTGAAAGTGAGGGCTTGGGTATCATTGCCGATGATGATTATGCCTTGCGCACCAAGGAATTACAAAATGCCATCGCCTCTGAACAAGCCAATCTGGATTTTCTGGCATCCGAGTCAAAGCGACTACAATCAATGCAATTAAAAAATCTAACATCACAATCCGCGTTGGATAAAAATGATTCAGACCTGAAATCGTCCAAGGCCAATTTAGCCCAGGCTAAATCACGTTTAGCCCAATTAATAAACAGCATTGAAAAATTAACACCAAAAGCGCCCTATGATGCTTTTGTGACAGAACAATTTGCCCAACCCGGCCAATACATCAGACAAGGTGATGACTTTTTAAAAATCATGTCCAAGAACAACACTGAATTGGTTGCCTACTTGCCCATTCAGCTTAAAGCCATGATTAAAAAAGGCTCAATTTGGCAATATGAAGACCTCAATGGTGAACAGTTTGAAGCAACTGTTGTTGGGTTCGTACCTGCGGCTACTACCAACAGTCGTCAAATAGAAGTGCGGTTAACTGACAACAGTGGTCAATTGATTCCAGGAGAACCCATTAAACTATGGGTTCCCACTAGCAATAGCAAAACTGTTTTAAGCGTTCACCGTGATGCACTGGTACTCCGTAAAGACAGTATTTTTGTTTATATAGTTAAAGACAATAAATCTATCAAAACAGCTGTGACAACCGGCATCGCTCAAGGCGACTACATCGAAATTTCTGGAGAGATCCAAGCTGGTGACCAAGTTGTTACACGAGGTAATGAACGTATGATGCCTGGACAAGAGGTTCAAATCTTACCTGCCAAAGATTGACCATTCATATTGTAAAAACCCATATACCTGCAGATTTTTCGCTGAAGGTATTTGATTATTGTCTTCGTTTATATTTAATAACCAACACCCAACAATCCATTAAATTTAAATCCACACTCCGTGAAATGAGCTGCTTCTATCATTGAATGCCATAACAACAACCAACAATCCGATTTTCCTGTTAATCAATCAAGATAAGCATAAATTGATACATTCATAAGTTTGAGCAGTCATCTAACAATGCACTTTCATCAAGACATTGGTGACTGATTTGGTCACATACTCGCCTTAAATCTTAGTGAAATAGAAACCAATGATATTAATCCTTGAATCAAAAGTTTTAATGGATTAAAGAATTTCATTTATTTGACTTTTATCGAACTTTACCAATATCCCAAGCTATAGTCTTGATCTGCAACCTTTCTTTTAACGTAAAAACAGGAGACAACAATGGTACCTACCTATCCTTTAACATTTAGAAATTGTTCAACTTGCAAAAACTGGCAAGGTGAAAGTAGAATAAGCAAAGATAAAAAAGAAGTTTCATCACATCAGCTACAACTAAGGGCTGTTGTAAACATTCAAAAGACGCAGATAAACTAGCCTATATGAGCTGTGAACATTGGGCATCGTAGAAATTTTATTTCTCAATGAGCAAATAGTTGTCCCTGAAAAAGTCCATCCGAGTCTTCTTCAGTAACATACAGAAAACACTTAACCATGAAAGTGTGATTTAACTGATGTTTTATTTATCTTACTTGAGTCTGACGGCTCAGGGTGGCACTTCCATCTGCCACACAGTCGACAAGAAAAAACACGCTTGTACGAATATTCTGGTCGAAAAAACGTTTCCATCAATATATTTATTACAAAAGACAAAATAAATTTAGTACAAGTTTATTTTGTCTTCTATTGATGAAAGTAAGCAGTCTCCCAACATTTTAAACTCCTTATCACGCGTACTGCCTTTACGCCAGGCCAAACCAATTTCTCTGTATGCGTCAAACTCCAAAGGATCCACTTTGATTTCCTTGCTATTAAACAGCGGCAATTTCATTGACATTTCAGGAATAAAACTCACACCCAAATCCTGCTTGACCATTTCAATTAGTGTGAGCAAGCTACTGGCAGTAAATTGACTGACTTTATCGACATTTTTTATATGACATGCACTGATTGCGTGATCTCTTAAACAATGTCCGTCATCTAACAATAATATGGTACCCTCTTCCACATCATCTATATTGAATTTATGGCCTTTTAACCATTGATTGTTGGCTGAGCTAATCAAGTGAAATCGATCTTTGAATAAGGTTAAAGTTTCTACACTACGCATTTCATAAGGCAATGCCAACAAGATAACATCAAGCTGTCCTCGCATAAGTTGTTCATAAATATCGGCTGATTTTCCCTCGTGAATTTCGAGGTCTAAATCGGGGTAATGCTGTTGCATATATGGCAATAAATCAGGCATTACAAATGGACCAATGGTCGGAATCATGCCTATCGACAACTTACCGGATAACGGTGATAAATTACCATGGGCGAGATCCAACATTTTTTTCATCTCTGACATCACCGTCAAAGACTGTTGGTAAATTTCTCGACCTAAATTGGTTACAGTGACTGATTTATTGGTGCGATCGACTAACTGTCCTCCTAATGCTATTTCCAATTCCTTGATGGCCACACTGAACGCAGATTGCGAAACAAAACAGCTTTCAGCAGCTTTACCGAAATGATTGTACTCAACCAGCGCATTGAAATAACGCAGTTGCTTAATGGTGGGAAAATGCATATTAAATTCGAACAAACAGATTATTATCAGTATTTTATTCTATTGATTCGATTATGCAAGTAGTTTTGAAAATTGCCAGGACGTCAGCCTGAGTTAATCACACGTGCAACAATTTCAAACACATTGGACGATAAACCTTCTGTCTCATAGATTCTGCTGATTTGTTGTTTCATGCGGCTTTGAATGTCCCCATTGTATTGATGGTAGTCATTGAATAAACTGACCAATCTGGCTGCTGTCTGTGGATTCAACTGATCAAGGGCAATTACCTGATCCGCTAGAAATTGATAACCTGATCCATCCTCAGCATGAAATCCGGTAATATTAGCAGCAGCAAACGCGCCGATTAAACTGCGTACTGCATTGGGGTTTTTCATCGAAAATACCGACAGTTCCATCAACTGTTTAACACGCTCCAAAGTGTCTTCTGCAGGAATGGTTGCCTGAATAGATAACCATTTGTTAATCACCAAGGCATTGTCCTGCCATTGAGTAAAATATTCTCCTAACAAATCTTCAAAGCCATTCACCTGATGATGGGCTAACAGTGTTAAAGCAGTGATTTTGTCTGTATAATTGTTGACCTGCTGATACTGTTCCCGGGCTAATTCAGCCAGCTCTTTTTTATGGCTTTGCATCAAATACCATAAACACCGATTTTTTAAACTGCGTTGAGCCACTTGTTCTGAGTCCACCTGATACGGTCTGGTATCGTAGTTCTGGTTATAAACCGACAAAAATTCCACTTCAAGTTGTTTGGTGATTTCGCAGGCCAACCATTCCTTAGCCTCATACAACTTCAAAATATCCACATCAGACAACTTTAAGGTGGTTGCCTTTAGTGAGGGCAACGTGATTGCTTCAGCGATTAATGCAGGATCACTGTGTTCATCCAGCAATAAATACCTGAAGGACTCGATAAAGTGAGCTGGGCAAGTATAGTCATTATCTGACAACAAAGCCTGGTATTTATTGATCAGAATTTGGGTCTGCATTTCCTGTGCTGCATCCCAACGATTAAAAGAATCGTTATCATACTTCATCAAAAATGACAACGTATGATGATCAAGATCACGTTCGACTACCACTGGTGCCGAAAAACCCTGAAACAAAGACGCTACCGGTTTTGTCTCAACGCCTTGTAACTCAAAAATCTGTTCTACGTTTGTTAATTCAAAAATGATTTGTTGCTCAC
>JAGRJR010000078.1:10041-14523 GCA_020442635.1 Lysobacterales bacterium
GCCATACCTTGTTCATTGTACAGCGCCATGCGCACCGGAATATGCATCGGTTTCCAGTCAGATTCACCTTTGTAACTTTCTGGAGCCAACTGCTTGAACTTAATCAAGTACCGTTTACTTTCAGCATCAAATTGCTCTCTTACAATGACCTTCGGAGTACCATTTTGGGAATACCACAGTTCAAACTGATTGAAATCAAAATTATTGGCATCTGCCATGGCCAAACGAAAATCATTACAGCTGACAGCGGCACCATCATGCCGATCAAAATACAGCTGCATACCTTTTTGAAAACCGGTTTCGCCCAACAAGGTGTGATACATGCGTACCACTTCAGCACCTTTTTCATACACCGTCAGGGTGTAGAAATTATTGATTTCAATATAGGAATCCGGTCTAACCGAATGTGACATGGGGGAGGCGTCTTCGGCAAACTGTGCTGCTCGTAAATATCTGACATCTTCTATGCGCTTGACCGCTCTGGATTGTAAATCAGCAGTAAACTCTTGATCACGGAATACCGTCAACCCTTCTTTCAAAGACAATTGAAACCAATCTTTACAAGTAACCCGATTACCTGTCCAATTATGAAAATATTCATGACCGATAACTGCTTCAATGTTGATAAAATCCTGATCTGTGGCAGTTTCAGGCTTGGCCAGCACATATTTTGAGTTAAAAATATTCAGGCCTTTGTTTTCCATTGCTCCCATGTTGAAGTCATCAGTAGCTACGATGTTGTATTCATCCAAGTCATACGCCAAATTAAAACGTTGTTCATCCCATTGCATTGAGTTAATTAAGGACTTCATGGCAAAGTCACACGCATCGATGTTCTTTTGCTCAGTGTAAATACGCAGTTGAACTTTGTTTTCTTCCTGGGTAAGAAATTCATCTTCAATATACGCCAAATCACCAGCCACCAAAGCAAACAAATAACTGGGTTTGGGATGTGGATCAATCCATTTGGTGTAATGACGACCGCCATCCAATTCACCTTCGCTGAATTTGTTACCATTGGATAACAGCACTGGATACTTCTTTTTATCTGCGATAATGGTAACGGTGAACCTGGCCAATACATCCGGGCGATCCGGATAATAAGTGATTTTTCTGAATCCTTCTGCTTCACACTGTGTCAGGAAAAAATCACCTGATTGGTACAAACCCTCCAATGCGGTGTTTTCGTGCGGATAAATCTTAACCACAGTTTTAAGTTCGAATTCTTCAGGCAGTCCTTTCAATAGCAGTCCAGTTGCTGATAGGTCATAAGAGTCTGCCGCAAGCTTTTTATTGTTCATACTGATAGACAATAATTCCAAATTAACCCCATTGAGAAACATCTCACGCACATCACTGACATGATTTTTGACAAAATGTGAACGTGCAGTTACTGTAGTATTGTCCGCTTCAACGACAAAAGCTAAGTCAACGCTGTTGACCCAGTAATCTGGTTGTTGATAATCCTTTCGATAAATAACTTGTTTATATGAACTCATGCATCCCCACTTTCTGCTGATTGGTTCTATGATTCGGTACTGCTTTGGTCATTTTGTTGAGACTTTTTGCGCAACAGCTGTCCCATAATAATACCAAATTCAAACAGTATCCACATTGGTATGGCCATTAAAATCATTGAGGTTGGATCTGGAGGCGTTAAAATCATTCCTATTACAAAACAACCCACAATCACATAAGATCTGGATTTAGCTAACTTTTCTGCGGATGTAACCCCCAGAATTATCAGAATAATTACTGCTACAGGAATCTCAAATGCGAGCCCAAAAGCAAAAAACAGCCTAACCACAATATCCAGATAAGAATTGATATCTGGCATATAAGTCACACCCTCGATTGCGATATTGGGTAAAAAAACAAAAATGATAGGAAAAACCACAAAGTAAGCAAAAGCACAGCCCAGATAAAATAACACAATACTTGATATTAAGATGGGTGTGGCAATACGTTTTTCACTTTTATATAAACCCGGTGCGATAAAAGCCCAAATCTGATAAATAATAATAGGCATACTCACCATAAAAGCGAGAATCACAACCATTTTAAAAGGTGTTAAAAACGGTGACAACACCCCTGTGGCTATCATTTCTGTGCCTTGACTGAGATTTTTTATCACAGGGTATGCAATGATGGTGTATATTTCGGTAGCAAAAGGCATCATCACCAAGATCAAAACCAAAACTGATACCAGCGACTTAATGAGCCGACTGCGCAGTTCAATCAAATGTGAAATTAATGGTTGCTCTTGATCTGACATGACTAATGTTTGGATTGATCAAGTTGTCCGTTTGTCTGGGTTTGTGCTCTGGTATTTGAATCGGCCTGATTGATTTGCTCAGTAGTTTTAGCCAGTTCTTCGCTGGTTTTACTTAATTCATGTTCCAATTCTTTGGCTTCAGCCAGCATGGCATTTTCCTTGAGTTTAGCCTTGACTGCTTCAATTTCCAGTTCCTGTTCAACTTCTTGCTTGATGTTATTGAATGAGCGTTTAAGCCGCCCAATGTACAAACCTACTTTTCTAGCAACAACAGGTAATTGCTCAGGCCCTATCACTAACAAGGCAACCACAAATATAATTAATAATTCTGCGAAACCAACGTCAAACATGATCGTTTATTTTTGCACAGGATCTTTCTTGTTCTTATTGGCCTGTTGTAATTCGTCGGATGATTGATCATTCAGCTCTTGAGGCTCATCATCAGCAATACCTTTTTTAAATCCTTTAATGGCACCACCCAAGTCACTACCAATATTTTTTAGTTTTTTAGTGCCGAACAATAATGCAACAATAATCAGAATGACCAGCAATTCTTTCAATCCAAAACCGCCCATAATAGCCTCTAAAATAAAAACGACATTATAACTCGAAACAAGTTAAGTATATATTCACCCGTTCAAGTATTTGAGAAAATAAAATTATTTGTTGAATAGTCTGAGAGCAACCAAACCCAATGAAAGCATCAACATGCTCATCAGTAAAGTAGCGACAATTCCAGTGGCGGGTACCGCAACAGTGGAGCCGCCGGAAAACCCATCACAACCGACAGGTCCCGCAATGGCCAGCGATTCAATCCCAACCAGGGTTTCTGAAATAAAGTCAGCTGCCCCCGTTGTTGGGTTAACTTTGAAAATTCTTGATGGGAATGGATTCAATGGATCTGATAACCGCAGGTTTATCACTAGCCACAAGTTACCATCCTCATCAAAAGACATACCTGAGCCATTTAGCTCTATATCACCACCCAAATCACCTAGCGAGCCAACCAACTCAGATTCTGCTGTATCACCATCAACCTTATAAAGATTAAAGTCTCCGGAAGCCACCGCAAACAAATCATCGCCCCATGCAGCAATAGAAGTAAAGTTATGACCAGTGTTTCCGATTAAGCTTGCGACACCCGTCATCTCATTCACATTGTATAAGTCACCTGTATGCTTAACCACCATTTTTAGTTGGTTAGAACAATTGAAAGTCATGCCAAAATCAAAACTTTCCTGAGGTGAACCAAAACCAAAATTTTGATCAACATTTGCTACCGGAAAAGCCAGTGCTTCGTTGACAGAAATTTGCACCAAGGTTTTGGTATTATCATCTGCACCATATAAAGTGCCATTGGAGGACATGGCCAAGCCTTCAAGCGCGATGTAAGGATCAGCAATTTTACCTTTGCTGCTGTACTCTCCTGTCTCAAGATCAATTAACACCAAATGATCAGGAAATTGAAAGTTATCATCAGCTACGGAATAGGCCATCACCGCTGCATTGGATAATGCGGAGAAGGCCAGAAAAATCGTTGTGAGACAATAGCGCAGCATGAATTTTTTTAGTTGTTTTATTATTTTAAATATCGTACTGGTCAGATGTTATCAAATAAAACATTTGCAAACAACATTTATTGTATAAAGAAACCTCTTTAAAAGTTGGCACTCAAAGACGGTATAAGCTGGTTTGCCACATATTTGGCATAATTTTCAATGTTGTCAGTGTCTTTAAATTTACCATGCAGGGTTTTGGCCAGGTGCAAATAACCCACATAGACAGAATAGGCCATTAATGCTTGCTGCTTGGCCTGTTGTTCATTATAACCTATGGCCTGGTAAGATTTTTGCAGGTATGCCAGGCGTTCTATCGTCACTTCTTTTAATACTTTGGCCACAAAATCATGCTGCCTGTCCGCCAGTAAAGTGGCATAAATTAAATGGCTTTGTAACGGTTGGGCACTTAACAAGAACCAGGCTTGTAGCCTGTCGTGTGGATTTTCAATTGACCATATTTCTGCTTCAATCACAGCTCGATCATCAGCTTGCCAACGTTTCAAAGCAGCCACGATCAAATCCTTGCGATTTGAAAAATGCCAGTAAAAACTACCCTTGGTAACACCCAACTCTTTGGCAATGTTTTCAACAGCAACTGCACTGACACCTTGATGAGCGATTACATCCAAAGTGGCTTTTTCCCAATCT
>JAGRJR010000079.1 GCA_020442635.1 Lysobacterales bacterium
AAACCAAGCTCTACAATACTGACAGGTATTTCTGGGTCATAAACGGTTTTTAATTGATCCCAAACCGCTTTTTCTACATCCTGTTGGCTTGCATTATCTGGTAACACCGGGGCAGGCAAGGGTTCCTTGCCCAGCGCATCGGCGTTGTATCCCAAAATCATGAACATGCTGCCATCGACAAAGATGGTGAAACTGCCACCCAGTGCCTGGGTAATATAACCCACCACCCCAGCCGGTAATTCTATGGTTTCGCCGGTGGGAACAGCGATCGCTTCCACATCACGCGCCAATTTAAAAGGTTCACTGGTCAAACTGTACATGTTTTTGTGCGACCATTTTCAGGTCTTTTTAGTCTGTTGATACGAATGGTGGATTTTATCATGGTGTTCTGACAATGTCTGTAATGTTGGATTTGCAGAAAATCGAGGATGCTTACTTTTGACACATTTAATTACATTTGTGTCTTGTATAATCAGCCAATCCGCTTTCAGCTCTTGAATTTTTCAAAGCTGACTATATACGCAACCACAAACCCGGTTAGGTTGATTCAAACAGAAGGATTACTATGAAACAAAACACAGAACATCTGATTCAAGCTTTTCAAAACACCCGAGAGGCCATTGGCACCCAAATTCTGGGTCAACAAAAACTGGTTGACCGCTTGTTGATAGCCTTGTTATCACATGGGCATTTGCTGGTTGAGGGTGCACCAGGTCTGGCAAAAACCACTGCAATTAAAGTGCTTTCAGAATGCATTGAGGGTGATTTTCATCGCATTCAGTTCACCCCGGATTTATTGCCAGCGGATTTGACTGGCACTGATGTATACCATGCCCAATCAGCTACTTTTGAGTTTCAAAAAGGCCCTTTATTTCACAACTTGGTTTTGGCCGATGAAGTGAACCGGGCTCCCGCCAAGGTCCAATCAGCCCTGTTAGAAGCCATGGGTGAGCAACAAATCACTGTGGGCAAAACCACTTATAATTTACCTCAACTGTTTCTGGTGATGGCAACTCAAAATCCGATTGAGCAAGAAGGCACTTACCCTTTACCTGAGGCGCAATTGGACCGCTTTTTAATGCATGTCACCATTGGTTATCCTGAGGCCAAAACTGAACTGGACATTCTTAAGCTGTCACAACAGAAGGATTTGGCCGAATTTAATCAAAAGCAAACCCAACAACAGCTGCTGACCCAAGAACAAATTTTCGCCGCACAAAAACACATTTTGAAGTTGTTTGTGGCGGAAAACTTGGAAAAATACATGGTTGAATTGATTTTGGCCACCAGAAACCCAGAGAAATATGATGCGTCTTTGAGTAGTCAAATAGAGTTTGGTGGTTCACCACGGGCCACCATTGCCCTGGATCGTTGTGCCCGCGCACAAGCCTTTTTATCTGGGAGAGATCATTTGTTGCCAGAAGACATTCATGCGGTGATTCATGATGTTTTGCGACACCGGATTATTTTGTCGTTTGAAGCAGAAGCTGAAGGCTTAACTGTTGATCAAGTGATTGATCAGTTATTGAACATTGTGCCTTTACCATAAATAAACGTGTCTACTATCACATCCAATCCAAATACACAGGTAATGGCCAAAACCATGGTTGCAACCCGTCACCATGCGCGGCAGTTTAATTTAACCAGCATCAAAAAGGCCTCATCTGCAATCAGTGGCCTACATGATTCCCGGTTTCGTGGCCGTGGAATGGACTATCTGGAATCCAGGGTTTATCAAGCTGGCGACGATATTCGTAATATGGATTGGCGTGTCACTGCCAGAACTGGCGATGCCCACACCAAATTGTTTCAGGAAGAACGTGAGCGCCCTACTTATCTGGTGATAGATACCAATGCAGGCATGCACTTTGGTACCCGCAACCAATTCAAGTCAGTGCTGGCCAGCAAAGTGGCTTCACTGATTGGTTGGACATCGATATTACAAGGCGACCGCATCGGTGTCATGACCTATGGTATCAACGGTGTTCACATCATCAAAGCCACAGCGGGTAAACGCGGTATGATGGCAATGATGTCGCACTTGATTAAAGCCTCTGACCGTCACAAACAAACGAATACGCAGCAGCACCATTACCTTGATGAAGCACTGAAACAATTGAGGACTATTATCAGACCTGGCAGTCTGGTGGTGGTCGTCAGTGATTTTTATGCCCTGGGATCAGATGCCAAAAGACACCTATTACAACTAAGAAAACATAACGATGTATTGGGTGTTAAAGTTACCGACCCATTTGAAAATCAAGTACCCAAGCCTGCATTATATGGTGTACAAACCACCAACCGTGCCAGGGTGTTGGACACCCAACAAAATCGCACAGTCAAAAAAATGCAAAGTAAACAAAGGCAACACCTGAATAGCCTCAAAGAAAACATCATCAAGGCAGGTGTGCCTCTGATTCCAATCCAAACTGACCAGGCCTGGGTCAATGCGCTTAAAAATGGTTTGAGCAATCCGCCACAGGCTTACAGTACCTGGGTCAGTCAATACGCTGAGGCGCTGTCCTAATGCAAGCCACTGAGTTGCCGGTACTACCGTTGCGAGACATCAAGCTTCCTCCAGAACCTGGCTTTTGGCCATTAGCGCCTGGATGGTGGATATTGCTGGCTTTGATTGCAGTTTTATTACTTTGGCTCCTTTTCAAGTGGGTTGCCCATCTTCGCAAGAAACGCAGGTGGCAAGCCATTGAACAACAACTATCATCCATTGAGTTTGCTTACCAACAACATCAAAGTAAACAACAATTATTAACGGAGTTGTCGGTATTTTTACGCCGGTTTGTTAAGTTTTATCTACAACAAGATATTGCGGCATCCTACCGTAACCACCATTGGATTGAGCACCTTAATCAATTGGCTGGCAAACCGACGTTTTCACCCTATGCCACCGCGCTCACTCAGGGGGTATATCAGGCCGATCATGATTGTGATGTGAATGGTTTATTGTCCGCCACAAGTGAATTTATCCATCAACAAGTGATGAAACCTTCCAAAACCAAAAAAACGGCAAAGTTGGAGGTGCAGGATGTATAGTTTTTATTGGCCTTGGGTATTTGCTTTGCTACCATTGCCCTTGCTTATCAAACTGTTGCCAAGGGTTAAACAAGCCAGCATCACCACCATAGAAGCTCCTTTTCTTGATGATTTGTTTGGACAGAAACAAGCACAAAACCATGGCCGTACATCGTGGTTGAACTGGCTACCCTGGTTATTACTTATATTGACAATCAGCCGTCCGCAATGGATAGGCGAACCCATACCCTTGCCAGTTGAAGGTCGGGATTTGATGTTGGCAATAGACATCTCCGGAAGTATGGAACAGCAGGACATGATGATAAATGGCCGTGCTGTTGATCGCCTGACTGCAGTGAAAAAGGTTGCTGGAGAATTTATTGAGCGCCGCGTGGGAGATCGCATCGGACTGATTTTGTTTGGTGAAAATGCTTATTTGCAAGCCCCGCTGACTTTTGATCGGGAAACTGTCAAAACCCTGTTGTATGAAGCTGCCATTGGTTTGGCTGGGAAGTCCACCGCTATAGGTGACTCCATTGGCTTGGCGGTCAAAAAAGCCCGTGAAAATGAACAAGGCAATCGTGTGTTGATTGTTTTGACTGACGGCCAAAACACTGCTGGCGCCATAGAACCTTTGAAAGCCGCAGAACTGGCTCGAGCTGAATCACTCAAGGTATATACCATTGGTGTTGGTGCCGATCAAATGGTGGTCAACAGTTTTTTCGGTGGCCAGCGCACCATCAATCCTTCTTCTGATTTGGACGAAGCCACTTTACGACGTATTGCCGCCATCACCGAGGGACAATATTTCCGTGCACGGGATACCAAAGAATTGGAGCAAATCTACGTCATCCTCGATGAACTGGAACCATTGGCTGAAGAAGAACAATTCTATCGGCCCACCAAAGAATTGTATTTTTGGCCGTTGGCCGGAGTATTGATGACCCTGTTTTTCACCTTATGGCTGAGGCGTTTACAATGATAGCAGAGATCACTTGGAATGCTTTTCATTTCCTGCGACCCCATGTGTTGTGGTTGTTGATACCTGTGGCTGTGTTGTTGTTTTTCTGGCTGAACAATACCAGTCGGCGAGATGGTTGGCAGCAAAGCTGTGATCCGGAGCTGTTGGCTGCCATGCAAATACAAACAGCCGCCAAGGGTACTCGTTGGACTTGGTTATATTGGCCAATAGCGATATTGTCAATATTGGCATTGGCAGGACCTGCGGTCAGACAAATGCCTGTTCCAATGTTGAAAAACCAATCGGCTTTAATCATTGCGCTTGATGTATCGAAAAGCATGTTGTCAGATGATTTGAAACCATCACGCTTGCAACGTGCCAAATTTAAGATTCAGGATTTACTGGATAAGCGCAAAGACGGACAAACCGCCCTGGTGGTCTATTCAGGCGATGCTTTTGTGGTTACCCCCTTAACCGATGACACCGAAACTATTGTGTCATTGCTGGATGTGATTGATCCGAGCATCATGCCAGTTGCTGGCACTAACACGATAGCTGCTTTGGATAAAGCCACTGAACTTCTGGAACAAGCAAGCATTCCACGCGGTCAGATCCTGCTGGTGACTGACAGCATTGATATGTATAAAACTGAAGACAAACTTAATCAAGTGGCTGATGAAGGCAGGGTGATACATGTAATGGCCGTGGGCACCGCCGAAGGTGCGCCGATACCCACTAATCAGGGATTTATCAAAGATCTTCGAGGGCAGATTGTCATACCTCAGGTTGATTTTGACAGTTTGCAGGATGCGGCAAGAATTGGCAAAGGACGTTTCAGCGTATTGTCTAACAGCAACCAAGAAGATGACTTGTATGAGCTGAACCCCGATAACGATGATAACCAGAACAAAGATGAGTTGGGTGGTGAAAATTACATTGATGACGGTCCTTTACTGGCTTTGCTGATTGTGCCAATGCTGGCCTTGTTGTATCGGCGTGGTATTTTAATGGTATTGTGCCTGAGTTTTATGCTCAACACCCAGCCCAGTTATGCACTAGAATGGGATGATTTATGGTTGAACAAAGATCAGCAAGCCTATCAACAACTTGACAGTGATCCACTAAAAGCTTACCAAAAAGCCGAAGATAAAAAACTTAAAGCTGCCGCCGCCTATAAAAAACAAGACTTCAAGATGGCCAAAAACCTATTTCCAGAAAATGGCCAAAGCCTTGCCGATTATTACAATCGAGGTAATGCACTGGCGCAAGCAGGTGATTTACAAGCCGCCATCGAAAGCTATGAACAAGCACTGACTTATGACCCCAATGATGAGGACACCCTGTATAATAAAAAATTGGTAGAAGAGGCCTTGCAACAACAGCAAAGCCAACAGCAACAAAACCAGGATCAGCAATCGCAGGAAAATCAGGATCAACAGGACGCTGAAAACTCAGAACAAAACCAGCAAAACCAGCAAAACCAACAAAATCAAGAAAGCAGCGAACAAGAAAAAAGCCAACAGCAACAACAGGCAGAAAAAGACCAACAAGCTCAAAACAATGAAGAACAACAAGAACAAGAGCAAGAACAGCAACAAACTCAACAACAATCGGGTGAAGAGCAACAAGAACAACAGGAAATCGAGTTGACCCCTGAAGAAAAAGCATTGGATGCTGAAGAAAAACAAGCCCTTGAACAATGGCTGCGCCGGATAAAAGATGATCCTGGTGGCTTGATGCGTCGGAAATTTTTATATCAATACCACAGAAGAAACCAGAATGGTGAAACGTATGACCAACACACAACCGAAGATTGGTGATGTGATGAAATTTTATCTCTATAGCTTGTTACTCATCCTGATTGGGACAGCTTGGGCCCAGGCCGAAATCAAAGCGACCGTTGATCGACAGGAAATTTTCTTTGGGGAATCATTGACTCTGACCATAGTTTCTGATCAAAACACCAACAGTCAACCTGATTTTACCATGTTGGATGCTGTCTTTCACGTTGGACAAACCAGCAAATCTTCATCCACCCAAATAATCAATGGCAGCATGTCTTCTCAAACCAGTTGGCAGGTGTTGTTGGTTCCTAAAAGCATGGGTTCACACATCATCCCGCCTCTTGAAGTGGATGGTGAACGCACTGAAGCGATAAAAATTGAGGTCAAAAAACCTGATCCCAATGCGCAGGCAAAAGGTGATATTTTTATTGAAATTGAAACCAATAAAACCAGCGCTTTTGTTCAGGAAGAAATCCTGTTAACCGTGCGATTGATGTATGCCATCAACTTGAAAAATGGCGCATTGTCAGAACCCAGTGCTGATGGTGTGATTGTTCAACCCATCAATAAAGGCACCAATTACACCACTCAAAGAGATGGGCGTAGCTATCAGGTTTTGGAACGAAAATATGCTATTTTTGTTGAGAACAGTGGTCCTTTAACCTTAAACCCTTTGGTCTTTGACGGTGAGGTCATTGATAACAGTCGCCCATCTTATGGTCTGTTTCAGCGAGGGCGCCCCATCAGACAGGTTTCTGAAATGCTTGAACTGGACATCAAACAAATTCCACAAGAATTTGTCAGCAAGGATTGGATGCCAGCCAAACAAGTTACCCTCACACAAAGTTGGTCGCAGGATAAACCTTATCGAGTCGGTGAACCCATTACCCGTACCATCAATATCAGCGCCATTGGCCTGTCGGAAACCCAAATCCCGGATCTCGAGATTGGCAACATCAATGGTGCTCGAATTTATCAGGACAAAACCGATACCATGACCCGAACTGATGGCCAGCAACTGATTGCCACCAAGACCATCAAATATGCTGTCATTCCCAATCAGCATGGTGAGCTCACCATCCCTGAATTAACCCTTGAATGGTATGACACCAACAACCAAACGGCACAAAAAACTGTCATAGAAGCCACTTCTTTGCGCATAGAAGCGGCTGAGGCAAGTACCACCCAAGCACCTAAAGCGATTAATTTCAATCCTGTTGACATCCCTGCAACACAAGTAGTGCCGGTAGTTGAAGAGTCGTTGACTGATGGTGATGTTCGGTTGTGGCAAACTTTAACCTGGGTATTTGCTGGGTTGTGGATTTTGACGGCTGTTTTTCTGTGGCGCAAACCTAAAAAAGTCTTGGTTGAAGCTGAACAAACCCAACCTATTAATCAAGTCAGTCTGAAACAACTTAATCGAGCCAGTACCACACAAGTACAGCAAAAATTGATTGCATGGTGGAATCAGCAGTACCAACAAAAAAACACCAATCTGGGACAAATCACTCAGCAATTGGCTGACGGTGAAATGAAACAAGCCATTGAACAATTGCAACAACAGCTCTATGGCCAGTCAAACAACCCCATCGACACCAATTGGCAACAGCTCATCAAGCAAGGTCATTTCAAACCTGCCACAGCAAGTAGCAGTCATGTCAGTGGACTGCCAGAACTATATGAAAGTGACTAAATTTTGCCATACTGGATTTCAAAACCACTCAAATTTTGTCTGTTGGGAATCCTAAATCACTGAATTCAATAGAGCTTCAAAAACATAAAAAATCACGTTTTTGAAGTCATGTGTTTTTAAGCTGATCTTAAAGAAGAACAGGATGGACTTTTTCTAGATTGACTTCTATCAACCTGGTTAAGACACGTTTGGCAAATTCTTAGCAAAGGTTTAAAATAAGCGGCTTTAGTTAATCAAGAGAATCATCATGGGAAGAGCCTTTCAAAACCGCAAAGAATCGATGGCAAAAACATCGGATCAGAATGCCAAGGTTTACAGTAAATTCAGCCGCGAAATATATGTCTGTGCCAAACAAGGCGGTGCTGATCCCGATGGCAACCTGGCTTTGCGCAGTTTATTGGAACGCGCCAAAAAAGCCCAAGTTCCAGCCCACGTGATTAAAAACGCTTTGGATAAATCCCTGGGTGTAGGTGGTGAGGATTTTGCAGTGGCTCGTTATGAAGGTTATGGGCCTGGTGGTTGCATGGTAATTGTTGATTGTTTGACCGACAACCCCAATCGCACCTTTGGCGATGTACGCCTTTGCTTTACCAAAACTGACAGCAAAATTGGCACCCAAGGGACGGTTATGCATATGTTTGATCATTGTGCGATTCTGGTTTTCAAAGGCGAAGATGAAGACGCTGCTTTGGAGGTCTTGATGGAAGCCGATGTTGATGTTACTGACATTGAGTCCGAGGGTGGAAAGTTAACGGTTTTTGCACCCCATACAGAATATTTTAAAGCCAAACAGGCACTGCAAGACGCTTTTGAAGGTATTGAGTTTGAAGTTGATGAAATTCAGTTTGTACCTCAAACCACCACCGCCATTTCAGCAGATGATATGCCGAATTTTGAAAAATTCATTAACATGTTGGACGATTTGGATGATGTTCAAAACGTGTATCACAACGCAGAGGTTTAATCAGTCATTCTAAAATCTCAGGCATTCAATGGTTTAATAGCTTTTGGATGCCTTTCAGATAACTCGAAACCGCGTTCACTTTGGTTTTGTTACAGTATTGTTTAATCAGTGATTGCAAAATGCTGATGGCTTGATCAGTCTTCTTGTTTTGATAATAGATTTTTGCCACCAGAAAGAAGTTGCTAACGATTTGTTCGTACTCCAGGGGATAACGTTTATCAAAGTTACGAGTCAATGTCAGTACGCGCTTAAATTGATTGTTTTCAAAAGCAAATTGAATCAGTCGCGTCAATGTTTCGGCTTTTTCTGGTTTGATGGCATGCCCATCAGCCAAATATTCCTCATACAATTCCAAAGCCTGGCGGTATTGTTTATCCTCAACCAGCTGAGTCAGTTTATCTGCAGGACGTGCTCGACTTAAATGCAGTTGCATGCTTTGTGCCTGTGACAAATAGCTATCCAAATCTGTGCGCTTATCCTCTGACTTGATCTCCTTGATAATGGCAATGGCTTCTTGAGGTTTATTGGTTGACAATAATTCCTTAACTCTGGCTTTGATGGGATCAATTTCAGCTGGGTTAACAGTTTCGATAAATTCGGTGTCAACCGTATCATGGCCCAAATCATCGGCATGTCGATACATTACATAGCCAATCACCAAAAAACTAAACACCAACAAAAAATATAAAAACCAGGCAGAAATAATATCGCCAAAAACGCCAGTCAAAATGTCTGCCGTATAGTATCGAAAGGCGATATTAAGTGCAGAGCATCCAATAAAAAACACAAACAAGACAATATACTCTAGACCGATTCGAGTCATGACGGTAGCCAAATTGACAGGATTAAATGATGCCAGTAAGTCCTGTGACTTACATAACATCATCAAAAAGGCTGGCGTAACCACCATGGTTAATATCAACAATGCCAAACCTGTGGCTGGGTCATAACGATAGATGAACAGAAAAATCAGCAGTTGAACCACTCCCATAGATATGGCTTTGAAACCAATCTTGTCATCAATTTCAAAACTGCTGTGATCAGAGTACACAAACTGTCCAGACGAAACGGTATGCAATACTTCAAAAGCCAGTTTATAAGAAGCTAAAAACAACAAAGACCCAATGATGATGTAAATAATCAGTGATGGAATGAGTAATAAGATGTTGGCAGCAGCCAATAAAGTAATTTGATAATACAGTTTTTCTTGTTTCAGATAACGGAAGAAAAACCCAAATTGCTTCCAGAATGGTGGTGTATCGTCAGGCAAAATGTTGGGGCTCATGTTCTAATGTGGATTGATTTTGACCGCTTATTTTAACTCAAACTGTTTAAACTTTTCTTTTGCTTTATGCACATTCCTTGTGCATGGGAAAAATCAAGAGTTGTCAAGTCTGTTTGACTTTTGGAATCGTTTTGACAGTGCTTTCTCTATTTAAAATTGGGTCTAATGGCTTCAGTCAATGGACAAAGGTCGAAGACTCAGCTACTCTGGTTTTTAATATAACCCTGTGTTTTATCGGTTTACAGATGATTTAGAATGAACCTGGGACATGAGTACCATCCAGTTTGTTCTCAAGTGCTTTTATACGAGCCATTCTGGCTTTTGTCTCGAGTTCTTTGCTGCGAAGTTGTTGCACTTCCGCTCGTTGTCTTAATTCTTTTATTTTCTGTTGACTGGCAATGGTACGAGCACGTTGCTGTTCAAGGTGTGACATATTTCTTTCTAAACGCAGCTGTTCCCTATTCATGTCTCGCTCCTCCTTTCTGGCTCGAAATTCAGCGGCTTTTATTCTGGCTTCCTGGTATCTTACGCGCTCAACTTCAGACACTTCTGGTCGTGGTCTTTCAAGACCAACTTGTGTCGGCTTGGCAACTGGCGAACTTGGCATGACAGGTGATGCTGATTTTACAGGAAACTCTGGTTGTGGTTCGGCTACTGGCGCTTTTTCTACAACAGGTTCTGTTGGTGTGTTTTCAGCTTGAGGTGCGACTTCTGCTGGTAAAGGTGGAGTTGATAACCCATCAGTTTGGGGATAATTCTCCTGATGTGCTGCAGTAACCTGCACCACCGAAAGCAGTAAGAAGGCTGGCAAAAGGCTAACTATCAGCCAGGATTGTTGATTTTTTTTCATGGTATTTCTCCGTGGGTTTAAAATTTGATGAAGCCTTTGATACATGACGCTTGTTTGTGCCATATTAGTGACCAAAGCCATTCTTGGTGAATTCCGTTGGTGAAAATTCAGCAAAATTTTGGCATAGAAGCTGGATTGTATTTGTTGTTGTAAAACAAGTTCATCACAAGCAGATTCACAGTGATTCAGCATGCGCTTTTGCGCCAGCCAAATCAGCGGATTAAACCAGCATAAGGCGGTCATCAGTTGACTCAATATGAGCCACAACCAGTCATTACGTTTGATGTGTGCCAATTCGTGTAAAAAAATCACTTTGAGTGTTTTACTGTCAATGATATCCACTGGTACTAAAATAACAGGTCTGAAAATACCCCAGGTACATGGCGTCTGGATTTCTTTACTGAGCCGAACTTGTACCCGTTGTTTGGGTTTGATTTGATTCATGGCTTGATCAAAAACACGTTGAAAACGTTGCCCTCTCAGTTGTTCTGCTCGTTGGCTGATGCTATTGATCTTATACAGTCGCCACAAAGTAATCACAACCAATACAATGCTGACTAATACTACTAAAACCACCAAGCTGATGGCAAAAGCACCTGATCCGTTACTGATTTGCCCCAATTCAATGAGTTTGGTTGATCCCATCAAAGGAATCTCAAGGTGGTTTGTTAAGGGTAAAAGGGGAATTGACAGCGAAGGCATCAACCAATGCATCAAAGGTAAAGTTGTAAGGAACAATAAGCCGATTTGCCATAATCTGGCTTTATTTTGGGCATTTAGCCGCCAGCGGTCAAGGTGTTGTAATATCAGTAAAACCAGTAACATTTTAATCGAAACAGTGACCAAAGGCTCATTAAAAAACCAAAGAAACATCTTACTCTCCCATCTTTTTCGCTGCCTTAATTTGTTTCAAGATGGCATCCAACTCTTCATCACTTATATCATCTTTTTGCATACCAATCAAAGCGCTAACTGCTGCGGTTGGTGAATCATTGAAAAAAGTGGACATCAGATTTTTTAATGCGGATTGTTTCGCTTCGCTGGTGTCCATGACCGCTTCATAGACATATTTGGCACCTTGTTGATGAAATGACAGACAATCTTTTTTGACCAGGCGGCTGAGCATCGCTCGCACTGCTGAATAGCCAGGAGGTTCAGGTAGTAGTTGCATGACCTGTTGAGCTGTGACTTTTTTGTGTGCAAACACAATGTCCATAATTTGCCGTTCGCGGCGACTTAATTGGTTATAGGGTTCTTTGTATTTCATGGTGTTACATTTGTAGCATTATGCTAATAATGTAGCATTTAGCTCAGAAAAACAAGCTTTTTGTCGAAAAACACGACATTTTGTCTATTTTTTCTTACAGACAACGTCCTTTTTACTGACTACAAACCGTAAATAAATGCAGAGAATAGAAAAACACTGATGGGGATTAGATATGAAAAACAATACATTGCAACAAATGAAACTTCGAAATGAAGCGAATAAAAGTGTCAAAGTCATCGAAAAAAGGATTCGATACTTACAAAGGGAGCTGGTGCGTGCATCTTTCAAAGGAGAACAAAAAGAAGGTTTGTGTCGTAAATTGTTGAGATTGATTAAGCAGGAACGACTGAAAATTCAGCAAATGCAACAAGGTGTGCATTGATAAAACGGATCAGCCCTGAATGAAGCGTTTAAGGATTTTGTGTTAATTCAGGGCGTTTTGCCAATCCGCTATCAAATCATCAATGTGCTCAATACCTACCGAGATTCGGATTAAATTATCCGGTGTGGTGCTGGCACCTTTCTCCACTGACCTGCGATGTTCCACCAAACTTTCTACACCACCCAGAGAAGTGGCCTTGGTGAATAACTTGAGTTTTGCTATGAGTTCCATCGCTTCTTTTTGATTCTCTCCCACCTGAATAGATAACATCGCGCCACTGCCTTTAGGCATTTGCAGCATGGCCAATTCATGCTGTGGATGACTGGGTAAATCTGGGAAATGAACCTGTTTAATACGGGAATGTTGTTCGAGATATTGGGCTAATTGTCGGGCATTTTTTGCTTGTTGCATCAGTCGCAATTTCATGGTTTTAATACCACGGGTTATCAACCAACAATCAAAAGCCGAAGGCACAGCACCACTTAAATTTTGGATATTGGCCAATTGCTCCACCCAAGCTGTTGGCGCAGACTCACCAACTACCAAGGCGCCACTGAGAGAATCAGAATGACCTCCGAAATATTTGGTGGTTGAATACATCACCGCATCAACGCCCAATTCCATAGGTCTTTGTAAAACCGGCGTGCACCAGGTATTATCTACCACGCAAACCGCGCCAGTTTGGAGGGCGATTTTTGCGATGGCTTTGATGTCAGAAACCTTGAGCAAAGGGTTGGACGGTGATTCAATCCAAATTAAGCGAGTGTTTTCGTTAACCGCTGCTTGCACGGCAGCCAAATCAGTCATATCAACCTGAGTATGACTGAGTTGCCAATGACTGAACAATTCACCCAGTGTTCGACGCAACTCATAGTATGCATCATCCGGTACAATCACATGATCACCCGCTTTTAGTGATTGGAGCACCGTATTAATGGCAGCCATCCCCGAGGCAAAAGCCAGCGCCATGTGACCACCCTCAATTTCAGCCAAAGCCGATTCCAACAACTGCCTGTTCGGGTTCAGTTTTCGCGAATAAATAAAGCCACTTTTAAAGCTACCATCGTCTTCCCGACGGAATGTGGTACTCGGATATATGGCATTGGCCACCGAACCTGTACTGTCTTGTTTGGGTTCGGTGGCTTGAATGGCTATGGTTTCAAAGTGTTTTTGCTTTTTCATTTTTATTCTTTAGGCGTTTAATAAATCCATACAAATATGCAGGCATATCCGGCGGCAAAAAATAAGCAAATCTGTCATCTTCATCGTACAAGGATTTAACAATATCACCTTCAGAATTTAGTGCAAAAGTTCTTGGGATATAAACGCCATCAAAATTATATTTCTCACTGAGTTCTATATTTTCGTCTCGATTTACTCGTATCAAGATAACATCCTTAAGCATGTCTTCTAAATAAGAGTTTGCAAAAAGTTTAGAATATTCTTTACAAACTGAACACCAATCTGCATAAAAAATTAAAAGCCCAACTTTTTTTCTTTTTTAATTAGTTCAATTCCGTCAGTGTACTCATGCCATTTTAATTTATCATCATTCCAATCGATTTCCTCTGCTAATGTTGAAAAAGACAAAACAATGAAAAATACTAAACTTAACACTCTAAACATTGACTTGAACATCATTTGTTAAAATAATACATTATACTTCGTTTTCTAATCATGTAAGTCATTAGTAACCACCAAAAGCTAACTCATGAACATCGAAAAATTAAAGACAGCAGAAGGACAATTTTTAAAGCTTTATCCTATGGGTTTTGAAGATCCTGCCTTGCAGGAACGGGTCAAGCCTCATACCAAAGCCAATTTAACGGAAAAATGTCAAGAAGCGTTTACAGAACTGGCATTCAATAAACCGCATGTCATCGTTGAAAACATGGCCAAAATGGTCAGTCGCTCATCAATGGTTTCGATGTTTGAAAAGCCCAAGTTTAGAGATTTCATCAAAAGCCTGCCAGGTAGCGATATTGACCGTTTAAGTGAAGCATTTTATGAGCAACTGTATGGCAATCAACAACAAGGGTTTGAAGCCATTTTAGATTTGCTGCGCACCCAAAAACTGGCCAAATGGTCATTGATTTCCATCTTGCCTAACTATGTT
>JAGRJR010000007.1 GCA_020442635.1 Lysobacterales bacterium
AGTAAAGAATTGGTTTCTGCGCCCATAAAGGTTTTGATTTCTGCCAAAGCTTTTACATTAAGCCATTTTTCATTGATTTCTTGTTGTGTAACAGGAACATCAACTTCCTCCATAGGTTCATCGCTTGACTTTGTTGCTACCGCAAAAGGATCCCATTTGTTAAGGGTTTTTTCCAATACATACCGATTCAATGGTTTAGACATATAATCATCCATACCTGCCGCTAAACATTTTTCCTTATCACCCAGCATGGCATTGGCCGTCATGGCTATGATTGGCGTATGGTTCAAGCCATGGTTGGCTTCATACTTGCGAATTCGTTTGGTACAGAAGTAGCCATCCATGACAGGCATTTGACAGTCCATTAAAATCAAACGATACCTGGTTTCTTTGGCTTTGTTCAGTGCCACCATGCCGTTTTCTGCAATATCAAAGGGGAACCCAATGTAGTCAATCAGTTTCTGAGCGACTTTCAAATTAACTTCATTATCTTCGACCAGTAAAATGGTTTTGGAGATATGACTTAAATCAACATCTGCTTTCTCAACCGCTGCTTCGTCGTTTTCAGTGGTTTCTACGACTGTTGTGTTGTCATCATAAACAACTTCCTCTTGATCTGCATCCAGCTCCATCACTTTTTCTGGTGAAAATCGGCGTTCAAACTCACCAATCACCAGTTCCATGTCTTTATCGGGGTTAATGATTTGGATGTTTTTGTATTGTCTGATACCAGCGATATGTTCGCTTTTACTGACGGCACAAATCCATACATCATCTAAATCGCCTTTCTCAACCAACAAAAGGACTTGTCTGAAGGTTTTGGCATTGGTGTCGAAATCAATGAACATCAAAGTGGTTTTACCATCCTGGATACCACGAGCAGCCTTTATTCTGGAGAGTGCATGCTGATAGTTAAGAGAAGTTTGGACAGGTAGTTGTAGCTTTTCAAGTTTGCCCTGGATATTCTTGAATAAAGCCGGATTGGTATTGACCAATATGGCTTGATGTTGATGAACTTCAGAGCCACCCTCCAAACCTTTGCCTGCAGATTTACTAAAGGGTATTTCAAACCAGAAAGTACTGCCTATACCTTGTTTGGATTCTACACCGATACTCCCTTTTAATAGTTCAACAATCTTTTTACTGATGGCCAATCCCAAGCCAGTACCACCAAATTTTCGGGTTGATGAGTTATCTGCCTGGGTAAAGGCATTGAACAGTTTTTCGACCTGATCTTCAGGAATGCCAATGCCCTGATCTTTCACGGTGAAACGAATCAGTTCATTGGCTGTAAAGTTTTTAATTCTTTTGACTTCAATAACCACTTTGCCGTGGTCAGAGAACTTGATGGCATTGGATAAGATATTGGTTAAAACCTGACGAATTCTGATGGGGTCGCCTCTGAGCAATGGATTGATTTGATCATCAAAATCCAGAGTGATTTCCAAACCCTTGCGATCAGCCGAGGGTTTCAGATTGTCAACCACTTCATCAACCACTTTTTTTAATTTAATGCCAGTAACCTCAATGGTGAGTTTTCCTGCTTCAACCTTGGAGTAATCCAGTAAATCGTCAATCAGTTTTTGCATCTGAGTGGCCGAAGTATGTGCTGTATTGAGGTAATCTCTTTGAAAATCATTCAGCTCCGTATCCATCACGATATCAATCAATGGAACAATACCGTTAAGTGGCGTTCTGATTTCATGACTCATGGTGGCCAAGAACTCCATCTTGGCCATTTCTGCAGCGGACAAATCTACCTGTAGGCTCTTGATTTCGTGTTTCAGCTGTTTAATTTCCTGCTTGGCCTCTTCAGCTTTTTTAACCTGGCGAGCCAAACTGGCTGGTAAAGGATCTGTTGTGCGTTCTTTGATGACTGGTTTGGCTAAAAGATGTTTGCTGGCAACTGTTAAAAAGCTCAAAATACACAGGTAGAAAAAAATAAAAGCAAAAGGAGAGGTAAGTCCGGTGTTGGCAGATGATTGTGTCATCATCAACACCATCAAGCTCAACACTGGAGCAGCGGCAGCGGCAGCTACATTTTTAATTTTCAGTTCAGTCAGTACCAAAAGTCCAGCAATCCAACATAATGCCAAAGTGGCATATAAAGTTGTATGGATATCTTCGGAAAACCAAAAACTGATGGCCAAAAATAAACTGGCGACCAAAGGTATTGTTCGATTAACCTGTTCAGCAACTATTTCATCAAATCGATCAGCGATAATGGGTAAGGTGTAAATCCAACCACCTAAGATGATGAATGAAAAAATGCACAGGCTTATCAGTAGTGTTCCAGATTCTACCGATCCCAAAATTAGCATCAGTAGTGACAACACAAACAACAAAAATTTATTGTTCTGTAAATAATCCATTTATTCCCTCTCGAATTCTTAACCCCAAATGGTGGTGGATTAACTGCCTGTAAAGGCTCTGTTCTTATTATTTGAATAACTGATTTTATCTAAATTTTGTTTCTCCCGAAAGCACTTTCTAAGGTTTTTATGCATAAAAAAGCCCTAATTATTTGATATTTCAGTTTTTTTTAGGAAGTTATTGTATTTGCAGTATTTTTTTTATTTGTTTTTTTGCTGCATTGAAAGAAAACCAGTTTTCTACATTTTCCAAACCACCGGAAGAAATTTGGTTCCATAAGGGTTCATCCTGATACAGTTTAATCACTGCTTGTGCGAATTCTTTAGGCTCATCAGCCATCATCACATCTTGTTTGTGAGTAGTGTGCATACCTTCCACTGCCACTTTGGTGCCAACCACAGGTTGTCCATAACTCATGCTCATATTGACTTTACCTTTGACTCCAGCGCCAAATCGTAAAGGGGCTACGGCAATCCGAATGTCTTGCATAAAAGGTTCAATGTCTTCAACAAAGCCATGGAACTTGATGTTTGGTTGATCTCCCAAGGCAGAGACTTGTTTGGGTGCTTTCGAGCCGATGATATGTAAAGTGATGTGGGGTAAAGATTCACTAATGATTGGGAAAATTTCCTCAACAAACCACAAAATACCATCCACATTCGGAGTGTGTTGGTAGCCACCTATAAACATGATGTCCCGGCGTTGTTGAAATGATTTTTGATTGCCATAGACTTCATGGATATTGGATAACACATCGACCTTCAGGGCAGGGTTTTCCTTGGACAAGACTTTTTGCTCATAGGGACTTACCACTAATGTCAGGTTACAAGCAGCAGCCACGGATAACTCTTGTTGTTTGGTTTTTTTGGCTGCTTTTATCAAAGTTTCGTCGTTAGCTACTTCCGCCATTCGTTGCTCTCGCAAATAGTGCAAATCAACGGTATCAAACCAGGTTTTTGCTTGAGGACAATAGCTTTTTATGGCCGACATCAGGGGTTTGGCTACATAGTAACGACTCAATATAACCAGATCAAACACTTCTCCTTTGGTTTTCAGAAATTCTATAGGGCTGTGGTACTTTGGCGCATAAACACATTCAATACCCAATTGTTGCAGGTCAGTGGTGTAATGATCAAAATGAGCCATATTTTCTGGAATAAAGCTCACCTGATAACCTAACTCATGAAAAATTTGCATCAAGTTGAGCATCCGCAGTGAACCGGAATCCTGATCGGGTGTGGGTGTACATGCATCCATAATAAGCACCCTTTTGGGTTGGTTCTGAAATCGTGCTTGTTCTATATTGCTTCCCGCCACAGGTTGTTGTTTGAGTTCATGTTGCCATTTGTCGAGGAATTTTTGTTGATTAACGACTTGGTATTTTTTGGTGCCTGAACTGAGATCAGTGCCTGATGAAATGCCCTCAAAATGGATGATTTTGCTGAGTGGTTGGTAATAAACTTTAAGGCCTTTTTTTCTCACCGCAAATGCCAAATCGGTGTCTTCATAATAGGCGGGTTTGTAGCGTTGATCAAACTGACCCAAGTCATCAAAAAGTGTTTTTTTAATGATGATGCTGGCGCCGCTGCAATAGGAAACTTCCCTGACATGTTGAAATTCTGGCGCATCAGGTGAATCAAACCGACCATAGTTCCAACCAGAAGCGTCAGCAAACACGATGCCACCAGCCTCCTGTAAACGACCGTCGGGATAAATCAATTGAGAACCCACTAGACCAGCATCAGGATAAGCCTCAAATGTGCTAACCAAAGAGTCGAGCCATCCGGGTAATACCTCGGTGTCATTGTTTAAAAACAACAAAAAGGAACCCTTGGCTAAGCTGGCGCCAGTATTACAAGATTCGATAAAA
This sequence comes from Lysobacterales bacterium, assembly GCA_020442635.1. Taxonomy (GTDB): domain Bacteria; phylum Pseudomonadota; class Gammaproteobacteria; order Xanthomonadales; family Marinicellaceae; genus Marinicella. The sequence continues at coordinate 4,244 of JAGRJR010000007.1, forward strand.
CCACCATTTTGCTTTTGCGTATGCGCGGTAATGCCGCTGATCTTGGTTAATTGTTGTTGGGTGTCATCGGTAGAACAATCGTTGACCACAATCACTTCAAAAGGTGTTTTGTCTTGAAGACTGGCCAATGATTCCAGACAGTGGTAAGTATGTTTGTATTGGTTGTAAACCGGAATGATGATGCTCACTGTGGGATCAGTGGTGGTGGCAACTGTTAAAGGTTGGTAGTACTCCTTGATTTCATGGGCTTGTACTGTTGATACGGGCTTTTGATCTTTTTTTAGCTTTTGTGCAGCTATTTTGGCGGTGTCTTTCAAACCTCTGGTTTTCAGACTGTTACGAACCCGTTTTGGGAGTCCTGTTAATTGGTTAAAACGAAACTTAATTGCGTTGCGTTTATGTCTGGCCCAAGTGGTAAAAGTCCTTATCGGCTTGGTCATTCTCCAGGAGCGACTGTTGTAAACTTCATTTAACTCATTTTCTCTGGATGTTAAGGTCTGTTGGGTTGTTGTTAGTTGTACTTGTGTTTCTTTCAGGGTCTGGCTTGTTTCGGTTAAGGCTTGTTGCGTTTCAGCCAGCTTTTGTTGTGTGCTTTTGACTGCGTTGCTTTCAAAGGCTAGTTTTTGTTGCAATGTTGAAATGATATTTTGCAGGTGCGTTGTTTCCTTACGCTCAAGCTCTAAATTATGCTCCAGGTGTTTGGTTTGTTTGTCCAGTGCTAAGGCCCAATCTTGTTTCGTTACCACTTCAGATTCAAGTGAAAGTATCCGATTAGTAAGCTGCGAGTTTTTATCACTTAGGTTCAACGTCCTTTGTATAAAAGGTTCAGCTGACAATAAACCTTGGGTTTTATATGCAGGTGGATTCAATTCAAAAGCTGCTAACAGCCGTAAATATTGAGCTTTGTTTACTAACAGGTCAGGTTGTTGGGTGTTTTTCGCATTGTCACTGACTTGTTTCAGTAACTCAGTTTGAGGCATGAGTGCTGTTATCTTATCTGCTATTTCTTTCCCATGTTTATTGACCAGAAAACCATTGTTACCATCTTGGATGCGGTTGGCCAAAGCACCAGACCTGGTCGCCAGTACTGGTAAACCTAACATTTGTAATTCGGACAATGCATAGCTGAAAGTTTCGGAAGCAAGGGAGCTCATCAAAGCCAATTGCGGCGAATATTCTGCAACAAGTTCTCTCAGTTTTTTATGAGAAAAGTGTTTAATTACCACTGCATTCGGGTAGTGTTTGAATCTGGCTCCAGAATCACCCGCGCCGAGTAAAATGAACGCTATGTCATGATGATGTGACAGTTGCTTTATACATTCGTGAAGCAGCTGTTCACCTTTGGGCTTATTAACCCGACCCAAGACCAATACTTTAAATTTATCAGAGGAGTTTTGATAATTTATCGCGGAAAGTTGTGGAACACCATGGGGTATCACTGTAGCATTTTTATAGCAGGCAGAACTTTCAAGTTTAAGCAGATTGTTAACAACTGATTGGTCTGGTGCCACAATTTTGACATGTGGCTGAGATAGCAAACGGTTGTTGGCTTTCTGCCAGCCAATCAAGTCATTTTTACCAATAGAGCCAAACGGTTCTTCACTGGTTTTCTCAAGCGCTAAATCAAGTGCTTTTGTGGTGATTTCAGGCTTGTCCAGTTCAGCTTGCAGACTGGGCCAGTGTGGAAAGTAGTCATGTAAAACCCTAATAGTCGGTAAACCGCTGTTTAAGCAATCCATGGCGTGACCAATTACAGATGAAACAACTATGGCCTGAATCCCGTAATCCATGAGCAGCCGAGAGAAGATCATCTTATATTCTTGGTGACTGACTGTTGTTGCCGCAATCGGTTGGCTCAAATGAAACTCATTGATGGCTACAGACTCAGTTGATTGAAAATACAGCTTGAGTTTTTCGCCATACCTTTGTCGAAAAAGTTCGCCATGACTGGCCAGGATGTAATGATTAAAATCAGTTTGATTGGCAATAAAGTCTTCCAGCCATTTTTGTACGCCTCCACCCCAATCCATAACGACATGAAGTAAGTTGGGTTTTTGATTGAGGTTTGGATAAACTTGGTTTTCATAGGTGACTGAACCAGGTTCTTGGCTAAAAAACCAATGGAGCTTTGCCAAGGGATGAGCTGGTAAAGGGTTTTGATTACCTATTTCAGGTGCACTTGCACCCATAACGTTACCAAGGTGTTTAGGTTCCTGAATCAGCAAGTTGTTGCAAGCATAAATTTGATTGGGTTGGTCTAAAGATGAAAGGTTTCTGAGTGCAAAGACATGAGGATTAAGTCTTGTGGTAATGAATGTTTGTGGTTGTTGAGCGACAAATATGGCGTGATCAAGTGTTCTTTCATCACCATTGAATACTTTTCCATCAGCCAGTGGTGATAATTCGTATATTTCTGTGGTCAGGGCGGTGATACAATTGATTTCTTTATTGTCCAACAAGGGTTGTAGCAGGCGTACCTGCCAATAATCGGGCAACACAGCTTGTTTGTTGATAACAATAATGAATGGGTCGTTTTCACAATTGGATTTAATGAAGTCAAAAAGAGCCTCATCACAATGTGAAAAAGTGGTGTGCCAAGTCAGCCCGGATTGGCTGTTTTCCTTGCAATTGAAATATACCAGTTGAACATTATCAGACATCCGCGCATTCTACCAAAAAAAACCCCCAGCAATGCGGAGGTTTTCTTTAAAACTTTTTTAAAGATTTATCAAAACAGCTCTTTAGGTAAGGATTGTTGTTTATAGCCGACAGGAACGATGAATGTGTCTGCTGGTAAGTCGTCATTATTGATGGTGTTCAACACACCTTTTTGTGACTCCATATCAAAATAGACTGGGATAACCTGGCCAATGGCTTCAAAATTCATACTTTGATCCTGACCAAATTGTGAAGCCAGCTTTTCTGCTACTTTCATAAAACCAGCAACAGCGCCATATTCGGTATCAGATATACCCAATTTGCTGTAACTGGTTACACAAAACTCACCATCTTTGGCATTTTGAGATTCTTTGATGACAACTTCACAACCAAAATCATTATAGCTTTTGGTTTCACCACTTTTGATGTATTTAGGAGCCGGTGCTTGTTTGGGCATTTTTTGTTTAATCATTGATTCCATCATGCCGCGCATTTGTTCACGTTGTGATTCAGGCAATTGCGCTAATTGTTCATTAATCATTTTATCCATCATTTTTGAAACATCACTTAGTGCTTCTATCTCTCTTTGTCCAAACTCCAAAAAAGATTTTTCAGCATGGTTGATGACTGTAAAGACCGTTTTGTTGGCATCAAAAATAACCGCAGTTTCTGCTTCGGAGCTGCTGATCATTTTAACTTTGCCATCCGTTAGCAGCATTTTGCTTTGTTCATTACCATTGCTGTCGTGGTATATCAAGGTGGTGTCTGCCGGAGCAATACCAGCGCCTAAGCATCCAGCTATCAGTAAAGCTTTGAATTTCATATGTTGTTCTCGGTTTTAAAAAAGGCTTATTGTACGAATTAAAATTTAATCTCATGTTAACATGGCCAAACTTTTTTTGTGAACTTCGTCAGAATAATTGTGAATCGCCAAAGTAATGCCAAAATGCCACAAAAAACCTACGTTCGATGGTTGTATCGAGGTTTTTTGTATTTATTTGGCGTTGTTGTAGGTTTAACAATACCTTGGTACATATACATCAGCCATGTTACGGATTCTATTGTTAATGAACAATGGGAAATTCCATCAGTGGTTTATGCCAGACCTTTGGAATTGTATGTTGGTAAAAACCTGACGCCAGAAGCTTTGGTTTTTGAATTAGACTTATTAGGCTATCAGGCTGTCAATGGGACACCGAAATTGGGACAGTATCAAATTTATCAGAACAACTTTGATATCTATAGCAAGGGTTTTGCTTTCACCGATAAAAACAGCCCGCCAAAAAGGATTAAAATAAACCTTTCGGAAAGTAAAATCGTTGAAATGACACCGGCCATTTATCGACTTGAACCCAAAGTTATTGGTCACTTTTATTCATCAGGACTGGAAAATCGGCAGCCAGTTAAAGTCAATGATATTCCAGACACCATGGTCAAGGGTTTACAAGCGGTTGAAGATCAGGATTTTAATCATCACCATGGTGTTTCATGGACAGGTATCATTCGAGCAGCCTATAAAAACTTGATGGCTGGTGAGATTGTGCAGGGAGGCAGCACCATCACCCAACAGTTGGTCAAAAATAAACTGCAATACAATCACAGCAGTATTTTACGCAAACTACACGAAGCACTGGCAGCGACTTTGTTAGAAAACAAGCTTAATAAAAAAGAAATCATCGAAATGTATTTCAATGAAATCTATTGGGGACAAGATGGAAAAGTATCGATACATGGCGTTGCCGAAGCCGCCAGTTATTATTTTGCCAAAGATGTCAGACAGCTTAATATAGCTGAACAGGCACTGCTGGTTGGTATCATCAAGGGCCCTTCTTGGTATAACCCGTTCAGACAAGCTGAACGCGCCATACAGCGCCGCAATCTGGTGCTTAAAATATGGTTTGAAACAGCCATCATCAGTCAACAACAGTGGCAACAAAGTAAAAATCAACCATTGGGTTTGAGTGGACATCGCAACATCAAAGCCGATTTTGCCGATTATATGGATGTGGTCAAAAGTCAGTTGAAAGCACAATTCAAGGCCTCCGATCTGAGGCAAAAAGGCCTTAAAATTTTTACTTATTTAGATCCCTACATTCAATACAAAACCACCCAAACAGCTCGAAAAACCAGCCAATGGCTGTCATCAGATGTGGAAAGCGCGATTGTTGTCAGCGGTGCACAAAATGCAGAATTAAAAGCCATCAGCGGTTCAAAAAACGAACGTTCTCACTACAATCGCGCACTGTTGGCAAAACGGCAAATCGGTTCTCTGATCAAGCCGTTTGTCTATTTGGCAGGATTGGAAACTTTGTCGGATTTTGATCTACAGGCTGATTTACATGATGAGCCCATCAAGTTGAAGACTGATGAAGGTACGGTATGGCAACCCAAAAATTGGGATAATAAAAGTTGGGGCATAATTGCTGCCAAGGAAGCCTTGGTTCATTCCCGAAATCAGGCGACGGTTGATTTGGGTTTGAAAATTAGCTTGAAAAAGTTCATTGGTTTTATGCAAGACCTGGGTTTAAATGTTAATCGCAGTCGTCACCCGTCACTGTTCCTTGGAGCCATTGACTTAACCCCGTTTGAAGTTCAACATCTGTTTAGTGTGTTTTCATCCAGGGGACAGAATGCGCAGGTTCTTGCCGTCAACTACATCACGAATGTAGATAATGAATTGCTCAGTCACAACAAGCACCAAAATAAACTGCAAATCAACATCTCAAATATTGACCTGATTAATCAAGCAATGTATGCCATAACCATCCGTGGCACGGCAAAAGCCATCAGCGAAAAATTTCAGCTTCCCGGCACTTGGTTTGGTAAAACCGGCACCACCAATGCAGGAAGAGACAGCTGGTTTTCAGGGTTTAATCAGGAACTGTTAGCTACCGTTTGGGTGGGTAGTGATGACAATGGTTCCACGCCTTATTCCGGCAGCAGTGGTGCGCTGATATTGTGGGCTCATTTGTTTATGAATTTATAGCTAAACAAATGAGCTCAGGGTTGTTCTGACATCACTATCAAGCTAAGATGAGCCGCTATGAAAAACAGACTAACATTTTGGTTATTGGCTATGGTAACTGTGTTATTTGCCAGCAGTTGTAGTCAACACAGACCAATAGACATTAATGACGACATTCGTGACCCTTCCGAACATGAACAATCGGTGATTCAAATCGCTCCAATGGTGCCCGAAGCTGTACAAATTTTGCTTCAAGAAGCAGAAAGTCAACAACAGCATGACCAAATTGAACAAGCCCTTTTAACCTTGAAAAGGGCTTTAAGTATCAGCCCAGGTTCAGCCTTGGTGCAACAACACTTGGCAGAGCTGTATCTGGCCGAAGGTGATTATCAGCAGGCCTTTGGCTGGTCAAACAGGGTATTTCAACAAGGCCCAACGCATGGTTCTGTATGCGAACGTGCCCGCAGAACGCTGGCCTTGGCTGCAGAGATGCTCAATGACGTAGAGACTCAAGCGCAAGCACTTGAATCAATCAGTGACTGTACTTTGCCAGCACCGAAAAAATACTGATGATGAATATCACAGAGGTGCTGGGTGAGGATGGCCTTTTTCAGCAACAGCTGTCAGGCTTTAAAACCCGCCCACAACAAATTAAGCTGGCTGAAAAAATAGCCGAGGTGATTGAAGAGCAGTCTGTATTGATTGCTGAAGCTGGAACCGGAACCGGTAAAACCTTTGCTTATTTGTTGCCGGCACTGCTTTCAGACAAAAAAATCATTGTGTCTACTGGTACCAAAACCCTACAAGACCAATTATTCACCAAAGACATTCCAAAATTACTGGAAATGTTGCAGATCAAACCCAAGGTCAGGTTACTCAAAGGCCGCAATAACTATTTGTGTTTACACCGCTATCATCAAGCCTCGGTGATGCCAATCAGCCGTTTTCCTGAAAACAAATCATTATTTAAACACCTGAATAACTGGATTCATCATTCAATTCGAGGAGAGGTTTCTGAGTTTATCAATCAAGTAGAAAATCGTCAGGTATTAACCAATTTAACTTCAACACCAGAAAATTGTTTGGGTGCTGAATGTGACAATTACAACGAATGTTTTGTTTACAAGGCACGTCGCAGAGCGCTTGATGCTGATTTGTTGGTCATCAATCATCATTTATTGTTTGCCGATATGGCGATAAAACAAGGAGGTTTTGGTGAATTGTTGCCCAAAGCAGATGTCATAGTGCTGGATGAGTCGCATCAAATACCCGAAATCGCTGGTCGTTTTTTCAGTCAGTTGTTCAGTTCACGTCAATGTAATGAGCTGCTGAGTGATTTGCTGACCGAAGCTGGTGAAGTAGAAGCTGCATTTGCAACCATCGCTGAAGCACATGAACAATTGAAACGCGCTTTGCGTGATGTCACTCTTGCCATGAGCCAAATGCCGGAACGCGAAAGCAGTAAACGATTGTTCCAAACACCGATTATTATCGAGACTTTTGATTTATTATTGCATCAAATGAAGTTGTTACACTCGGCGCTCGAGCCGTTGGTGGTTCAAAGTTCGGGACTGCAAAATCTATACCTACGATTAGATGGCATGGTGATGTTGCTGGAAGACATGATGCAGCAAGGTGAGGGCAATTATATTTACTGGTTTGAGGCCAGGGAAAAATATTTTGCGCTGCATAAATCGCCACTGGAAGTGGCCGACCCGTTGTCTAATTTTCGGGCACCGTTAGAAACCAGCTGGGTGCTGACTTCAGCTACCTTGACAGTTGATGGTTCATTTAGCCACTTTCAGCAGCAAACTGGTTTTGAACCAGCCGACACTTTGTTGCTTGACAGTCCATTTGATTATCAACAACAGGCGTTGCTGTTATTACCCAAAGAATTGCCAGAGCCCAGTGATTACGAATTCAATAAAGCCATGTTTGAATACGTGACACCTATCATTGAAGCAGCCAAGGGCGGCGTGTTTTTTTTGTTCACATCGCATCGCTCATTGCAAATGGCTGCCCACCATTTTCGCAATCAACTAGATCGACCTATTTTTGTTCAAGGTGAACAGGATCGCAATCAAATGCTTGAAGGGTTTCGTCAAGCAGGTAATGGTTTGTTATTGGGAGCCGCCAGTTTTTGGGAGGGTGTGGATGTAGCAGGTGCCAGTCTGAGTTGCGTTATTATCGACAAATTACCTTTTGCTCATCCCGGGGAGCCTGTATTGAAAGCGAAAATAGAATACATCAACAAAAACGGCGGTAAAGCTTTTTTTGACTTCCAGGTTCCGAAGGCAATTATCAGTCTCAAACAAGGCGCAGGAAGATTAATTCGAGGTGAAAATGATCAAGGCTTGTTGGTGATATGTGACCGACGCATCACCAGTAAGTCTTACGGTCAAACATTTCTTAACTCTTTACCTGATATGAAAACCACTCACGATCGTGACCAGGCAATTAATTTTTTATCGTGCATCTGAGTCCAACTGGTTATTGTAAAACCCAAAACATTTTATATTTGTTGTTGCAAGTTGATCAACATTCTGTCTTATGAAAGCTTATCTATAGCTGCTTTTTGATGGTGTTTTGACTGTTTGAGTCCATCAGTATGTGGTACTGCAGCATTTCATAGTCAATTAGCCACTGTTGCTGAACAACTGAGGGTGATTTGGAAGTGGGGTATTTCGAAGACAATGGGTTGATGTAATCCATTGCTTGCGTATTGAACTTGAAAAAGCCGTCGGGCATCAACCCAGCTACTTTCAGTGTCAGCGCAGACAGGTAATTCATACTGACAAAAAAATTATCGTAAGCGGGTTGTTTAGGCAGGTAGTTAGACCAAATCAACGCTGGAACCACATATTTTTGATGATTTTTCGTGTGCTCATCTCGAATTAAGTCCAGTGCAGGCTGGTGATCACCGGCAAATAAAATCAAGGTCTTTTCCTCCGACTTTTCGTAATAGGCCACCAAATCAGTCAGCAAGGTTTCAACATGTCTTAAGGCATTAAAATATGCCAGGGTTTTGTTTTGTAGGTGTTTAGAAATGCCATGATTATGTTTAAGTTTAAGGGTGCTTTCAGGATAGTCTTCAAGGTGCCATGGCATGTGGCTGGAGTTGGCAAACGAATAAATAAAGGACTTGTCTTCAGCAGCAGTGATTGCGGTAATTTGTTTGAACAGCTCCTGGCTGGATGCAAACCGACCAGAAGGATCTAATTCAATCCCATCTCCGGTTAATGCCATTTTCTGATTGATACCAATGTAATCATAAATTTTTTCAAAACCAAAGCCAGAAAGTTCAACCACCTGGATTACACTTGATTTGAATCCCCAGTCACTCAGCACCCTGGCTATACTCGGTGTATGATCTGATACCAACTCTCGAAAAGGCAGAGATTCGATGGGTGTGAAAAACATACTCAATCCGGTTAATAGTTCAAATTCGGTATTGATGGATTTGCCGCCAAAAACAGGTACCACGACTTTTCCTGAAATGTGCTTTTCACGTAATTTATTGAAATGTTTAACTACGACTTCAGATGTCTCCCAACCAAGTTCATTTGGATCAACAAATGATTCCACCAGGATAAATATGATATTGTCGGGAACCTCGGTTTCAGGAGTTATGGCTGGTGATTTGTCTAAGTCGTGTTTGGTTAAAATTTTGTTAACCTGCTCCTTGTTATAACCTTCAGGTTTAGTAGGTTTGGTTTGAAAGAAAATAGATTGGATAAAAAAATTCAGGTATCCATGTTTGGTAAAACGATTAACCAGATTGCTGTTTTTTAATATTAATAGCTTTTCAGCTTTTAAATAAGCACTGATGTGATTTGATTGCCAGGTCATCAAGCCAGAAGACACAATCAATATAAACAGAGCATAATAGCGAAGCCCGCGGATGGGTTTTTCTTTTTTTAACAGGAAAACCACCAAAACAATCAGTGGTACAACAGCTATGATGAGATAAAGCAAATATTCAATGATGACTGAGGTGGTTCTGAGCAAATCATCCAATTGGGTGAAATCGATGGGCATCAGTGGCGCATCTAAAAAATTGATCTTGACCAGGTTAACCAGAATAAAACAAAGGTAGACAGCCAAAGTTATCCAGGTCGTGGCATACAGTCTGGAGGTTAAAAAAACCAGAAATAACCACACAAAAGCCAAAGCCATCAACTCAATTCCAAGGCCCCAACTGAAACCCTTGGTTTTACCAACGAGACCAGATGCGGGAATGGCCCAACCGTAAACCAACGCAATAAGCAAAGTGGCAAGAAGAAGAAAAATAAAACCGGCTTTTAAATACTTCATTTTGTTTTTATTGTCTCTTTCTTAAGCATTTTTTAATATCAATGGTGTTAAGTTACTTATCATAAAATATGAAAATTGTGCTTTTAAAGCTGATGTAAACAGGGCGTTGAATTATAAAAGACATTGAGCTATATACTCAAAAAACTTTAAATTTTTGACTGATAAGACCGAAAGAGCCGTTTTAATTTTAAAGAATTGATTAAACTGCTGAAAAAAACCATGAAAAAGTTCATTAAACCAACTGCTTTGCTGTTCTGTTTCTTCACAGAAGTGATATCAGCTCAATCGACTGGAACGGGTTGGGTTGTTGAAAACATTCATGGGCCATCGCAAGTCGGAATCTCGGACAACTTGTCCATAGACATTAATGATGATGGTTTGATAGACATCGTTTCTGTGTCCATAGAGGATGGAAATTTGAGGGCATACATCAATCAGGACAACCTACAGTTTGAAGAATTGACGCTTAGCAAAGATCTGTTAGGTGCATACAGACTGACATCAGCCTACTTAAATCAAGATGGTGAAATAGATTTTATCATTCCTTCCATTGACTCACATCAAATTATTGCCATGATAGCAGTGCCTGGTGAACCCATACCAACCTATCAAAAGAAAATCATTGCTGAGAATGTCTTATTACCCACTGATGCACTGGCGGCCGATTTCAATAATGACGATTTGATGGATGTTGTCAGCATTTCATTTGAGGATGGTTTACTTTTGCTACATACTCAAAATATGCACGGTGAATTCACCACGACGCTTATTTCAGATACACCAGTAAGGCCACGAAAAATGGTGACAAAAGATTTTAACAATGATCAGCGGACGGATATTTTACTGGCTTCATCTGAAGACAACAGCATCAGGTTATATCTCAATGAAGGCCCGGGTTTATTCACAGAAAGATTGATCAGTGATCAGTTAGAAGGTGTTAGTTACATTGCTTTGTGTGATGACGAGGCCGCATTGTTTCCAGACTTTGCAGCTGGTGTAAACGGTGCTGACCAGGTGGTTCTTTTTAATAACATCAATGGTGAATTATTTTCAGAGTTCATTGTTGATACCAACTTACCTGGTGCCAACGCAGTTCACTGTGCCAACATAGATGAAGATTCAGATTTGGAATTAATTGGTATTTCAAATACCTTAGCAAGCATTTATTCCTACCAATTGACCGGACTGATAAATAAACAGTTGGTTGCTAATGACAGAGACGGCTATGTTTCTATTGATGTGGCTCAATTTGATATCAATAAAGGCCCGCAAATTCTCACACAGTCATATTTTGCCCAACGAAATTTACTTTATATGCCGGGCTCAGAAAATCAGGAAACAGTGGTGTGGGAAGACTTTCCTGAAGGCGCCAGGAGAGTGATGGCTGCAGATTTAACAGCGAATGGTACAGATGACCTGGTGATCAGTAGTTTTCGCAGTAATGAATTGATTATGTATGAAGAAAATGGCACCGTTCAGCGATTGCTTGCCAGTGGACTCGAGGGTGTGGATGGCATAGAGTTGTATGACTTGGATAACAATAACCTTATAGACATTCTTGTAACCACGGCTTATGGTGACGAAATATTTTGGTTTAAAAATTTAGATGGTGTCACCTATGAACAACATCTGATAACATCCAATCTAGACAATCCACAAAGCGTCTTGGTCACGGATATCAATGGTGACCAACAACCAGATGTAGTAGCCACTTCATCTTTGGGTGATGCAATTTGGTGGTTTGAGCGGAGTGGAAATGTGTTCACTGAGCACAATATTTCAATGATTTCTGATGGTGCCAAGGATTTGTGCGCCGCGGATTTCAACAATGATGAAATGATGGATCTGGTGGTGACGAATTACTTCGGAAATTCGGTCGATTTATGGGTGAATAATCAACAAGGTTCAAGTTTCAGTCAAGTCAGCCTGGTCACAAATGTGCTGAGGCCCGAAAAGGTGGAGTGTGATAATTCGTTGTCGGATGGTCCGAAGGATGTTTGGGTATCGATTTCCGGAGATGGTCAAATGTTGCACTTAAAACACTTAGGTGGCCTGAATTTTGAACCACAAATTGTGGTTGATAAACTCAGTCAACCCAGAGGTTTTACCCTTTTTGAAATCGGTGAGAAGCGTAATCTAGCCATTGCCGACAATACGCGCTCTGAAATTATAGAGGTTCGAAATGTTTTAGCTGATCAACAATGGACCGGTCTTTTGGCCTCGCCGTTATTTGGAATCAATTCGGTGTTTTCAGCCAGGCCTCTTAAAAACGAAGCAGTCAGAATTTATGCCACATCCACCGTTGATTCTGCCTTGAGAAGCTTAAGTTATCGGGACTTGATCTTTGAGGACGGATTTAACCTTCAATCAGCTCGGTAAAAACTTCCCATAAACTTGAACATTTGAGGTCAATCATTTCTATTTGATGGTTTTTCAAGGGATGTATCTCAATAGTCTCGTCTTGAGAATCAAGGTTAAACGATGATTCGTTAAGGTATTCTCTGTTTTTAGATAACAGTCTGCTGCCTGTTAGATACTCCTGATCATTGCATGTTAACGATTCTTGGGTCCCAAGACCTTGGATTTCATCAGTGCCTACATCAATCAATTTTGAAATAGTTTCAGTAGGATGTTCACAAAGTTGATCATATCTAATCAAATGATCAACTTGGTTGATTTGATTAAGTATCTCCTGATTAACGGATAACCACTGGTCAGCACTTTGCACCAGTTTGTCTTGGTTTTGTATTTGTAGCCAATTTTTGGGCTTGACACCCCACCATCCATTTTCTGGCGGATACCCCATGTGCTCATGAGGTGTGTACTTTTTCAGCAGTGAAAATACATTGGCCAGTGGGTTTCTGATCATGGCGACAATCTTGCTTTCTGGAAAGTGTTTCTTTAACCAGGGAATTCTTACCGAGTTGTATGGATTTTTATTGATCCAAATGGGACGACTTATGTTTTGAACCTTAATTCTTTCCAATAAGAGATGCTGATCTGACACCAAAAAATCATCTGAATCCAGATTGTGACCATGCTCACCATTATATTGTTGATAAATTCGCCCACAAGGTTCTGCGGTGGGAGAAAAGGGTGGACTGTCTCCCCAGAAATCTCTTCCTTCGAGTTTAAATGGATTGGCAACATTGGGTTGGGTTAAAAGCAAACGGTTCAGAAGCGTGGTTCCTGATTTTTGTAAACCTATGATAAAAATAATCTGACTCATGATATTTGATGTCTGGGTAACCGAAGTTGTCAGTTATGTATTCGGTCTCATGTTAAATTGTTGAATTAATCGTTGCCAGTTGCTGCAGAAAGTTGACCGTAGTAATTTTCTCCATATAAAACATCATACTGCAAAACTTGATAATCAAAAACCATATCTTTGAATTGCTCAGGAATTTCATCGGTATAGGTGTCATTTGCAGTTTTGACTAACATTGATAACTCTTCAATTTCATCAGACATTTTAATCAACAAATTGTACAGCGGGGTGGTTTTAACCTGGATCAATTTAAGCAGCTTGGCTCCTAACAGATTCATGCTCAGGTTTTGATTGAACTGAGGTGAATTAAAATTACTCCAAACAACATAAGGCACTCGGTGGTTTAACAACAGTGTGTTTTTGTCAGTATTGAGAATGATTTTTTTAAAGTGATTAACCATGGCCTGCCTGCTGCTAAATTGTGACTTGATATTTTTATTGCTCAAATGACTTTCAATCATGAAATTTTGTCGATATTCCGGAAGGCTGGGTTGATGGTCACCCATAATCAGAATAACGGTATCTTCATCGTATGTTTCATAGAAACTGATTAATTTTTTAATGGCTTTGTCAGTACTATGAATGGCGTTAACATAGGTTTTTATCTCTTTTTTTCCTTCTTCAAAAAAACTACCTTCAACATCTAGGTCAGAATTTAAATAAGCTGGGTAGTTCCAGGGGCCATGGGTTGAATTTGGAAAAGCAAAAATAAACTGGGGTGGTTCTCGTTCGGTCATTGCTGTTATTTTGTTGATCAATGAAGTGTCGTCGGAATACCTTTCAGCTGCATCCCAGCTAGACTGCGGGTCATGTAACGTAGTGCTGATGTCATTAAAGCCCATATTGGGATAAGCAACCTGATAATTAAAGTAGCCAAGGCTTGCAACATGAATGGCATTGGTTTCGTAGCCGTTATTTTTAAATTCATTGACAATGCTGGGTTTGGGCTGATTCATCAAATCAATATATGGAATAGAACCTTCTGTGACAAAGCGTAAACTCAGGCCGGTTAATAATTCAAACTCTGCATTTGCTGAACGGCCGCCTATGACTGGTGAGATGACTTCTCCTGAGGAAAACGCTTCACTGATGGCCCGAAAATTTGGGATAGGGTCAAAACTGGTTTTAAGTCCCAACTTTCTTGGGTCGGTAAAAGATTCGATGAAAAAAATAATGACATTGGGTTTATCTGATGAGGGTTCACTGTTTTTGTTTTGATATTTTTGGTATATGCTTTTAACCAGATGATAGTCATATTTGGCAGGTGCTTCTGGTTTGTCACTTTTCAAAATCCGATATATAAATGTAAATAAAAAACCGTTTTTTTCAGATCCTTTCAGTGGGTAAGACTGACCTTTGGCAATGTTGGCATCAACCAGACTTTTGGCTATTGAATCATGATTCACCACCACCCCAAAAATCATCCCCACAGTCAAAATGCGAATGGTAAGTAAGTGCTTCCCGAAAAAAGGGGTTTTCTTCTCCTTTTGCATCAAAAACAACAGCAATCCCAACAGCAATGAGGCCATTATTACACCCGGAAAATAGGGCTTGAACACTTCCCAGGTCCTGATTAATTCAAGTGAATGTACCAGATCTATCGGGTAAACAGGCACGCCCAATGCCACAATTTTTTCAATATTTATCAGCATGAAAAAAATGTAACAAACAGAAACCAAAACCAATGAACCAATGGTTCTGCGGGTAAAAACCAGCAAAACCGTGAACAATATAAGCATGGTCAGAGGTTCAATATAAAGAGAACTTTGTCCTAAGCGTAAGGGATTAACCAGAGTTAAGCTGGAAATGACATAAGCCAGTAAACTGTGAAATAAAAAGAAATAAATTGCAGCCAATAAAACCCAGAGAATTTTATTGAAGTAGTTTGCTTTATTTTGAGAATTAGCGGTTATCATACGGGCATGATGTCATAGACTTCCTCGGCAATTCCCTGTAAAGAAATGTGGCTGGTTTGATCGTTCTGAATCAATGTGACACCACTTTCTCCTGCCAGAATACCCTGATCAGAAATATTTCCAACATATTTGTTTTGAGAATGTGAAACCACTCGACCTTTTGATGTGCCAAATAACAAAACGGAATCATCGATATACAAACCTCTTGTGTAGCCATGTTCAACTTGAGTGATGACTTGGCCATTTTCCTTGATGACACGTTTTTTGCTTGAGTCACAGACGTACAGCTCATTGTTATAAGAAAAAAGTGAATGCGGCTGCTTTAGGCCAGAGATGAGTTTGGTGTTTGAATTGATATTGAGTGCGTAGCCTTCTTCTGCAAACATCCAAAATTCTTTTTCTTTGCTGCCAAAAGCACTGATGATGATATCGCCTTGATGCATACAAATAGAATTGATGTGGTGCGTGTCAGCCAGTGTGCCGATTTCAAAAACCGTTTCGAACCCAGCATTAATCCCAGCTCTGATACCCTTGTTGAAGTTATATTTAACCACCCGATCTTGTTTGGTCGCAACCAAGTATAAATTGCCATTGTTATACAGAACCGAATGGGCGCCTTTGATTGGTTCAAGTGACAAGCAATGGATCAATTCAAATTGCTTGTTGAGCACCAATAGTTTTGAGTGTTTTGATTGCGCCGCTAAATAATAATAATCATTGCATTGTGCCAAGCCAGTGATGCCATTGATTTCATCAAATTCCTCACATTCTAAGCAGATATCTGTATAGGTTAAATGTTTATTTTTCAGGGTAATTAGGCCCAACAAACCACTTTTTCTGTCGGATGATTTGTTTTTTCTGTTGTTACAAAAGCTGATTAAAAAAGAATTCATGTTATTTGATCAATCGGCTGAAAGATTGGCCTCAGGTTGTGATTCAAAGTGATAGTCGAGCATGCTTATATCCTTGCTATATAAATGTTCAATGATTTCTTTGGACTCCTCGTCATAATATTCCGAATAATGTCCCCTGCTGCCTTTTTTAGAGTGCAGGATTTGCTTGAAGCTGATGTTCAGCTTGTTAAGAACATCGGTAACTGCTTGCTGAAAATTTTCAAATCTATAGACCTGGTCTACCAGGGAATGACCATTTTCATCAAGGAAGAACTTATATTGGCAGGACCATTGAACATGTTCCTTTTTTTGGATCAGCTGTAAGTAAGTTTTGAATTCATCATTGGCTTTCATCCCTATAAAGTCCATCAAATCAGGTCTTTTTTTGATATAGGTAAATTGCGAAACAATTTTATCCCAGGGATTTCTGACTACTGTAAATTTAAAATAAGAGCTAAAAATACGCGGGCTAAACTCATTTTTTATCTGTGCTGCATACAGGTGCTGTAAACCGCCGGTTTGGTACTTGTTATACATGGGACTGATAAAGCCCATGTACAAGTTATCAGTGGTTTTTTCCTCGGGCTCCCAAATCATATTTTCAATACTGGTACCTCCGCATTTAGGTATGTGTACAAAAATACATTGGTGTTTGTGAGAAATCATTTTGAAATCAATAAAAGCTATCGTGGTTGGTCTTCAATCAAATTCAGTCACTTACAGTCGTTTATCCTTTGCAGCACGTTAAGGGTTTAATGCTGAATTCATTTGTTGCTCATTATATGGTTTGGATTCTGATTAAGCCACAGTTGTTGTCACAAGTTATTTTTTTAGTGTAAATGTCACCTTTTTTATGTAGGATTACCTGAGCGGAAAATAAATTTAATTTTTTTATCAGGAATTGACCGAAAAAAAAAATCCTTCCGTTCTTTATACTAAGTAAATTAACTTTAATAGGTGAAACAAATGAAAAAAACAATGTATAAGTTAGTCGCGTTGGGTTCGTTGATGTTATCAGCGAATGTATTTGCTCAATGTGATGACACTAACTTCAACGCCTGGACTGATGCTCGTGAAGATCAAGCAGGTTCTTTAGAAGCAACTGCTCCTGGTATGGCAGGTACTGCATGTAAGATGTCTGTTCAAGCACTTGTTGACAGAGATCAAAGAGCCCGTGTTCAAGATCAATCTCCACAATGTGAAAGCTCTTACAGATCACGCTTCATGATCAATGCTGATAACATGGGTCAATTGGCTACTAACGAAAGAAATAAAGTATACAACGCACAATGCAGAAGCGGTTTGGCTGGTCACGATCCTGGTGTAACTTGTTCAAACACAGGTGTTGTTCAGTTAAAACTTCAAGGTAACGACACTGAAGACGCTAACATCTTCCGTTCTTTTGTGATTGATGAAGGTCCAGCAACTGCTGCTGACAACAGAAGAAAATTTGACGTCGTTGTAAACTCAGGTGATCAAGCTTTCGAAATGCAATATATTCGTGCAAGTGCTCCAGGTGCTGCTGACGGTGTATTCAGATTGTGGGCTAACGGTAACACCAACGAAGCTTCTCCAGACATCGAGTTCACTGATCTTCAAAACTACAATACTTGTATCGATGCTGCTAACTTAGGTTCAGTTGGTCCTAACAATAACTTCGTAAGTGGTACTGCTGGTGCTGTATTAAACTTTGACGAGTTCGAATCAAGAAGACAAACTGGTATTGGTGTAAACTAATAACAGACTTCTTATAGTCAATAAAAGCCTGTAGTTTTCTACAGGCTTTTTTATTTTTAACTTGTTAAACACTCTAAATTGGAAGGTTGGATCTAAAATGTCTCGAGCCACACATGATTTTGACTTAGAGGCTCCCATTATCATTACCGGAAGAGGTGGTTCTGGTACCCGGATGTTGTCCACCTTATTACAAAGTGTTGATTTGTTTTTAGGAAACAAAATCAATCAACAAGGTGACTCAATGGAATGGGTCAAGCTCAATCGGAACATGTTGCAACAAAATATCAGCCTTGAAAAAGGTCAATTTTCAGAAAAATGGCAACATCTTTTGAAAGAAAATGCCCAGACAATAATAGCAACTGAGCAGGCCAAAAATCATCAGGCCTGGGGTGCAAAGTTACCAGAGTTCATGTTTTTTATTCCTGAATTAAAACAGGTGTTTCCAAAAGCAAAATTTATCCATTTAATCAGACACCCCATTCACCTTTCTCTTCGACGCAGCCATGTTTCATCAAGGCTAGGTAATGCAGTTGGGGATATTGTTTTACCTAAAGCCTATGAATTTGCAGGTTTGCCATTTGATCCGAACAACCAACAGGAACACATAAACAATGCGGTCAGCTGGTATTATCAACTTTCACAAGTGACAGATCATTTTGCTCAACACGTTAATCAAGGTGATTTATTGACCATCAAGTATGAAGATATATTGGTAAATCACCAAGCTGTTCTAAATTCATTGTGTCAATTTTTAGAATTACCCAAAACCAGTGAAAGTAATTTAGTGATTGATTTAACCAGAGCCAATCAGGACATTAAGTCCCATCAACAAGCCAAAGAAGTTTGGCAAATATGTGGACAACTGGCCAAACAATTTGGCTATCGATATACACAGGCATGACTTTGAGAGTATTTACCAATCAACTTATTGTAATTGCAGGTTGTCAACGCAGTGGTACAACCCTGACGGGTCAAATTCTTGGCGCGCATGAAAAATGCTTCTTGTTAGACGAAACAGATAAATTTTACGTTTGGTTTGATGCTTTTGTTGCAGGAAATAAGGAACACCCACAACAACTGAATGAAAGTATCTGTCATGCTGCAGGTAAATACCTGGATCACAGAAATCAATTTCGTTCCATTGAGGACCTCAGCGGTTATGACATCGTGCTTAAGGCTCCCAACCTCAGTTTTCATTATCATGAATTGTCGATGATTCATCCCAAGCCGATAATCATTTATCCTGTCAGAGATGTCAGGGGAGTGGTTGCCAGCATGCTTAAATTCAAAAAGATGAATCCACGTCAAACTGATTTTTTTTCCAATAATAATTTCATTGAAAAGAACTATCCGGATGAATTGAAGTTATTGAAATCAACTTCGGTAGCTGATCATTGCAAGTCAGCCATAATCTGGAAAATTAAATCCATGCTGTATGTTAAGTTTGAGGCTTGTGGTTTAAACCCCTTTGTCTTTAAGTATGAGAATCTGGTGCATCATCAACAACAAATGTGCCAAAAAATGGCTGAACATTGTGGGCTCGAATTTGCACCAAACATGCTGGCTTATTACCGCGTTTTGGCTGGTAAAGGACCGGGTAAAACTTTACGTTCAAGAAAAATTGACGATGTTTCTATGTCTAAGTGGAAAAATGATCTGACGCCCAATCAAGTCAAAGATGTGATGGCAATAGCAGCAGCAGCCAATTTACATTTTTCAAAAGCTTTGGCGCATTAACTGTATAGAGATTTATAAAAAAACAATGAAAGCTGGGGACGTATTAAAACCTTTGGGAAATCTTAAATTTATACCGGATTGGTTTAATCATGAAGTTGAAATTTCAGACCACACCATCTCTGTTCATCATCAAATAAAGTGCTTTCCTGCTGATATCACAAAGCCAAACAATACAATCCCTTACAGTTTTTATGACAGCAAAAATATTCCTGTTACTGCAGCCAATCATTTCAGAGGATATGAAGAAAACGATTTTGAGTTTGTAGATAACAGGCATATAGATGCTGAAATAAGGCAAAAGCTAGCTGGAAAGTCGTTATACCTGGGGTGGCTTTTTTCTCATTACGGACACTTTTTAACAGAGTCATTATCACGGTTATGGGTGATTGAAGAAGTTGACTTTCAAGGTTTTGATTATTTTTTGTTTAACTACAAACAAAACAAGAAAGGCGATATCCTAAAGGCCCAATTCATTTGGGACACTCTGGCTAAATTAGGTATTAATAAAGAAAAAGTGGTGTTAATTGATGACTGTTACACCATAGAAGAGCTGCACATTCCTACTCAAGCATTGGTTTTGCGAAGTGGTGTATCTAAAAAAATGAATTCAGTGTGGAGCCAAGTTTCTAAACCAAACGCGCATCCTCATTTAAAAACCTACATATCCAGAACGGAGATTCCCAGACGGGCACTACAAAACGAAATCGATTTACAAAACGCCTTAAAAGAGAAAGGTTTTAAAGTGATTGCCCCTCAGAACATGTCGTTCGAAGATCAGTTGGCGATTTATGCCAAGACAAAATTGCTGGTCAGTCCGGCAGGAACTGGCTTACACAATGCAGTTTTTATGCCTAAAAACACCCGCATCATCAGCATCACCCATGAGGATTTTCTATTAATTAATGAATTGCTGTGTTGTTATGCCTCAGAGGTAGATTATCAGGTTTATTTAACTGAATCTGTGCAAACAGATGGGCAATGGAGCGTTGATATCAAAGATTTTTTGGCTTACCTTTGACTGATTTCAGACATTAATTTTTCAATGTCTTGTTTGTTATAGAAGTTCCACATAGAACCTTCACTGACTAAAAGTTTCTCACCGAGCTTTAACATCAAATTGTGATCATACAGATCATTCAGGTTTTTGTTCCTAAGCCTTTCATTCAATGTTTCAGCACCAGGTATCATTTTTTTTAGTATGTTTCCACCACTGCTAACGACATCCTCGTAACGAATGATGTGCGCATTGGATAAGGATGAAAAACGCTCAAAAAACCAGGACATAATAGTGATTTGTCGTTCTACCACGTCGTGAGTTTGATTGACTTGAGCTGAAAGTTCCGGATTAACTTTTTCGGCGGCAGGAATGTGACCACGATTGATGGGTAGTTTTACACTGCTCCAGGAAGCCAATAAGGACAAAGGATTTCTGATGATGGCATAACAAGGGTACAAAGCATTGAGCTGATTCAAAAGTTGACTGAAAATGGCATTGTGCTTTATGCATAACTTGAAATTGGCATGTAATTTTTTATTTATATCAAACAAACCCTTTTGAGCCCCTTCTGACATTTGTCTGAGTCCGTTTGGGTCTTTGGAGCTGGCCATGTGATTGTCTGGCACGGCATCATTAATTAAAAGTGAAACAGCTTGTTTTTGTTCTAATATTTGCTTGCTGGTGTGATTAAAAAATGAGGCAATGTTTTCTAGGATTTGCTGTTCATTCAGTGCTTTGAAGTTTTTAATTTTAATGGGTTCATTCAGTGCCACAGCATTGTCAACTTTGTTGATTAAATGACATACCAGGGTGGTTCCTGATCTGGGTAAGCCAGTGATGACAATGTGATTAGGGTTCTTCATTATAATTTTTAAGCGTTTAGTTCAATTGAATTGCCAGAGCTTGTCACTTTGGTTCATGATATCAATGAATTTTTCACGCTCTCGTTCTAGGGTGTATTCACTGGAAGTCCGGGCTGCTGTTTGTAGCATCTTATGTTTAGTTGATGAGTCCATATTTAATGCCAGGTTAATGGATTGAATAAAAGCTTCAAGTGTATAGCTTTCAGGAATGATACATGTTTCTGAATCGCGACAGAAACTTTGGTTGCCTATACAGTCCGGACAAATGACCAAAGACTGTAAAGCCATGGCCTCAATGGCAGGCAGGTAAAAACCTTCGGTTGGGTTGGGTAAAAAAACCGCTATGGCGTTGTTATTAATGGCAGCAAGGTAATCAAGCTGAGACAGTTTACTATTAATTAATCGAACCTCGATGCCTTTTGCACGAAGCCTTTCAGCCAGTTCATCCCCAAATGCAGGGTTTTTAAGCGCCAGAATCAAAACCGATTGATGTTTATCTGCATGCACTAAGGAAGACAGTGTTTTGGGTATGCTGAAACCATTCGGTATCGAAAAAACAGGACCATTCACTTGTTTACTTGCTAATAAAGCTTGCTTAACTTCATCACTGACACAAATTCGAATGGCCTTGTTGCTTAAGTATTGATACAAAGGGTTTTTGGGGTTGGCGTGTCTGACATGCTGAATAAAGTTAATGATGGGTTTTTGGGGATCAAATTTAATCGGCATTTCCCAGTCCTTACCAGCAAGAAAATAAATATCTGGATTAATACTGTTCAGTTCCTTGATGACTTTGTTTTTGACATTGATAAATGGGTTATTTGCGTCCCAAATGCTATCCGCTGTGAAGTAAACATAAGGATCAAAACGTTTGCTATTCAGCAAGTGAGTAAAATAATGCCAGACTTTCAGATGACCGCCAGTGAACATTCGATAATTTCGAAAAAATAAAACTTTTTGGTTGTCTGAGTTGTTCATTGTTTCGGTCTAATCTGTTTTGCCTGTCTGCTTCAAGGTTTGCGACTGACCAATTGAATGATGATTTTACCTTCATCTGAATGTCTGGCAGCATCAAACAATTGGTCAATTTGCTGTTTGAACTGCAGGATTGTTGCTTGGTGTTCGCTGGAATCAGTGTTGATTTCAGGCATCGGACATTCACCAATTAAATAATTTAAGTAAGCATAAAAATAGGTGCCAAGTATTTTTTTAAAGACAATCTCATCTCTGGACCTGACATTGAATTTGGTGTCTGCGGACTCAAGTTTTGCCGTTTTAATGCTTTTACTTATCAAATCATAATCAACAAAACCCTTGTTCAGATACCTTCCACTCATTCCACCTATGTGTACCAGACCGTCAATGTTTTGGTATTGTTTGGAAAAATTTAAATGATGCATGAGCACGCTCAATAGCTTGCCGGTATCAAACATTTCAAAGCTAATGTTGTAGGTATTAATCACATGACGTGCTGAATCGGGAATTTGCTCAATCGAGCGGTATTGTTCAAATCCGACACCAAAAGTATCCATAGTATGAGCCAAAGCAGTTCTTTTATAGATGCAAAAGAATGATGAGGCCAAAGGAATTTTACCATCATGGCTGACGGTGGTTGCTCCCCCTTTGAAGCCTGAATAAATCGAGTCAACATCATTCTCCATGCGGCTGCATGATGAAAAAACGGCATCATTTCCAAGCAAATCATAAACTCCTGTAGTGACTTTCTCAAAAGCAAATATGTCGGGATCCATAAAACAGAACAATTCATGGCTTTCATTAAAAAACAACAAATCAAGCAATGTTCCATGCGGTAAAATTGATTCACTTTCAACATTCAGAAAATTTAGTCGGTTTGAAGTTTCACAAATCTGCTTTAACAAGGCTGACTCTTGATTGCCTAAAGCATTTCCAACCAACCTGAATTTGTATGGGGTATTTAATAACAGACTGATTAATGGAAGGGATTGGAAGCTAACTGTGTCAGGTAAAAATATGATGTTGAATATGGGCTCTTTCATTGGGCAGTAACAAATCAGTCGTAGCAAATGTTACAATATAACGTCAATTGATGATATACCTACATGAAACTATTCAGTATAAAGTCCTGCGTGATTGTTTGCTTCGATCATGAAATCAAAGACCACATCGATCTTGCCAAGCAGATGGCTCGAATCAATCCGAAACTGGAGCTTTTGTTGCTGTGTGTTTTTCAGGGTAAGCAGCAGGCTGAAAAATTTCATGATGCAGGTTTCCCTGAAAACTTGAACTTAATCAGGTACCCTTGTAACCGAACATTCGATGCGACTTTTGCGCTGATTTGTTTTTTTCTGAAACAAAGCAGACAACAGATTTTGGTGCTAAAACGACCGATAGCTATTCAAATACCCAAAAGAAAATGGGTTTTAAGATCCAAGGGGATTAATAAGGTTTCAATCAACAAAGAGACTTCTGGGGTTCTGTTGCTAAAAAATAAGCTGATAATCAGTCAGCAAAATGACATCAATACCAGTCAGTCTCTCAAACCACATGTATCAGTTTAGATAATCAATAGTAAAATGACCATATCTTTAAGCCGTTCTGAAATTCAATCTATTGTTGAAAAAACTGATGTCTCAAGATTAGCTCAAATCAAAAACCTGATTTTGTTTGTCGGTCACGCACACAGTGGTCACAGTATTGTGGGGTCAATTCTGGATTCGCACTCAGACATCGCCTTAGCCAATGAAGTCAACATTGCCAAATTAATTGTTGATCATGACCTAACCCAGCAAGAAATCACTTCTGTTCTGTTATATTTTTCATTTCAGAACAGCAATGAAAAGGGTTGGAAGAATTCTGAATATCAGTACAAACATGATAAGGGATTTCAGGGAGAAACCAGCCATCCGTTGATTTTAGGCGATAAAAAAGCAGGCGGTACAACAAGAATTTTGATTAAGCATGATTGGCTGCTCAATCATTTAATTGATATGTTTAAAGAAAAAATCAAGTTTATTTTTGTAAGAAGAAACCCGCTTGATGTAGTGGCCGCTTATTCTTACTATATGAATCAGCCACCCTGTCAATTTCATGTTGACAGGTACCTAGAAAATTATCAAATGGTAAAAACCATCTCCCAAAAAGTTCATTCCAATCAGTTCATTGAAGTCTCCCAAGAACGTTTTGTTCATGAGCCTGCACGAGTGATGGTGCCAGTGTTTGAAAAAATTTCCATACCCGTTCAACCTGAACAATTAAAGCAATGGGTTTCGAGTGTCAGATCTGATATCAAAGGTAAAAGTGAGACCATAAAAATTCCAGAGACCTTACGAGTTCAATTGCCCGTTTTTTAATCGGATGTTGAATTTTTCACGTTTTTTCTCTGTACCACTTTGTTTGTTATAATGCCCTAACTTTTAAGAAGCTATCTGAGTGAAGTCTGTGGAAAATTACATTGTTTTCTGTGTTGAAAACGGCCTATTAGAGCAACAAGGGATTCTGCTGGCTCATTCAATCAATCGATATCTGTATCCACAATATAAAGCCATTGCGTTTTCTCCCAGGTCTGGTCACTTTATGTCTGATGAAACTGCATTGGTTTTAGATAGCTTGAATGTCATTGTTAGAAAAGAGCACCTCAATGAGCGGTTTAACCATTATCCAATTGCCAATAAACTGCTGGTGATGAGCCATCTTGAAAAGCAATTGAATTGTGATGGTCTGATGTTTCTAGATACAGATACCCTGGTCACCAATAACTTTCATATACCAAATGATAAACAGTTGTTGCTAAGGCCTGTGGATAATAAGGGTCCCGGAACTACCGGTGATACGGATGAAAATGATGTATTTTGGCAAGATGTATTTGACCTTTTTGAGCTGCCTATAGCTGCGCCAACTGTCATAACCACAGTTGATCAAACACTGATTCGAGGTTATTTCAATGCAGGTCTGGTTTGGACCAGTGGTTTGACGAATTTTTATCAACAGTGGGAACAGGATTTTCTTAAATTGGTTGACTCAGGTTTGAGACCTCAAAAGTACCAATCCAAAGATGGTAATGACTTCAGGTGTCTTGATCAAGTAGCTTTGGCTGTGACTGCAGTCAGATATCAGCAACATTTGAACTTGTTGCCTGAAACCTACAATTATCCACTTCCGTTTAAGCCCAGGTTACAAGCGCGAACTGGTCATCCCACACTGAATGAATTGACTCACATTCATTATCATAAATGGTTTCAACATCCCGATTTCTTGGACCACATCACTTCTGAACAGGAAAAACAATCTGAACAGTATCAATGGTTGAAATCACAATTGCCCTTACAACCAGAAATCAGTGGGCCATTTAAGTGTTAACACTGAAAGTTTTCAGTTTGAATGAGCTCAATTTCTAATAAAACATAAACCATTTCATCCGTGAAGTTCAGGGCAAATCAGTCTAAAATGGTGAACTTTAAATCTTTGATTTCACTATGAACAAAACCCTATACTTGGTCGATGGTTCCTCCTATCTGTTTCGTGCTTTTTTCGTGCCGAATTTGCGACGATTGGCGAGTAAGGATGGACATCCGACTGGAGTGATGTATGGGGTGACTAACATGTTACAAAGGATGCTGGATGAATACGATCCAGAATATATGGTGGTGGTGTTTGATGCCAAAGGTAAAACTTTTCGTCATGATATGTACCCTGAATACAAAGCCAACCGACCCCCCATGCCAGATGAGTTGCGGATGCAACTGGAGCCAACCAAGGCTTTGATAAAAGCCATGGGAATTCCCATGCTGGAAGTACCTCATGTAGAGGCTGATGATGTGATAGGTACTTTGGTGAAAAAGGCTGAGGATCTTGGGGTTGAGACTTTGGTTTCGACCAGTGACAAGGATTTGGCGCAATTGGTTTCTGATCATGTGACCTTGGTTAACACCATGTCTGATTATGTGATGGATGAGGCTGGGGTGCTGGAAAAGTTTGGTGTAAGGCCTGATCAAATTATTGATTACCTGGCTTTGATTGGTGATTCTTCTGACAACATCCCTGGTGTAAATAAGGTTGGTCCTAAAACTGCAGTTAATTGGCTACAACAATATGATACTGTAGACAACATCATTGCTCATGCTAATGATTTCAAAGGTAAGGTAGGCGAATATTTGCGTGAGGGCATTGAACAACTAAAACTGTCCAGACAGTTGGTGGTCATTAAAAAAGATTGTGATGTGGATTATCAAGTTGGTGATTTCAAGTTACAACCTAAGGACATTCTGGCATTAAATGAGATTGGTCAAAAGTTCAACATGAAACGGTTTGCCGAGTTATCTCAGGACGCTGTAAAAGAAAAGGATACGGAACCACAAATTGAATACAGCTGTATTCAGGATATGAAATCCTTGCAGCAATGGTTAGATGGTATAAAAAAAGCTGGTTTGGTGGCCTTTGATCTGGAAACCGATTCGTTGAATCCGATAGGTGCTAACATCATAGGATTGTCCTTTGCCTATCAAGTAGGAGAAGCGGCTTATGTGCCTATTGGTCATGAAACCGAAGAATCACAGTTGGCGCTGGATGAGGTGCTGAATGCTTTGGTACCGGTGTTGCAATCAGTGGATATAGTGGGGCAACACTTCAAATATGATTTGAATGTTCTGTCGAACTATCATGTTCAGCTTACCAGCCAAAAACACGACTCCATGTTAGAGTCTTATGTGCTTAATGCTGCCTCTGGCAGACATGATATGGATTCTTTGGCAGCCTTGTATCTGAACAAAAAAACCATCAAGTACGAAGACATTTGCGGCAAGGGTGCCAAACAAATACCGTTTGCACAAGTTTCAATTAAGGATGCCACCCAATATGCTGCTGAAGATGCTGACATCACTTTGCAGTTGCATCATGAGTTATGGGGTCAATTAGAACAAACCGAACAAAGGCCAATCTATACCGAGGTAGAAATGCCTTTAGTTGCTGTGTTGGCTGCGATGGAACAAACGGGAGTATTGATTGATCGTGTAGAACTAGCTCGGCAAAGTAAGCATTTGGAACTGAGCATGAACAAGTTGCAACTAAAAGCTTATGAGCTGGCTGGCAAGGAATTTAATCTCGGTTCGCCCAAGCAGTTACAGGAAATTTTGTTTGAAGAACAGGGTATCCCAGTGTTGAAGAAAACTGCAACCGGACAAGCATCAACGGCAGAAGATGTGTTGCAGGATTTGTCTGCAGATTATGAATTGCCAGCAGTGATTCTGGAATACCGCTCATTGAGTAAACTAAAAAGCACATATACCGATAAGCTGCCTCTGGAAATCAATGAAAAAACCGGTCGGGTTCACACTTCATATCATCAGGCAGTGGCCATCACCGGACGATTGTCTTCATCGAATCCAAATTTACAAAACATACCGATTCGAACTGAAGAAGGTCGTAAGGTCAGAAAAGCATTTGTGGCACCGCAAGGCTGGCAACTGTTGGCAGCTGACTATTCACAGATTGAATTGCGTATCATGGCTCATTTGTCACAAGACGAGAATTTATTACAAGCCTTTAACGAAGGCGTGGATGTGCACAGCCAAACCGCTTCGCAAGTTTTTGATACCCCTTTGGATGAAGTAAGCGGTGAGCAAAGAAGGGCGGCCAAAGCCATCAATTTTGGATTGATGTATGGCATGAGTGCGTTTGGTTTGAGCAAGCAGTTACACATCAGTCGCAAGGAAGCTTCCAATTATATGAAACAGTATTTTTCGCAATACCCCAATGTTAAAGCCTTTATTGACTCAGTGAAAGAAAAAGCAGCGGAGCAAGGCTATCTGGATACTTTGTTTGGTCGTCGTTTATATTTTCCAGAAATCAATAACCGCAATGCGCGAGTTAGAGCTGGCGCTGAGCGCGCTGCGATTAATGCACCGATGCAAGGCACAGCTGCCGACATCATCAAAAAAGCCATGTTGGCGGTTTATCAGGAAGTCAAAGCGGCCAATGACATTAGGGTGATTATGCAAGTACATGATGAGTTGGTGTTTGAGGTCAAAGAAAATGCAGCGTCTGATTGGGCTGAAAAGATTAAAACAATAATGGAATCGGTTGCTAAGCTGGATGTACCTTTAGTGGTTGATTATGGGATTGGCGAAAATTGGGATGAGGCCCATTAAAAGGTTTGCTTCGAGGCCACTTCTTGCGCTGGAGCGAAAACCGTAACCTCTTCGCAAGCTTAAATGAGTTACTCGGTTTGACTCGCTTCACTCGCCAAGGAGTAACATGGTGCGGTTTGCTTCGAGGCCACTTCTTGCGCTGGAGCGAAAACCGTAACCTCTTCGCAAGCTTAAATGAGTTACTTATTCGGATCATGCGATTTAGCAATGGTAAAAGGGATCGGTTATTATGATTTGAGATTGATTTTATGTGATTAGATTTGAATAATATTTTTTAGAAAACCCGTTTGATAATTATTCAAATCCTTTTAAATCAATGACTTTTAATGAACTTTATAGAAACAATCCTAGAAATACATTCTAAATCAACAATGTCATAAAAAAACTGAAAAAAATATTGACATGTAAGCTTTTATGCACAGGTAGTCATATCGTTGTCACAAAACAAAGTGTTAGCAAAAAAAGCTTCATTTTTACTTTTATAAAAAAACGTAAGCTATTGATAAATAAGGTTAATTAAAGTCGGTTAATAATTAACCGTTTTAACTAAGGTATAGTGAGGCTGTAGGCTTTTGGGCTAAAAACCAAAGTTATTCACAAAGTTATCCACAGGTGTTGTGGATAACTGAAGGCACTAATTTTTATGTTCATAATCGAACAGAAAAACGCGTTTATAGGAGTGTATGTGATATAGCAATTTGGTTTTACTTTATTTGAAAATAAACATTTTTATTTTGCTAAAGCCAAATCTTTTAACAGACATTGATTTGTTAATTCAGAGTTTGATTAGGAATTATTAACATGCCCTTGTATAATTCTTGCTCATCGCTTTTTTTAGCGGTGCATAAGTCCTGTCTTCAGCTTACTTCATCATGAAGACAATTGATTAAAAGGAGTGCAATCATGCGTAATAAATCCAATTCATATATTTCCTTTTGAACCCACCAGTAAACGACGTAAGGGTTATCCTTCGGAAACTAAAGTAAAACGTGGGCAAAGAGTAGTTCATGGGTACAAGGTGTTGATTGAGAAGCTTGGCCGAAATGACCTCTGCCCTTGTGGTTCGGGAAAACGGTTTAAGAAATGTTGTATTAATACGGGTCGCTTTTGACGGCAGTAACCGTCATCACTACCAACGATGATGATTTGTGGTGGTTGTTTCTACATCCGCCACAAACGCAGTGTCTATTCCAAAATGATTCTCTTTATATTTCCCTTATGGCACAATAATAAGGTTTAAATAACATACAATCCAATGGATGAAAGTCTGAGTCATGTGATTATAAAACTGGTTGATAAACATTTGTTTATTGATGAAAAAGGTGTGGCTTTGCTCAATCAATCGTCCCTGTTACATGAAATTAAAGAAAAACATCCAAGCATCAATTGTCAACAATTGAACCAACATTTGGAACTCCTCGAACTGGATTTACCGTCGCAACTTATTTCTGAATTTTGCAGTGAGTCTGTAAACTCACTGCAGGCCGATGAGAAGCTGTCCCTATATCAAATAATTAAGCCACTGGCACAAGGTGGTATGGGTGAAGTTTATCTTGCCAAGAGAGCGGACGGACAGTTTGATAAAAAGGTCGCTTTGAAGATATTGTCCAAAGGCCTAATAACCAGTGACCTTTTAACCAGGTTTCGAAGCGAAAGACAAATCCTTGCAAACCTAAGGCACCCCAATATTGTGCCTATTTTGGATGCGGGGACTACCCAAAATAACCGACCTTGGTTTGTGCTGGAATTCATTGATGGTATCCGCATAGATGATTTTTGTCTTAAACATCAATTGTCGCATGAACAAGTTATTCAGCTGTTTTTGCAAGTTTGTAAGGCCATCATTTATGCACATAAAGAGGGTGTGATTCATCGCGATTTGAAACCAGCCAATATATTGGTTGAAAACAACGACAAACCGATGGCCATGGTGCTTGATTTTGGCATTGCCCAAAACGCGGACAGTCAGGAGTTAACCGTCACCGGACAAATGATAGGCACCCCAGGTTACATGTCGCCTGAGCAAACAGCGGGTCAATTGAAACAAGTCGATCATCGCAGCGATGTATTTGCTCTGGGTGTGATTTTATTTCAGTTACTTTCCGGCATTCATCCCTTTAAAGGCGACACATCCACTGAAACTAATTTCAATGTGATGAAGCAGGCCCCGCTTCACTTGTCGAAAAAGCAAGTGGACTCATCTTTGATTGCCGTTATTCATAAGTGTTTACACAAATCACCCACCTGTCGTTATCAATCGGTCCAGGAACTGGCGGATGACTGTCTGCGGTATTTGAATAAAGAACCCGTGTTGGCTCAAAAAGTCACCTGGGGTATTACTCTAAAAGCCCAATTAAGGAAAAGGCCACTGGTCAGTTTGTTCACTGTACTGGCAGTGGTCGTTTTGATGTTTATGGCCGGGCTGTTGGTTAAACAAAACATTGAATCAGAACAACACGCTCAGCAATTACAACAATACTTGATATCTGGTAAGGAGTTGGAACAAAGTTTACGCCAACAACACATGTTACCTGCTCATGATTTGTCAGCCACTTATAAACACATTGAACAGCAAATTGCTGAGTTGAAAAATAAGTTGAGTGAATCAAAACAAAAGGATCTGGGTTATATCTATGCCACGTTGGGTAACGCTTATTTGTTGTTAAACCAACCACAACCTGCGATATCTGCTTTTACCCAAGCTGAACAGTTGCAGTTTGATAATGAACGCCTGCATTTACAATTTGCTTTGGCGCTGGCACAGCGGTGGGAACATGAATCAAATAATCTTGATCAGATTGCCAACAAAAAACAACGAGAAGAACATGATATCTACATTCAAAATGCTTATTTGATTCCAGCTCAAAACAAACTCAGTGAATACTTAAAAACCAGTAATGACAATACCTATTTACAGGCCTATTTAGCTTATTTAAACGATGATTTGGAATTGGCTATGGGATTGGCTAATCAAGCAATACAGCAGGATTCTGGTTTGTTTGAAGCCCATCGACTGGCAGGTAAGGCGGCTTTCGTTAAAGGTAAAAAGCGCGCCAGGGATGGGCAGGCCGAAATGGCACTGGAGGCTTATAAGGAAGCAGAAACCAGTTTTGAACAGGCTATATTAATCGGTCGCAGTGACCCATTGAGTTATCAGAATTATTGTGAATTGTTGACCACAAAGATGCATGCGGACATCATCAGTGATAATGTATCCAACAATTTATCTGCCGCCCAAAATATTTGTGTCCAATCTGAACGTGTATTGCCTAATCAATTTATTAATGCATTGAACCAGGCCAAAATATATTCTGCACAAATTACATTGAATGAAGAGTTGCAAATCTATCAAGCTGATGATGCAGAAAAATATTTAGAGTATGCGCAAAAAGCACTTGATTTGGCACCTAATCATACCGAGGCTTTGGCTGAAATGGTCTGGGCTTTGATTCGGATTTCCGATACAAACAACAATGAATTGACCCAGGAAGAAAAAAATAGTTATTTGCGACAGGCCCAAAAATACGCTGAAACTTCGATAAAAATCAATGATGAAGACGCCTACAACTGGGCTAATCTGGCAGACATCCACTACACCTTGGCCAACCGTAATGTCGAAAAATTTGATATTACGCCCCATGTGGACGCTGGCGTGGCCGCTTATCAAAAATCCAATGAATTGTTACCCAGCTATGCCTGGTACTATAACATCGCCAACCTAACCAAAATTCAGGGTGACTACTTGGTTTATAAAGAAAATTCTGAAGCGGCAAAGAACGCTTATCAAGATGCTGTAGATTACTATCAAGAAACCGTTAGGCAATCTCAAGAGTTTTCCCGAGCCTGGCTTGACTACGCCACCACGTACCGCACCATGATTACCATTAAAATCGACTTAAACCAGTACAGTGAAGAAGACCTTGTTGAGGCAACCAATGCACTGAACCGTGCTTGTCAATTGTATCAACGCAAAGGCGCTGTCAATGAACGATTGACAGATGCCATTAAAGATTTTCACTCAATAGCTACTTTCAAAACACCAGCTCACTGTTTATAAGTATGGAACACGATGTTACACAAATTACTCAGCTGCTGCATCAGGCACAACAAGGTAATGTGATGGCGAACGAGCAATTGGTGACATTGTTGTACCAGGATTTGAAAGCCATTGCGGCGAGACAACGACTGAAATTCAATCAACCAACCATCAACACCACAGGCATCGTTCATGAAGCATGGCTAAAACTCAGAAAACATACTTCTGACATCAAAGATCGACAGCACTTTATGGCAACTGCAACACTGGCTATCAGACACCTGTTAATCAATCAGATTAATAAGAAAAAAAGCCAAAAACACCAGCAACCTGACAGCCATACTTATAGCAGTGAGTTACACGGTAATACTGATGTTTCAGAATGGTTGTTACAATTAGATCAAGCCATTGATGCGCTCAATCAAACACACCCACGCCTTGCACAGGTGTTTCAAATGCATTATTTCGCAGGTTTAAGTTACCAGGACATTGCTGAAACATTGCAAGTGACCAGTAAAACAGTGCAAAGAGACTGGATCAAAGCCAAATTGCTACTGGCTACCAGTCTTTCCTGATTTTTAAATGCTCATAACTCCTCAAATCCATTATCAAAAATCACATCCAAGTTGATAAATGTAGCGGTTACGGTTTTTTCACTGTCCATAACTAAGTCACAGCTACCAGAACCTGTACAGTCTCCTGACCATTCAACGAATTGGTGACCATTGTTGACGTCTACTTCCAAAGTAATGACTGTATTTTCTTGAATATGCGCGGAACAACTTTCCCCACAGTCTATGGCTTGTGTTTGTATCGCATAAATCCTGCCAAGGCCATTACCCTGTTTTTCAACGGTTAACTGATAAGTGGGGATCAATTCAAACTCGGCTGATACTGTGATCAAATGATTGGGTACGGTCAGTACACAAGTCTCCGCCATGCCACAAACAGCACCATCCAAACCCCATTGCACAAATCGGCTGCCAAAATAGGCTTGGGTGTTCAAGGTGATTTCTTCACCAATGGTAATGGCTTGTTCACAAACAATTGGACCAGTACAGTCTAATGCTGTTTCGGGGTTTCCATATATCCTTCCGACACCATTACCGACTCGGCCAATGCCAACCAATGAAGCATCGGGTACTTCTGCTGAACCAATGTCACAATGACCTTGATCATCGCCATCTCCATTGTAAAAATTGAGTAAACCAGAGTGGTTTCTGCGGCCGGTTAAATCAAAGTCTAATAAAAGGCCATCACCATCATAACAATCATTGCGCTCCCAGGCATCAATCAAGGGTGAGGTTACCTTTGGCACCAAACGATAGGGATGAAAACCGGTTTGTGACTCATAAGCGACTACGGGGTCGGCCAATATTTGGTTGTCATTACCAATCAGGCAGCCACTGTCTAGGTTACTCAGGTTGTGTTTTGATACATGGTTGTTAACCCTAAAAAACTGACATTTGGTGACGGTGTTGTTACTGGCCTCACTCACCAAGGCATTACCTTTATACGTGGTTACATTGTTAGAAAAATAACTGTATACATCAGCAACACCGGCGCCACCTCCTTGGCTGATGTTGTGATAAAAAGTGTTGCCAATGATATTGATTTGATGCGCGCCATCGGTACTTGAACTGAGGTTGTTTCTCAGACCTCCCACCCCGACACTGGCGACATTATTTGCTACCAAATTATTGTTAAAGTATAAATGGTTGTATTCAACAAACACCCCCGCACCTGAAGCAGCCTGGTTGTTTAACACGGAGTTACGCCTAAACCTCAATTCAGTGGTGGTTATAGTTACCTCATTGGTTTTAAACAAAGCGCCACCATTGGCTGAAACCAGATTATTTTCAAACAATGAATTCTGTACATCTACAACACCACCTGTTGAATAAATACCTCCACCATATTGTGCTTGGTTGGCAGTAAAAACCGACTGCTCAACGTTGATGTCATCAAATACTCGCAAAGCACCACCAAAATCAGCCGCGGTGTTGTTGTTGAAAACCGTACCATTTATGTTCAACCTGATGAATTTATCTGCAAAAATCGCACCACCATTTTCAGCTGAATTACCTATGAACTCACTGTCAATGAGGTGAATGGTGGTTATGTTTGTGGCATTTTGTGCCCGGTCAAAACCAATGGCACCACCAAAGCCATCACTGTGGTTATTGATAAAACTGACCTCTGTCAGGTAAATGTCATCGACATCTTCGTCAAATTGAATGGCGCCGCCATTACCAGACGAAGAAGCGTCTCTCAGGATGGTTCGATTAAGTGAGAAGGAACTGTTAGGATCTAAATTAACATCAAAAAAAGCTTGATTACCATCAGAGAGCAAAGTCAGGGTTTTCCCCGCAGGTACCTGAATATCGATACTGTCACCGAAAAGAATCAGCGTGTCATCAGCGCTTAAAATCAAGGTGTTTAATGGTGCAGGGAACAACGACAGTTCAAACTGAATAACATCATCACCACTGCCCATAGCACATTGATCGAAAGCCAGATCAAAACCGGCTGATAGTACTGCTTCGGCAAAGTTACAATTACCATTGTTACTGTTATTAAACTCACTAGAGTCAACGGTAATGGTTGCTGACCAGGCCACTTGCATAAAGCACCCAATAACCACAAAACAAATTTTTTTCATGAGATTTTTCCATGTTAATTATTCCGTTTAACAAGAAAAATTTTCGGAAGTGGACATGACAATCATTTTTTTTTCGGATTTTGTAAACGAATGTGGGTGTTAATTTTATTGAAGGGACAATTTATAGTCTCTTATCGTTATTCTTCGTTATCATCGCAGCACTCTTTTCTGGTTTTTAAAGCCAACTTAACCAAGGCCAATGGCAGCAGGTAGAGAATGGCGTAAATAACCAGTACCTGTAACAGAATGAAAACATGTAACTGATAATTGTCTTTATGTGTTTTGTATAATGCGAATGCCAAAATCAACAAATAAGGTACTACATAGAGCACAAAATATCGAAATAATGTACTTCTTTTGAATAAGTTTTTTATCTGCGAAACCAAATTCCTGAAGCTATCCAAGATTAGTTGACCATGACTTATACCCTCATTGTTATTTTGCTTTTTCAGCCACTTCATTAAAATAACCCATACCGTTAGGCAGCCTATGAAAATTAAAATGGGTATGCCGCCATACACCAGAATGTTTCCAAACAAACCTAAATCCGGAGGCATGATTCCTGTTGCACACGCACTTCCGCTAAACCACAGTAAGGCCGCACATAGACAAATAGTGAGTTTGGTTAAATCAAGATTCATAGGCTTTAATTGTTAACTCGGCACAACGTTGCCAGGTATATTGTTGGGCATGTTCAAGTCCAGTTTGTTTTGCATTATTTAGCCAAGTGTCATCACTTATGGCTTGCTCAAGAGCCGCTTGTATTGACTCAATATCATAAGGATCACATAGCTTGGCATAACCTCTGGCCACCTCTTGCATGGCAGAATTTTGACTGGTTAGTACGGCAGTGCCCGAAGCCATCGATTCTATGATCGGCAAGCCAAAGCCCTCATACAAGGACGGAAAGGCGGTTAACTGTGCTGCTGCATAGAGATGTTGTAGTTGAGTTTGACTGAGATAGCCCAGGCTAATGATTTGACCTTGTTTGACCAATTGACGAATCTGTTGTTGTAAATCCTGATTGAGCCAACCCGTAGAGCCCGCCAAAACCAACGGATAGGTGCTTCTTAAGTTTTTTGGTAGTTGCGTATAAGCCAACAACAAACGATTGAGATTTTTTCGTGGTTCAGTGGTGGCCACTGACAAAATAAATTGCTGGTATGATAATTGATGTTTTTGCAAGGTGGCAGCCACTTCAGTTTCTGTGTAGGGTTTGAAGCCTGCATTGACTCCCAAAGGTGTGACATGAATCTGTTCAGTAGGAAAAGCATAATGTTCAATGATTTCCTGTTTGACATGTTCAGAAGGTGTCACTAAAACATCAGCTTGTTCCAAAGTTTTGGGAATCTCTCGATCCAAAAACTGTAAACGGTAACTTGGCTGAGTTTCTCGATAATGCACAAAGGACAAATCATGGAAGGTTGCTACAGATTTGCCATCATAGGGCATTAACACAAAATTGGGACTATGAAAAATGGCATCATCCAAACCCTGGGTCAATTGTTTAAATTTTTTAGCGCGTCTTTTGGTATACATGTTCAAAGCCAAAGACTTGAAGGGCACCCATTGACGCAAATGACTGAGCCATTGATTCTCTTCAGCCGAATGCGCAATGTCTTTAACCCAATGATCAGCGGAAAAATATTGAATGCTGCTTATTTTAGATTGCTGTGGTAGATGTTGTCCCAGCTGTAAGGTGTATTGGCCGATACCGGTCAAGGGATGGGTGATGGCATCTACATTTAAAATGACTTTCAAAAGATTAACTCAGGCTGGTATCATGTCAGGTGTTTTAATTCTATCAAATTTATAACATGACCAACCCATTTCATTTGGCCATTCCGGTCAGAAACGTTGAAGAGGCCAAAAAATTTTATATTGATGTATTGGGCTGCAAGCAAGGACGCAGTTCCAGTCACTGGGTGGATCTGGATTTGTTTGGTCATCAATTGGTTTGTCACTTGGATGAATCTTTGGGAGCAGATGGCAAGGTCAGATTGATCAACAATGAAGTCGATGCCCGTGGCGTGCCTGTTCCCCATTTTGGAGTGGTGCTGAGTATGGATGACTGGCAGCTTTTGGCCGATAAACTGACGGCTGTGGGCACAGAATTTGTAATCGAACCCTATATCCGCTTCAAAGGAAAACCAGGCGAACAAGCTACCTTGTTCTTTTTAGACCCTTCTGGCAACGCTTTGGAATTTAAGGCTTTTAAAGATTTATCACAGCTTTTTGTGGTTGATTAATCACCAGTTCCAGACCCATGTTAGGCCATTGCTTCATCTCATCTTTCAGATCGGCTTTAATCAAAGGATGATCATGTAACCATTCGGTGTCTATTTCTATACAAACCTTGTGATGACGCCAACTCATGTGTTTGATGGGCACCGGCTCATGGTGCCGATTTCGGGCAAACACCACTGATAAGCGCAAAATGACTAATAATTGCACCACCACTTCATATTGGCGGTCAGTTAAACCAGATAGCACGCTTTTACTGATTTTTCGCCGGTGTAAACGTATCAGGGTGGCCATCACCAATTTTTGTTGGTTGGAAAAACCTGGCATATCGGCATGATTGACCAAAAAAGCACCAATTTTGTGGTATTGGCTGTGAGCAATGGACAAGCCGATTTCATGCAGTTTAATGGCGCCTTTGAGTAAATTCAGAATCCGACGTCGAATTTTCAAATTCAGATGTTGAATAATGTCTTCGCTGTAGCGCTGAACATTTTCTGCATGTTGCATATCCACGGTAAATTGTTCGGTGAGTTTACGGATGCTGCGTTTGGTCACAGAAATGGTTTGTGGCCCATCGGACATTTCATAGATCAGACCTTCTCGCAATGCACCCAAAGAAACATCAATCTGATCCAGCCGGAACGCTTTCATCAAGGCATACACAATGGCTAAACCACCAATGAACACTGGTCTGCGATCTTCACTCAATCCATTTACCTGAGTAAGTTTATCAATGTGTCCTAGTTCAATACATTGTTGTTTAAGTAGTTTTAATCCTTCCATGGTGATACCATTGGGCGCCCATTCATTGGCCTCCAGGATCGCGGCAGTAGCACGTAATGTGCCAGAGGCGCCTACGCTGTGACTCCAGCCTTGGTTGATATACTCTTGCACATAAGGGTTAAGTTCTTGCAAAGCATGAATCACGGCTTTTTTCCAATTGTGCTTATCAATGATGCCATCTTTGAAATACTTCTGTGTGTAACTGACACAACCCATATATAAGCTTTCTCGCTTATGTGGTTTCATGCCATCACCAATAATCAATTCGGTACTACCGCCACCAATGTCCATCACCAGTTTGCGTGAGGGGTTGCCACGGGTTGATTGCGCTACGCCCAAATACAACATACGCGCTTCTTCACGACCGGAGATGATTTCTATTTCATGGTTAAGGATTTTTTCTGCTTTTCGTATAAATTCTGCAGAATTTTTTGCCACCCGTAAGGTGTTGGTTCCAACCACACGGATGTGAGAATCTGGGATATTTTGTATCCGTTCAGACATCAGTCGCAGAGAATCGTAGGCTTTTTCCAGGTACTCATCCGAGATATTTTTATGCGCGTCCAAACCAGCAGCCATCCTCACCATATGTTTTACGGAGTCAATGGGATAAATTTGGCCGGATTTAAATGATGCCACCAACAAATGAAATGAGTTGGATCCTAAATCAATGGCGGCGTACAGGTTTTTTGACGAATTTGGCATGGGTTTATTTTAACTAGTCAGTTTTGAAAAAGTCCATCCTGGCCTTCTTTAAAATCGGTCAAAAAACACTTAACCTCAAAAATGTGATTTTTCTGGTGTTTTATGACCTTGCTTGAGCCTTTTGGCTCAGGGCGGTACATCCCTGTACCACTAAAAATGCCAAATCGTTGGTTTTGAGAATTATCGTTTCATTGAAGTAAAGAATTCTTCATTGGTTTTGGTGTCTTTTAGTTTATCCAGCAAAAACTCAATGGCTTGCAAGTCATCCATTGGATTCAGAATCTTACGCAGGATGTGCGCTTTTTGCAGGAAGTCTGGCTCTACAATCAAGTCCTCACGACGAGTACCCGACTTGTTGATGTTCATGGCTGGCCAAATGCGTTTTTCAGCAGCACGGCGATCCAGATGAACTTCCATATTACCAGTACCTTTAAATTCCTCAAAAATCACTTCGTCCATTTTAGAGCCGGTTTCAACCAAGCCAGTGGCGATGATGGTTAAGCTACCACCTTCTTCAACATTACGTGCTGCACCAAAGAATTTTTTGGGACGATGCAAAGCATTGGCATCTACACCACCAGTCAG
The DNA here is from genome assembly GCA_020442635.1 of Lysobacterales bacterium. Classification (GTDB taxonomy): domain Bacteria; phylum Pseudomonadota; class Gammaproteobacteria; order Xanthomonadales; family Marinicellaceae; genus Marinicella. The sequence goes on from JAGRJR010000007.1 coordinate 43,731, forward strand.
GATTTTACCTGAGGCTGGCGTTACTGTGTTGTAAGCACGAGCCAATCGGGTGATTGAGTCAAGCAGAATAATGACGTCTTGTTTGTGTTCCACCAAACGTTTTGCTCGTTCAATCACCATATCTGCCACTTGTACGTGGCGGGTTGCAGGTTCATCAAAAGTCGATGCAATCACTTCACCTTTGACTGTACGTTGCATGTCGGTCACCTCTTCAGGACGTTCGTCTATCAGTAACACGAATAATTTGGCCTCAGGGTTGTTCATTGCTATGGAAGTGGCAATGTTTTGCAAAATCATGGTTTTACCCGCTTTAGGTGGTGAAACAATCAAACCACGCTGACCTTTACCAATGGGTGAAATCAAATCAATGATTCGAGTGGTTAAATCTTCTCTTGAGCCATCACCTCGTTCCATTTTTAGCTGTTCAGTTGCAAACAAAGGCGTCAGGTTTTCAAAAATGATTTTTCCTTTGGTATTTTCGGGTGGCTCATAGTTGATGGTACTAATCTGCAACAAAGCAAAATAGCGTTCAGAATCTTTAGGCGGTCTTATTTTACCGACTATGGTGTCACCAGTTTGTAACCCAAAGCGTCTGATTTGACTGGGCGATACATAAATATCATCAGGTCCAGCCTGATAGGAGCCTTCAGGCGCTCGCAAAAACCCAAAGCCATCAGGCAATACTTCCAATACGCCATCACCGAATATATCTTCACCTTTTTTGGCGTGTTTTTTCAGGATGGAAAAAATCATTTGTTGTTTGTGAACACGAGAGCGGTTTTCGACACCAACTTCTTGGGCAATTTCAGTCAACTTGGTGGTCGACATTTGTTTTAATTCAGATAGGTTCATATAATTTTTTTGGCAGAATGCCTGTTTGATGGTTCTGAGTGATTAAGTTAAAAGTTCCCTTATAAAGCGCGTAATATTACATCTGCATACGCTAAAAATATTTTTTAAAGTTTAAGGATTAATGCTTTCGACAAAAGACTTGCCGGATTTGATGTGTATAAACTACCATGTAAATTTGATGCTGTCCAGCGCGAAAATAAAAAAACGCCTGATTGTTTTGAAAATCAGGCGTTATTTAACAGTTTATGCTGTGTGTTTGTTCAAAAAGTCCAGGAGTTGACCTTTTGATACGGCTCCTACGTGCTGATCAATAACTTCACCATTCTTGAATACCATCAATGTTGGAATACCTCTGATGGCCATCTTAACAGCTGTTTCCTTGTTATCTTCGATGTTCAGTTTAGCCACTTTAACTTGACCGTCTAACTCTTCGGCGACTTCTTCTAAAATCGGAGCAATCATGCGACATGGACCACACCATTCTGCCCAATAATCCACCAAAACTGGTATGTCCGAGTTGGTGATTTCATCAAAAGTGGCATCTGTGGCCGTAATAATGTTTTCGCTCATGTTTTTCTCCATTGAAACCTTGGTCAAGGTTGTTTGTTAATTTTGACGATATATGTGGTTGGTTTTGACAATTTCAATCAGATATTGTTGCAAATATTACATCATTCCAAAATCTGTAAAAACCTAGGCATATCAATAATAGTGATTTGTTGATCAGCCAGTGCCAGTATGTTATTTTTCTTCAACTTGGTAAAAGTTCGGCTCAAAGTTTCTTCGGCAAGACCAAGGTAATTTGCGAGATCTCGTTGTGAAACCTGAAATGGAAACTGACTGGCGGAAAAGCCTCTTGAATAATACAAATCTGAAACATCTTTTACAAAGCTGACCAGTTTTTGTTTGGCGTTATATTCGCTGTGAACAATTTCAAACTGGATGATTTTTTCACTCATCATTTTCATTACTCTGTTCTGGATATCCCTGTGTTTCATTGCCAGTTCCTGTAAGGGATAAAATGGTATCACACAATATGAACCAGAACTGACGGCTTTAACTGTGGTTTTGTACTTGCCTTCATGAATGCCGTCAAAGCCCATTACTTGGCCGGGGATAAAAATATCTACAATACGTTCATCTCCCTGTTGAGTCAGGTAGACTGATTTAAACATCCCTGAATGGACGGTATATAGATGTTGAAAAGTGGCCCCGGCTTTAAATACGGTCTGATTCTTTTCAATCATGATGTGGGAATCAATGATGTTTTCAATGGCTTTAATTTCTTCAGATTGAATTCTTACTCTACGGTTATCAACCATTTTGGTACACAATTCACAATCACCGCAGTTGCTTGAAGGGGTCGACATATAGCCTGACTTGGTTATTAACATGTTTTGTTAGTTATATTTTTGTTAAAGTTTTAAATCTTGACATTAATCAATATCAGAATTGCTTCGGCTTTATTATAATTCATGCCATTCCTCATGGGCAAATAAGCATTGAAAATATGATTGATTTCAACGATAAGATAGTTAAGCAATTTACGATTGCGACAATTTTTTGGGGCATTGTTGGCATGTTGGTTGGCGTTTTGATAGCGGCACAACTGACGTGGCCAGCTTTGAATTTTGACATTCCTTGGCTGACTTACAGTCGTTTGCGTCCGCTGCATACCAATGCAGTGATTTTCGCTTTCGGTGGTAATGCTTTGTTGGGCACGTCATTTTATGTGGCACAAAGAACCTGTCAGGTTAAACTGTTTTCCAACAGTTTAGCGAGTATGGTCTTTTGGGGTTACCAGCTTGTTATAGTTGGCGCTGCGTTGACTTTGCCCTTTGGTTTTACTCAAAGTAAGGAGTATGCTGAGCTGATTTGGCCACTTGATGTGCTGTTGACAGTGGTTTGGGTGTTGTATGCCATTGTTTATTTTGGCACCATCGCCACCAGAACAGTTAAACATATATATGTGGCCAACTGGTTCTATGCGGCTTTCATCATTACCATTGCTGTTTTGCACATTGTTAATAACCTGGCGGTTCCGGTTAATTGGCATTTGTCCTATCCTGTGTTTTCAGGTGCGGTAGATGCTTTGACCCAATGGTGGTATGGTCATAATGCGGTGGGCTTCTTCCTGACCGCAGGCTTTTTGGGAATGATGTATTACTTTGTACCTAAACAAGCGGGTCGTCCGGTATATTCTTACCGATTATCTATTGTGCATTTTTGGGCTTTAGTTTCTACTTACATGTGGGCAGGTCCTCACCATTTGCAATACACTTCTTTACCAGATTGGGCACAATCGCTGGGCATGGTGTTTTCATTGATTTTGTTGGCTCCATCTTGGGGTGGCATGATTAACGGCATGATGACATTATCAGGCGCCTGGGATAAATTACGTTCTGATCCAATCATTAAAATGATGATTGTGGCTTTGTCGTTCTATGGTATGAGTACTTTTGAAGGTCCGATGATGTCAATCAAGACGGTGAATGCGTTGTCTCATTACACTGACTGGACTATCGGACACGTTCACTCAGGCGCATTGGGTTGGGTCGCTTTGATGACTATGGCGTCCATGTATTCACTGGTACCAAGACTTTGGGGGCGTGATGGCATGTACAGCACCAACCTGATTAATGTTCACTTCTGGATTGCCACACTCGGCATTGTTCTCTACATCGCCTCGATGTGGATAGCAGGTGTGATGCAAGGTTTGATGTGGCGTGAGGTGGATGCCAATGGTGCATTGGTCTATAGCCACGTCGAAAGTATCGAGGCCACATATCCTTATTATGTGATTCGATTAATCGGTGGTTTGTTGTTCTTTGTGGGTATTTTAATTCAAGCTTATAACACCTGGAAAACAATTAAAGGTGATAAAAGCGAAAGTGCTGTAGCAGGTAGCGCAGCAGGAGCAAACGCATGAGCAAGCATGAGAAAATTGAGAAAAATATTGGTTTAATGGGTGTGTTAATTGCTGTTGTCATCAGCTTTGCTGGCATCATTGAAATTGCTCCACTGATGTCTCAGGCAAGCGTGGTTGAACCAGTACCTGGTCTCAAACCAAGAAACCCTTTACAGTTAGCTGGTCAAAACATCTACGTATCTGAAGGTTGCTATAACTGTCATTCGCAGCAGGTTAGACCTTTTGTTGATGAAACATTGCGCTATGGACATTATTCTGTAGCAGGGGAGTCTGTTTATGACAGGCCTTTTCAATGGGGTTCAAAGCGCACCGGACCAGACTTGGCTCGAGTGGGGGGACGTTATTCCAATGAGTGGCATGAAATACATTTGATGGATCCTCGCTCAGTAGTTCCTACATCTAATATGCCTGGTTATCCATGGTTGGCAGAAACGCCTGTTGATGTTGAACAAACTGTGGCCAGTATGAAAACATTAAAAATGTTAGGTCACCCTTATTCTGACAAAGAGATTGCTGATGCAGCGGCCAGTTTAACTGACAAAACCCAGCTGGATGCACTGGTTGCTTACTTGCAAAACCTCGGTACAGCTATGCCAAGGAGTTACCAATGATCAGTGGCATCTACACAGCAGTATTGATTTTGATATTTCTGGGCATAGTCGCTTGGGCCTGGAGTAATCAAAATAAAGAAAAATTTGAAGAGTTGTCATACACCGCTTTACAAGAAGATGAAGATATGACAGCAACCAATGAGGAGAAAATCCATGAGTAATTTTTGGCACTGGACCGTTATCATTTTAGTGGTAGCACACATCATTGCATATTTGTGGCTGCTTTTTGCGACTTCCAAGAAGAAAGTCGATAAACGCGAAGACAACACCACCGGTCACGTTTGGGATGGTGACTTAAGAGAATGGGACAACCCTATGCCTCGTTGGTGGTTGTGGTTATTTGTACTTACCATCGTGTTTGCTCTGGGCTATTTGTATCTTTACCCAGGTTTAGGAAACTTCAAGGGCAGTAAGGAATGGACATCAACTGATCAATTTAAAACCGCTTATGAAGCCAATACCGAAGCGCGAAATCGTTCTTTTGCTGGTTTCATTGATAAGCCTGTTGAACAGTTGATTAAAGATGAAAATGCGATGTTGATTGGTAAACGCATCTTTTCTAATAACTGCGCTTTGTGTCATGGCTCAGATGCCGCTGGTGCTGTCGGTTTTCCCAATCTGACCGACAACGACTGGAACTGGGGTGGTGATTATGAAACCATTGTAACTACCATCACCAATGGGCGGGCTGGAGTTATGCCTGCATTTGCACCTGCTCTGGGAGAGGATGGTGCTAAACAAGTGGCCGCTTATGTACGTAGTTTGTCTGGTATCAGCCATGATGCCAATCTGGCTTCTGAAGGCGCTCAGAAATTTGGTATGTTTTGTGCCGCCTGTCATGGTGCTGATGCCAAAGGGCAGGATTTGTTTGGTGCTCCAAACCTGACTGACAATATCTGGTTGCATGGTTCAGATGCCATCATCGAAACCGCTTTGTATGAAGGTTTGAATGGCAACATGCCAGCACAAAAAGATATACTTGATGAAAATCGTATCAAGCTGGTTGCTGCTTATGTATATTCATTGAGCCAATAAAGATTACAATATTGCAAACAGGAGGTTCTGTTTGGAGCCTCCTCTTTATATGAGACAAACTATGGGAACTCAACCAATTGTAAAAAACCGGGGCTTCAATGAGCGTCAGATCAAACGCATTTTTTATCGGCGTTTAGCTATAGTGCTTTGGGTTTCTTTTTTTACTGCTGCGGTTGAATCCATGGTGTTTTTTGCCCTGTTTGACCCTTCATATTTGGGTCAATTGTCCAGTTTTTCTGTGGACATCACCCAATGGCAAGGTTATGCCATTGGGTTTGTTTTTTTCTGGGCTTTTACCTTCTTGGCGGCCCTGTTCAGTGGTGTAGTTTTGGCACTGCCCAGATCCCGATTGGCCAAAAGAAACCCCAACAGCTAAAAAAATAAAAATAAATTTTAACCCACAAATATCAGGCTTATCCCATGAGCAAACAAGAAACCAAGCCAGTTGAATTGAGTCTCTATAAGGCTCACGAAAAAATTTACCCAAGAGAAATTAAAGGTCGTTTCCAATTTAAGAGAAAATTGGCGGTCTTTATCTTGTTGGGTTTATTTTACTTTTTACCATGGATCAGTTGGGAAGGCCAACAAGCTATCTTGTTTGACTTGCCACAACGACGTTTTCATTTATTTGGCTTAACCTTGTGGCCGCAGGATTTTATTTTCCTGGCGTTGATGCTGATCATTGCGGCATTTTCACTTTTCTTCTTTACCGCTTTGGCGGGCCGCCTTTGGTGCGGTTATGCTTGTCCGCAAACCGTATGGACCGAGGTCTTCATTTGGCTTGAACAACTCACCGAAGGTAATCGCAATAAACGGATGAAGTTGGACAATGGTCCTTGGAACTCAGAAAAAATCATCCGTAAATCTTCCAAACAGTTTCTTTGGATCGTTTTTGCTTTGTGGACAGGGTTCACTTTTGTGGGATTTTTTACACCAATAAAAGAGTTGGCAGCACATGTGATGTCGTGGACTTTGGGTCCGTGGGAAGGTTTTTGGCTGTTTTTCTACGCCTTGGCAACATATGGTAATGCCGGATTCTTGCGCGAACAGGTTTGTTTATACATGTGTCCTTATGCCCGATTTCAAAGTGCCATGTTTGACAAGGAAACTTTAATCATATCTTACGATGAAGCTCGGGGCGAACCACGTATGCGTGGTAAAAAAAGGCGTGAAACAGAAGCCCCTGGAGATTGTATTGATTGCACCATGTGTGTACAGGTTTGTCCAACTGGCATCGATATCCGTGATGGTTTACAGTATGAATGTATCGGCTGTGCGGCCTGTATTGATGCTTGTGACGAAGTGATGGAAAAAAGTGGCATGCCCAAAGGGTTAATCCGTTACACCACGGAAAATGCTTTAAATGGAAAACCCACCCATATTTTCAGGCCCAGAACCATCATATACATGATTATTTTACTTGGTCTGGTCAGTGCATTTGTACTCGCCTTATTTGGTCGTAGCAGCATTGATATGAATGTAATTCATGATCGTAACAGCTTTTATCGCATCGTGGATGCAAACACCATTGAAAATGTTTATACTCTGAAAATCATGAACAAGGGCACCACAACTGCACAGTATCAGGTTTCTGCCTCTGGCATAGAAGGCCTTGATGTCGTTCTGGGGATGCATGAAACAGTCATTGCAGCCGAACCTGGTCAACTGGTGATTGTGCCGATTAAAATTCAGGCCGATAAGCAGCAAGCCAATAAAAAAATTCAAACCATTGAAGTTACTGTTAACCAAGTCGGTGATGACAACGCTGGAGAAGCGGCTTCTGAAAAAGTTAAATACTTTGGATATAAAAAATGAAAGAACAACCACAAAAAGCACAACCAGCAAAAAAACAGCCCTGGTATAAATACCCATGGGTTTGGTTCATGATTTCATTGCCAGCCAGTGCTGTTGTAGCGGGTCTTTATACGGTTTATATTGCCCAACAAAACGCACCTCAAGTAATTGTTAAACAAAACAAGTTCCAAATAGACAAAGAAGACGAATGACTAGCTGTTTTCACTGCGGTGAAACTGTACCTGAAGGTGTAAATTTAACGGCCAAAATTAATCAAGTTGAGCAGCCGATGTGCTGTATAGGATGTCAAGCGGTGGCTCAGTTTCTGGCAGACAATGACCACCAAGCCTTTTATCAATATCGTGATGACCAGCTTCCTGTCGAGCAAGTCAGTGTCAATGACAACGATTGGCAACATCTAGACAACGCCGATGTTTTTAAAAAGCTCACACAATCGACTGACAATAACCATTACCAGGTTACCATCAAAATAGAAGGTATGTACTGTAGCGCCTGTGGTTGGTTGCTACAAAAGGTCCTGCAATCCCGCCCAGGAATCAGTGATTTACGTATCAATGCAGTGACGCAAAATTTACAAGTTGTTTTTGATTCTGAAGTCATTAAACTCAGTGAAATTTTTGCCCAAATAAACGCGCTGGGTTATCTACCATTACAACAACAGGAAACCAGTCAACACGCCAACTATGAACGCAACCGACAACTAAAAAAAATGGCCGTTGCTGGTTTTGGCATGATGTTCATCATGACTTTGGCAGTGCCGCTTTATTCACCAGAAGCCATGGCTGTGGCTCCTCACATCCAACGGTTTTTTTTGATGATCAGTATGCTGATTGCTACAGTGGTGTTTTTTTATTCCGGTACGGATTTCGTCAACAACGCCATTCGTGACCTAAAAAATCGGCATTTGGGTATGGATGTGCCCGTGGCTTTGTCCATAACTTTAGCCTATTTTGTTAGTATTTATCTTAGCTTCAAACAACAAGGTCATGTTTATTTTGATTCGATGACCATGTTCATCTTTTTTTTACTGCTGGGTCGATTTGTGGAATCTCAGGTTCGGCACAAAGGCATGAATGTCCGTGAATCCTTGTTTGCTTTGGTGCCCGTCAGTGCAGAACAGCAAATCGCTGAAGGACACTTCCAAACCATCCCGTTGGATCAAGTGGTGAAAGGTGATGTGCTGCGAGTTAAGTCGGGACAAACCATACCTTGTGATGGTTTGATTATCAAAGGGCAAGCTCAAGTCAATGAAGCCATCTTGACAGGCGAGTCTAAATTGATTGAAAAAAGTTCTGATGATCTGGTTTATGCAGGAGCTAAGTTGGTCAGTGGTGAGGTTTTGATAGAAACTACCGTTAATAACCAAGACAGCTTTTTATCGAAACTGGCTGACTTGATGGAATTGGCACAAAGCAAAAAACCTGCCAGTTTGCAATTGGTTGACCGGATTGCCAGTTACTTTGTGGCTGGGGTGCTGTTACTGGCTGCCATTACCGCCCTTTGGTATGGTTTGAATCAATCAGATGCATTGATGACTGCTTTGTTGTCAGTATTGATTGCCACTTGCCCCTGTGCCTTGTCATTGGCCACACCAACCGCTTTAACCGCCGCGGGTGTGCAGTTATTGAACCAGGGCGTATTGGTCAATAATACCGAGGCCATTACCCAACTGGATAAAATTGACCAGTGGTATTTTGATAAAACTGGTACCTTGTCAGATGAACAACTGCACATAGTTAAGAGCCATCTGTTGACAGAAGTAACGGATTTACCCACAATCACCAACTCACTACAACAAATAAGCAACCACCCGATTGCTTCTGCTTTTACAGGATATAGCCAAATTGTTGAAAACCCTCAAAACCATGCTGGCAAAGGTGTTTCGGGGACTATAACAGGAAAAGACTGGCTGATGGGCAGTCAATCGTGGCTGGCTGAACAAGGTGTGGCTATACCCGAATTGGAGCTCAATCCAAATAACACCGTAGTTTATTTGGCTTGTGAGCAACAAATGGTTGCTGCTTTTGAGCTTGCTGTTAATGTGCGAACAGGTGCTGAGGCGTTAATAGACTTTCTCAAGAAACAAGACAAAAAACTCACCATCATAAGCGGTGATCAAACAGCCACGGTCAATAGTTGGTCACAACACTTAGTGATGGATTCAGCTTTTGGTGATTTAACTGCAGAAGATAAAATCAATCACATTACCAAACAACAGCAACAAGGAATCCGATGTGTTATGGTGGGTGACGGCGTTAATGATGCGCCGGTTTTGTCACAGGCGGATGTTTCCATCAGTCTGAAACAAGGCGCTTATTTGGCACATTCTGCATCAGACTTGATTGTATTGGGTAAATCCTTGTTGCCACTGATTAAGGCGCAGCAAACCTCTCACAAAACCAACAACATCATCAAACAAAACTTAATCTGGTCGTTGGTATATAATCTCAGTGTGACACCGATTGCCATGATGGGGTTGCTGGCTCCTTGGATGGCGGCCATCGGTATGTCGCTCAGTTCGTTGTTGGTGGTCATGAATTCTAGGAGATTACTTAAATAGGTTATTGCTATGAATATGGTTTTTGTATTGGTTTTATTAAGTTTGGCACTGGCTGGTTTTGCGGTTTGGGCCTTGATTTGGGCCATCAATAAAAATCAGTTTGATGATCTTGACAGTCCGGCTTATTCCATCTTAGATGATGATAACGAGCCGAACTTGCCTGCCAATAAAGCCAAACAAGAAACTGAAGAATAAGCAAGCCTTTAATCCATGCTCTCAGCACTCACACCACTTGTTATTGGCTTTTTCTCCGGTTTTCACTGCATTGCCATGTGTGGCGGTCTTTGTGCGGTGATTTGCCAAAAGCAAAATAACAATCAAACCCTCATTACAAACCTTGGACGCATCACCACTTACACACTGCTCGGTGCACTGTTTGCCGGCATCATTCAAGGCGCCAGTTTACAATTGGATTTGGGCAATTGGGGCTTTTTCCTGCGCTTGTTGATGGGAGTGATGTTGGTCATCAGCGGTTTGGTGATTCTATTCAAAAACAAAGCCAAATGGTTGACCATTCAAAAAGCTTTGCCGTTTTGGCCTGCCGTGTCACAAAAACTCAAAAACATCCAACAAGCCACCAGCACACCTGCCGTGTTTGCCAAAGGCATGCTGTGGGGATTGATTCCCTGTGGTTTGTTGTATGGCATGCTGGTCATTGCCGCAACCACCGCTGATGTCTGGCGTGGTGCCAGCTTTATGCTGTTCTTTGGTTTGGGAACTTTAATTCCTTTATTGGTTTCACAAAACATCATCCGCAAACTGCTTGATCAAAACAACCGCTGGCTACGAGGTCTATCAGGTGGTTTCGTGATTTTTCTGGGCTTATGGATTACGCTGTCACCCTGGTTTGCCCATGGCCTGATTCCCGAAGACAACCGCTTTTTTACTGAACTGAGCGCTGTGTTGTCGATGTGTATACCGTAAATGCTTCCTACGGACTAAAACCTGTCCTAACATCTCCGTAGTTACACAATTTACTCTTGAAATATAAATTTTTTCTTAACAATCCCTAATTACTTTTTTTACACAATTAATTTAATAGGAAGCTCCTGTTTGCAAAAAATAATGAAACATATGTTGTTTATATTTGAATAAATAAAAATATCTACATAAAATGATTTTTTCTTTTAACATATAGGTAGATTGTAAATGAAACATATTTTTTTATTAATATTAATTCATATGTCTTTTAATATCTGCGCAAAAGAAGAATTAAATACCGAACTTAACGGTGAAATATTTAGAGGCGTGATGCAAGATACATTAGCTCAATTCAATTATCACAGAAGTCAAACGGAATTTTTATTTCCAGACTACCAAAGAGAGGAGTCATTTTTTAAATCTTTTGGTGAAATAAGTTATCAAGGAGTCATTTCAACGCAAGAGCTTGGTAAATTGGAATATGTAACTAAAAATGCCATTATTTATTGGAATACAAGATCAGTTGATTCCAAAAGTGCTGGAAGTTTAGACATGAATCAGTTTATTTTCGAACATCATCCAAACTTGTTTCCGAATGGTGAACAAAAATTTGTTTGTGGAGGATTATGTATTGGAGCAATTGGTGTTGGTATTGGTGCTATTGCATGTGCAATATGGAATGAACAATGTAATACAAGGTGTAGTATGGTATCCTGCCCTGTCGGATCCTCTAAAGTATGTGAATCTTCTTGTGCCACAATGTACTGCGGTGTAGCCTGTAATCATTTTGATCCAGAATTGCTTCCAATCTTCAATCCACCATGGGCTGGTGGTGTGTGGAATACTTATCCATTTGCCGATTGGAATGAATTTACTTTAAATGGAGACCCTTCAGGCGGTAGTGGTCCTGTTACAATAGGAAAGTAAGTTCATTAAAACTTTAATTAATACTTAAAACCCCAAAATTAGATTTGATTTTTTTGGGGTTTTTTGGTTTTGTAGTGATGTATATGGATAAAAAACGCCCTGTTTTCTTTGGTTTCATAATTTCTGGTATATTAGCCTTTATTTTGATTGCTCCAGTTATATTGACAACCTTACAAAACCTATCGGGTAATATAATATTTGAAACCAGTGATATTCACTTTTTGGTTACTGAAGAATCAGAAGATGAAGTTCTCGCCACCATTCATCAATCTATCAGTAATTTAAGGATTGAGGAATTGGTCAACTTAGAAGTTACGAATGTTGAAAATGACAAAATTTTATCTGTTTATTTTAAAATAAAATCGAATAAGGGTGTCCAAATCAGTGAATTTATAGAAACACTCAAATCGAACAAATCATTACTTTTTAAAAGCGAAAACTGGAAGTCTTTCATGACTGATGATTTTGTAAAGAGTGACTCACTTATATTTTCCCAGCTGGCCTCATTGTTGTTTTTTTCAATCATTTATCTCAAATATTTTCAACACAAGTCATTTACTGTTCGTAATTCTCGATACAACCTGGAAAACTTGACAAAAGCTACAGTAGCAATTTGTGGTCTGGTTTTACTGGTTCAAATAATATATCTAATATTTGAAAAATTGGGTGTTAATTTTTATGAATATGATGGTGCTTTTAGAAAGACAACGGATAACACTTGGATACTTTATCTCACAACAATTGTATTGATGCCGGCTTTGGAGGAACTGGTGTTTAGGGGGTTGATATTTAAAAACTTCTTGTTGAATAATATGTTTATAAAGGGCTTCTTGTTCACTTCGGTGTTGTTTGCGTCACTACACCAATGGCAAATATGGCACTTAAGTTCAGAAGTGAAAATTTCTCAATTTATCATCATGTTTCTAATTTCTATGGTCTTTTGTTGGTTGTACAAAAAATCAGGGCAGTTGTGGGTAGTGATTTATGCACATGCGCTCTACAATGGCACACATATTCTGCTTATTCATTTATTCGGGTAAAAAGCATAAAAACTGATAGAAAAACTCCTCTTACGAATATGTATCAGTTAAGAATCTATCAAACCATCTTTTCTTTCTTATTAAAACAGCCAAAATATCTGAACTTTTTATTTTCCCCGTTGTTTAACTTTGAAGCGTTAAATCTAACTGATGGCACATTTTTTTGTGTCAATTTTTATCATAATCTATAAGCAAGTTTTTTTGGGGACAGGATTCCATGTTGGAATTAACCGACATTAGCAAGATTTATCAAACACAAGGCGAGACCATCACAGCATTGGATCATGTGGACTTATCCATTGCCACCGGAGAGTTTGTCGCTATCATGGGCCGCTCGGGTTCGGGTAAATCCACCATGCTAAATATTTTGGGCTGTATGGATAAGCCCACTTCGGGTCAATATCTGTTGGCCAATAAGGACGTCAGTGCACTGAATGATGATGCCTTGAGCCAAATTCGCAATGATCATATTGGTTTTGTGTTTCAGGGTTTTCACTTATTACCTCGTTTAAGTGCATTGGAAAATGTGATGGTGCCATTGCGTTTTGCCTCTGCTGAAAAACAGCAAGGCGGCGAACAAAGGGCCAAGGACTTGTTAGACCAGGTTGGCCTGGGAGAACGCTTGCATCACATGCCCAATGAAATGTCCGGTGGTCAAATTCAAAGAGTGGCCATTGCTCGCTCGTTGATCAATCAGCCTGCTGTGTTACTGGCTGATGAACCCACTGGTAATCTTGACAGTGCGATATCACAACAAATCATTGATTTGTTATGTTCCTTAAATCAGGCAGGACAAACCATTGTGATGGTCACTCATGAGCCTGATATAGCGGAAAATGCTGGGCGTACCATTCACTTTCTTGACGGAAAAATCATCTCATGACAAAAGCCATATTTTTGATATTTTTTGCATCTTTTGCCCATGCCCAACTGTTTACCGGTGTGGTTGAATCGAGTCAGACTCAGGTGGTTAATATGCCGCAGTTGCGTGGTTGGCAAGGTAAAATAAGTGAAATGGTGGATGAAGGTACTTTTGTTGAAATTGGAGATTTTTTGGTACGAATTGATGGCAGTGAAGTAGATGGCACCATCGAGTCCAAAGTTGAACAGTTGGATGTGTTCGAGGCCAGTGCCAAACGCGATATGATTCAAATTGACATCGATTTGAACAATGCTCAACTGGCTTATGAAAAAGCCAAAGTAGATCGCAAAGTAGCCCAACTAAAAGCCGATGTGCCGGTTAATTTTATTGGTGAACTGGAGTATAAAGAGCGACAATTGGCTTTAAAAACCAGGACCAAAGACCTCAATGAAGCTGAAAATAACCTCAAATCGAGCCAACAGAAGAAAAAAGAGAAACAACTTGAAGTTGAATTGGGCTTGGAGCAAAAACAAAAAGATCTGGCCTATTGGCAAGGCCAGTTAGATTCGTTGACCATTAAGGCCAAACAGTCTGGCTATGTCATTTATGCAGCACATCCCTGGACTGGTAGCAAATATCAAGTCGGAGATCAGGCCAACAGTGGTATGGAAATTTTGAAAGTTTCTAAAAAGCAAAACATGCGGGTTAAAGCTTGGGTGAATGCTATTGATATTCCTGTCATTAGCCAGGGGAAGGCTGTAAAAGTGTCTTTTGATGCCTTGCCTAACGTAAAAGTAAACGGTGAAATATCCACCATTTCTTCAGGTGGGCGTGACAAAAAAGACTGGGGAGATGGTTTGTATTATGAAATCGAGGTTACTTTGCCAGATACAGATGACATAGCATTGCTTCCTGGAATGAGTGCCCTGATTCATATTGGCGAGGAGTGAGATGAAAAAAATAGTGTTGTTAATTTTAGTGCTAAACCTGTTCCCTGCTGCTGCTGACTTTAAAGCCAATGGTGAATTAAAAGCTTTGGAAACAGACAATTATTCACCACCCAAAATTCGCCGAATCTGGCAATATACCATAGCCTTCATGGCGCCTGATGGTAGTCAGGTTAATCCTGGACAACCAGTACTGATGTTCAAAACCGATCAGTTGAACGAGCGTCTGCTGGATAAACAAGGGGAGTTGAATATCAAACAATCCGAGTTGAAAAAAACCGAAGTTGGTAAGGTGGAAACCATCCAAAACAAAGACCTTGCTATTGAAGAGAAGAAAATGCTGTTGGACAAAGCGCAACGCAAAGCTGAATTACCCAAAAGTGTGATTGCCTTGAACGAATATGAAGAAAATCAACTCAAATATCAATTGGCTCGGCTGGAATACCAACATGCCATTGATGATAGACGTTTAACCGAAGAAAAGCTGGATACTGAAATCGATATTTTAAATGCAAATATCGCTAAATTTTCGGCCGAAGTTGATGAATTGAATAACTCGATTCAAAGCATGCGCATCATGTCCAAACGCAAAGGTATTGTGATGCATCAGACCGATTGGAATAATAACAAATATGCAGTAGGGGATTCGGTTTGGGGTGGGGCACGGGTCACTGAAGTCGCTGATTTGGAGCAAATCATCGCTCAATTAGAAATCAAGGAAAACGACATGTCTCGAGTCAGCGAAGGGCAAAAAGTTAAATTCACGCTGGATGCATATCCCGATATGGAATTCAGCGGTAATATCAAATCTTTGTCAAAAGTGGTGCGAACCAAATCGAAAAACCAACCTTCAAAAATTCTTGATGCGATTGTGGCTATTGATGAATTGAACCTTGAAATTATGCGACCTGGCATGAGCATTAAAGCAACCATTCTGGCGGAATAAACATGAAAAAAACAACCCTGATTTTAGCTACCAGCCTGTTAACAGCCTGTGGTGGAGAGGATAAAAACTCCACTCCAGTAATCACTGTTATGCAAGATCGAGTGGTGTTTGAAATTCATGCAGAAGGGGAGCTGGAGGCGGTTAAATCAACCCCAATCACTACGCCTGCAGCATCACGTCGTCCACAGACACTGGCATGGATAGCGCCGCAATTTTCTACAGTCAAAGAAGGTGAAGTGGTGGCGAAATTCGATGGCAGTGATTTTCAACTGGAAGTGGATGAAACGGAGTTTGAAATCCAGAAAATCATGTATTCAATGATGGACAAGGATCGTGAAATAGATAACAGTAAATTTAGTTTTGGCGCTGAAGCCGAAGTTATCGACTATGAATATGAACTGGCCAAACAATTCAACATTGATGACCCATTGCTGTATACCAAGATTGAAATGATTGAAGCTGGTGATAATGAGGATTTTCTCAAAGCCAAAGCCGAACACATCGACAAGGTTGAAGAAAATTTTGAAGAAAAGTCGGCTTCAGAAAAAGCCGTACTGGAAAGCTCAAAACAAAAACAAATGGCTAAATTGGAAATGAACTCAGCCAGTTTAAGCGCATTAGAAATTAAAGCGCCGCATGATGGTTTGTTTGTACTTGAGCCCAGTTGGGACGGTTCTTTACCTGAACCTGGGAAGTCAGTGTTTCCGGGTGCGAAACTTGCTTCGTTGCCTGACTTGAGTGCTATGCAGGCCAAGATTTATGTCCCTGAAGTTGAAGCCATCGGCATCAAGGAAGGGGTGGCGGCAACCGTTTCTTTACATGCTTTTCCTGATAACCAAATCAACGGTACTGTCAGTTCAATCAGCAAAACTGCCCAGCCCAAAGAGCGAGACAATCCTGTTAAATATTTTACCGTAACCGTTGCTTTGGACACCTCCAATGATGATAAGCTCAAACCTGGACAACGATTAGATGCCAGCATTCGGGTGGTCGAACAAGAACAAGGGCTTGCTGTGCCTATTCAGACGGTTTTTCGTGAACAGGAACGCACCTGGGTTTTTATTCAAAAGGGTGGTGGGTTTGCACAACAAGATGTTACAACCGGCTTTTGTAGTTCCAGTTTGTGTACCATTGAAACAGGTTTAACCGATGGAGATGTTATCGCATTAAGTCAACCCGTAGGATTGATAGCGGAGGGTAGGCCATGAATACACTGAGCATCAATTTAAAACATGCCATCTCTGAAATGATGCACCACAAACTGCGTACTTTGCTTACGCTGTTGGGTATGGTGTTTGGGGTGGGTGCGGTGATAGCTATGCTGAGCATCGGTGAAGGGGCGCAAGCAGAAGCCACCCGTTTGATTGAAAAAATGGGTCTGCGTAATCTGGTGATTGAGGAAAAAACCTTTGACCAGGAAACCCTGAAAGAAATTCGCGAAGACACTTTGGGTTTGTCGATGAATGATGTAAGAGCCTTGCAGGACAGTTTGCCATTTGTTGAACAAACCTGTGGTGAAAAAACCATCAAGACTTGGAGTTTGTTTTCAGTCAATGCCAATTCTGATGGTGCCGTTAAAGCGATATCGCCCAGTTGTTTTGCCATGGCCAATCTTGAAGCGGCTACAGGAAGGTTGTTCGAGCAAGCTGATAACAAAGCGTTTTCACAAGTGGCCGTTATCGGTTCTGAGGTGGCTGATCAGCTATTTCCCGAAGGTAATGCTCTCGGCCAACGCATTAAAATCAACCATCTGTGGGTTGAAGTGGTGGGTGTTTTACGTAAAGACGAACTTTCCAAAGACGAAATTCAAGGCATCAAACTGGGTGCCGAACACAACCAGATTTTCATTCCAGTAGAAACTGCTTTCAAACGCCTGAAGCTGGAAATGTTAGAGAGCCAATTGGACACCATAAGAGTTGGTCTTGATGAAAGCATCAAGCCGCAAATGGCCTCAGTAGCCATTGACCGTTTGCTCAAACGTCGCCATGGTAACATCGACGATTACCAAATTATTGTGCCGGCTTCATTACTAAATCAACAAAATCAAACCCAACAAATCTTCACCATAGTGATGTCAAGCATAGCGGGCATTTCCCTGTTGGTCGGTGGTATAGGTATCATGAATATCATGTTGGCTACGGTGTTAGAACGCACCAAAGAAATTGGCTTATTACGCGCTTTAGGTGCACGCAAAGCTGACATCAAAAATCAATTCCTTATCGAAAGCGCCACCATTGCTGCTGTTGGTGCAGTGCTCGGTATTGTCATGGGGATCATCTTATCGTTCCTGATTCAGTCGCTGGCCGACTGGCCAGTAGCCTGGAGTATTTTTTCCATTATCCTTGCAGTTGGTGTTTGCCTGTTGACAGGCATCGCTTTTGGCTATTATCCCGCTAAGCAAGCCGCCGAACTGGATCCGATACAGGCGCTACAGAAAAATTGATACATAGGTTTTAAAAAGCAGGCTTTATAAGAAAATAATTCAAGAGGTTGAAATCTAAGGCTTTTTCGAAAAAAAACTATTGGAATCAATGCTTTGAAATGGTGCCGACACGAGGAGTCGAACCCCGGACCTACTGATTACAAGTCAGTTGCTCTACCAACTGAGCTATGTCGGCACTATCGTTTGCTCTCGCATGAAACGAGGAAGCGAAGTATAGACAAAATCATATGATTGTTCAAACTTTTTTTTATAATTAGAGGTATTTCTCCCGTTTGTGGTTCAAGCAAAGGCCACTCTTAATGAGTTGGCACTGAAAAAAGTCTACCCCGGATTTTTTTGGATTCAGTTAAAACACACACACTTAGCACTTGGTTTTTTGGTAATGGTTTTTGTATATTTGATTCCCTTTCTATTAAAGTTAATATTTTATGTGATTTTTAGATTCAACTCATTAAAGTTGAGATGTTCAAAATAAAGCGGCCATTATATGTTGGCTTCTCATTTAAGATGTTTCTTGCGATAATGGGGGCTTGTATCAAAAAAAACAGTTTCAATGACGCCACTTACCTTAACCATGCAAGGCATGGAAAATTTGAATGACAGTACAGTTAATATTTCTTTTAAAGTTGATTCTGAGCAACCTTTTGTGGTGATTGCCGGTCAGTTTTTACGCTTGCACTTTACCCAGGATGATGGCTTTGAAACGTTCAGGAGTTATTCAATTGCTAATATTTTTCCCGAGGAAAAGTCATTGTTGGATGAAGTGGCGATCGCGGTTTCCTGGGTACCAGGTGGTCTGGCGACCGAGTACTTGTCGAATATGCAAGTAGGTGAACAATTAGAAGCAACTGGTCCTTATGGTCGTTTTTGTTTGTTGCCCGACCGACATGAACGCTATTTTCTGATTGCTACTGGTACTGGTGTAACACCTTATCGAGCCATGCTTAAGGAAATAGAACTGCGTTTGCAAACAGGGTCAGAGTTTTATGTGGTCATGGGGGCACAGGATGAAACTGGGTTGTTGTATGAAGCTGATTTTGTGGCGTTGGAATCTCAATATGATCATTTTCACTACGTTCCTTGTCTGTCACGAAAAACACGAATCCAACCAGGCGTTAATGACCATAACGGTTATGTACAAAGCTATTTGACCCAACATGACTTTGATGCTGAAAATGACATTGCCTATTTATGCGGGAATCCCAATATGGTTGATGCAACTTTTAATTTACTTAAAGAAAAAGGTATGCCTGTGCCATTAATTAAGCGAGAAAAATACATCAGTCCTGCACCAAGGAAAAAATAACCGTGACCATTGGGACATGATTAATCTTAACCATTTGCAATACAATTATTTACGTTAAACAGCTCAAATTCTTATGAAAAAAATCTTATTCACCACGGTGATGTGGTTGGCTTTGGTTGATGCCAATGCCATCGAACTGAAGCCCTGCTTTATTGGCGCCGATAATTCTGGTGTTAGCACCAAGGCACATTGCGGTAAATTGGCTGTTCCTGAAAATCGGAACAGCCCTGAGAAAACCATTGAATTAAACATTGCAGTGATTAAATCAAGCTCCAATGAAAAACTTGATGATCCTTTGCTGTTATTAGCTGGCGGTCCCGGCCAGGGTGCTGTTGATACCTACGCAGGCTTGGTTAATGGTTTCAAAAACATGATACCATTGCGCGACATTGTTTTGGTGGATCAACGAGGTACAGGAGATTCTAACCCTTTGCGTTGTGAAATTGATCCAGAAGAGTTTGAGACTTTGAGTGACTTGTCATCTGATGCCTGGAAACAATGGACAACTGACTGTCATAACAGCCTGAATGCTGATACCCGCTTTTATACCACCACAGAGGCGATACATGATTTGGAAGCGGTTCGTGAAGCTTTGGCCATTCCCCAATGGAATCTGTATGGTGGGTCTTATGGTACTCGAAAGGCATTGACTTATATGAACTTGTACCCTGAGGCCATCAGATCGGTCATTCTGGATGCTGTGGTGCCACAGGAACAGGCATTGGGGGTGGAGCACGAAGCCAATTTACAAAGTACATTGGAGAGAATCTTTATGCTGTGCGAAAAAGATCAGGATTGCCATACCGCTTTTGGTGATGCCGGACAACAGATGTGGAAGTTTTTGGATAAACTGAAAGAAACGCCCATCCAGTTGCGAATGCCCAACCCCACTTCAGGGGAATTTGAGGAGGTGTTGATGACACGTGAATATGCGGTTGTGGCTTTGCGCATGTTTGCCTATTCGCCAGAAACTATGGGGCTCATTCCTTTGATGGTTTCATTGGCCAATCATGATCAACCAGAAACCATCGCTGCACAAGCACAAATGATGATGGCCAACTTAAACCAAGGACTGAACAATGCATTGGAAATTTCGGTTTCCTGTGCTGAGGATGTACCTTTTATGCCTAAAAAAACTCATACCAGCAATTCTTTGTTTGGCGATGATTTGTTTGAAATGATGCATGCCCGATGTGAATTATGGGACTCTGTTCCCGTAGATAAGGCTTTTAAACAACCTGTTGTTTCAGACATCCCTACCTTGTTATTATCCGGTGAGTATGATCCAGTCACCCCGCCAGAAAATGCTGAAAAAGTGATGCAAACACTCAGTAATGCTCAACATTTGGTGGCCAAAGGCCAGGGGCATATTGTTGGTACTAGGGGTTGTATGCCAAAAATTCTGGCTGCATTCATTAAAGATCCAGAAGCAGAGTTAGACACTGCCTGTATGAAGGATTTTCGTGACTTTTCTTTTTTTATCAACATGAATGGGCCAAAAGAATGATAACAGTAGACAAAATCAGTAAATCCTTTGGCGAAGTGAAAGCAGTCAAAGAAGTCAGTCTGACCGCTGAAGATGGTAAAATTACTGCCTTGCTGGGGGCTAATGGAGCTGGGAAAACCACTTCAATGCGCATGATTTATGCTTTG
>JAGRJR010000080.1 GCA_020442635.1 Lysobacterales bacterium
TGGCTTTTTCCCAATCTGCCGGGTTGAGTGACTTTTTTTTGCTGTTTGTTTTCATAGATTTAAACCGTTACTGACTGACTATCTTAACGACAAAATATAAAAAATCAAACATTTTCCATACGCTTGCGTATTGACAAACAATCGAACAAGTACCATACTATACCGTATGTTACTATAAAACAGGAAATGAACATGACTTTTCTATCACTTTTGGGGTTTATTTTGGCAGGCACCTTGTTGTCCGGTTACTTCAGGACCAATGTCAAACAGTGGACAGTGCTAACGGCTGTATTGCTGGCATTCGGAATATGGTTTACTGAGGCTGGCTTTTTGCCGTCGCTCTTGGCCATTGTGTTTTTTGCCTTACCAGCAGTATTTCTTAATAACAAATCTCTGCGGCAGCAGCATTTTACTAAACCATTCCTGAAGTTTTATAAAAAAGCACTACCAGCACTGTCTGAAACCGAAAAAGTGGCGTTAGAGGCTGGTACGGTTTATTGGGATGCTGAATTGTTTACTGGTAAACCAGACTTTAAAAAACTTCACGCTATTCAAAAACCAGAACTTTCATCTGATGAAAAAGAATTCTTAGCAGGCCCGGTAGCAGAATTGTGCACCAAGCTCGATGAGCATGAATACAATCATGAAAAAGGCGATATGCCCAAAGAAATTTGGGAATACATCATGAAAAATAAATTCTTTGCCATGATCATTCCTAAACAATATGGCGGCTTAGGCTTCTCAGCCTTGGGGCATTCAGCTGTGTTACAAAAAGTGGCCTCAAGAAGTGCAGTTGCTGCCGCAACATTGGCGGTTCCTAATTCTCTTGGACCTGCTGAATTGTTGCTTGAATACGGAACGGAAGAACAAAAAAATCATTACCTACCGCGATTGTCTCAAGGCTTGGAAATTCCTTGTTTTGGATTAACCGGGCCTTCTGCCGGTTCTGATGCCACTTCAATCCCGGATACAGGCGTTGTTTGCAAGAAAAAAATTAAAGGCAAAGAAGTACTAGGTATTAATTTAAATTTTGACAAACGTTACATCACCTTGGCTCCTGTGGCTACAGTGGTTGGTTTGGCTTTTCAAATGATGGATCCCGACAATTTATTGGGAGACAAGAAACAATTAGGCATCACCCTGGCATTGATTCCCAGAGAAACCGAAGGCATGGAAATTGGTCGCAGACATTTACCCCTTGATGTCATGTTTATGAATGGCCCCATTCGTGGTAAGGACGTATTCATTCCAATGGACTATATCATTGGTGGTCAGGACATGATTGGTCATGGCTGGCGTATGTTGGTAGAGTGTTTATCAGTTGGTCGGGCAATATCCCTACCTTCTTGTTCTACTGGCGGTGCCAAAATGGTTGCGTTTGCAACTGGTGCATATGCCAGAATTCGCAAACAGTTTAACTTGCCAATTGGCCGATTCGAAGGCATTGAAGAAGCTTTATGTCGTATTGCTGGTAAAACTTACAGTTGTGCCGCCACTTCAACCATGACTGCATTAGCAGTAGATCGGGGTGAGCGACCAGCAGTGCCTTCAGCCATTGCAAAAATGCACACCACAGATATGGCACGAAGCATGATTTCAGATTCTATGGATATTCATGGTGGTAAGGGCATCATTATGGGGCCAGGTAATTACCTTGGACGAGCATGGATGGGTGCACCTATTTGGATAACTGTGGAAGGTGCTAATATTCTCACTCGCAGTATGATTATTTTTGGACAAGGCGCCATTCGTTGTCATCCTTATGTACTGAAAGAAATGGAAGCAGCTTATTTGGATGATGCCGATGAGTCATTGCGTCAATTTGACAAAATTTTGTTCCAACATATGGGCTATTCTTTCCAAAATGGCGTGCGTTCATTCTTCCAGGGTTTAGGAACATGGCGTCTGGAGCGAAGTCCTGGTGATAAATTCACCAAACAGTTTTATTCCAAAATCACCCGTTACAGTGCTGCTTTTGGTTTTGCTGCTGATGTCTCAATGTTAACATTGGGAGGATCGCTGAAAAAACGTGAAAAAACTTCGGCTCGTCTGGGCGATGTACTCAGCCACTTGTACATGGCATCAGCTGTACTGAAGCGCTACCTGGATCAAGGTGAACAAACCGCAGACCAGCCTATCGTTGCCTGGGCTATGCACCACCATTTTTATGAAATTGAGCAAGCTTTGAAAATGTTGTCATACAACTTCCCAAGCAAAGGTGTTGGTATGTTCCTGCGTCGAGTAATTTTCCCTCTTGGCACACATGAATTACCACCAGGTGATCGTCTGGGCCATAAAGCAGCCAGCTTGTTATTGTCACCAAATGAAACCAGACAGCGTTTGACCGATGGCATTGACAAAGAAGCCTCAGAGCACAATTTTGTTGCCAAAATGAACCATGTTTTAGCCAAAGTGATTGATACTGAACCTTTGGAGCGACGTATATTGAAAGCCATCAAGAATGAGGAAATCAATGAAATTGATCCTGCAAAACAACTGGCTCAAGCATTAGAAAAAGACATCATCAGTAAAAATGAATTCAACTCACTGACCAAGGTCAGAAAACAAGTAGCTGAAATCATTGCGGTTGATGATTTTCCATTCGATGCCTTTGATCGCAGCATTGCACAATCAGAAGAAGCCAGTAAAGTGGCTTAATATTTCAGCAAGATCATTACTAGCCTGGCTCATTTAGCCAGGCTTTTTTTATACCGTTGATAAGCACTTTGAGCTCACAGAGATCATAAACATCCGCTAACCGTGGATAATCAGCCGTGTACTTAAGCACATCTCCAAGTAATTGAAAATCTTCCTCATGCGCCTTGTTTTTACGTGCAAGTGCCAACTTTTCGACCATTTCTTGTAAATCTTCATCGACTTTAACTGCGTCTCTTTTTTGACCAAGTACTTTTTTTCTGAATTGCTGATACCAAGTTTTTTGTCTCTTGGTACCAAAAACCAAGCGTGATTTAACTATAGCAGCATGTTCCCAAGTCCAGGCTTCTGTTTGTTGATAATGCTCAAATTCTTCTCTGGTAGTTATCAAAGGCCCAGAATTTCCGTTGGGCCGCAGCTGCAAGTCAATTTCATACAACAGTCCGTGGTACATATGACTGGTCAAATGATGCATGATACGCTTGATCAAACGGTGCAAAAACACTCGATCATCAGCCACGATTTGCTGATGATCTAACACAAAGACCAGGTCCAAGTCTGACGTCATCTTCATTGCCCTCACCGCCATAGAACCATAGGCAATCACCATCAAATCTGCAGGTTTGAGGACAACCATTGGAAACTTTAACCTGACTTCAGAGAAACTAAATTCAACCACCTGTCGAAAAATAAACTCAGCCAATGACACCAGTTGCTCACTAAATTGCTTCTCTGAAATATCTGCAGCTGTATAAAACCGCATCAAATTAAACTGATTAACCAGTTTGAAATATCGCAGTTGCTCCATCCATTGCTCGGTGTCGGATTCCTTACTACTAAGCATGTGCCATTGTGATTGTAATCGCTCAACATTAAGCTCGACAAAAGGCTGATATTCAAAAAGCTGTTCAAATAACACAGGATACTGGCTCAAAATTGACTTGTAATAGGGATTATCAACCAATAGCAGTAACACATTGCGATGCACGTTTTGCTCTTTGAGTAACATCAACAGATAATTTGGTCGTTTTAACAATACCTTGACAATATCAGCAAAGTCACGACAAACCTGCTGATTGACTTGGCTGGCTGTCACTTCCAATAACTGTTTGGCTTTGTGTGAGGTGTCGCGTGGAACCTTGGATAAATTCAAGTCGTCAAGTAAATGTTGGATGAACAACTGTTGATCTGCTGTTAACTGATTTTCAGTTTCTGGTTGCGAAAATATTTCGGTAAAAATTTGGCCAATGTCATCCCTGAGTCTTTTCAATTGTTGTGTTAACTTCAGCCAATCTTTGGTATCAGTTAACTGAGCAAATAGCTTTTGTAATTGAGGATCACTGGGTAATTGATGGGTATCCTGATCATTCACAATTTGCGCCATATTTTCTAATTTTCTGAGCCAAAGCCATGTCCGTTCAAGTGTAATGGCCTGTTCTGGCTTGAACTTCTTATGCGCAAGTAACAGTGAAAATTGGGGATAGATTGAAACTCCTTGTAACGATTTAATGCGACCACCGAACACTACTTGTAAACTTTGCACAATAAATTCGATGGTTCTGATACCACCCCATCCGAGTTTTAAATCATCCTGATGCACCTGATGTTCTAATGCAATGTCGTTTTTGATTTTAGCCAAAGCGTCAAACACCTTATAATCCAAATGTCGCCGATAAATAAAAGCATTAACCTCTGTTACCAAAGACTGAGCTGCATCTTCATTTCCACAAACCAATCTGGCTCGCATCCAGGCAAAGCGCTCCCAATCTCTGCCTTCACTGATCAAATATTGTATTAACGCGTTTTGTGAACAAACCAAAGGACCAGCTGAACCAAAAGGACGTAAACGCATATCAACACGATAAACTCGACCATCAATGGTAAAAGTATCCAATAATTGAATTATTTTTTTTCCAAAACGGATAAACCAGGACTCGGCATCTAGACTTTTCTCTCCACTTGAAACCCCTACGCCATCATGCACAAACACCAAGTCAATGTCAGAAGAATAGTTCAACTCACAGGTTCCAAGTTTACCCAATGCAAACACTTGCATGCTGGCCAATTCACCCTTCTGATTACTCACTTTTCCATAGCGTTCTACCAGTGATGTTTGGGCCATTTGCCAGGCTTGATGAAGCAAAAAATCTGCCAATTGAGAAACCATTGACATGGTCGTTATGTGTTTTGACAAGGGCAAGAAGAAATCCTGAAGTGCCATGAAAGCCAGTCTGGATTGACGAAATTGTCGCAATTTGGCAAAGTTATCCAAATGTGGCTGCTCCTTAACGAATTGCTGCCAATCAACATTCAAGTCATAGTCACGTAAAGCCGGAAAACGCTCAAGCAAACCTTTCACCACCGGCCAATGAGACTCAATAAAAGGTAACAAAGGCAACCATGCTTGGGGTTTATTCAGCATGGTTGCCCTGACTTCAGGACTCATCTGGTTTGTAAATAAGCCAATTCAGAAACTGCCAACCATTTTTGGGTTTGTTCGGCAAAGGTTTTATATGACTGATATATTTTTTGAGATAACTCACTGTGCTGCCCCAGCTCGTGTAAAACCTCAGCTGCGTATTTCTTAAACTCTTGTAAAACATCTGAAGGAAACTGGCGCAATTGGACTTGATGTTCATTCTGCAATGTCTCCAAAGCCCTTTGATTACTGGCTATGAACTCAGAAAGCATGTGTTGGTTGGCTGCCATTGTGGCCATTTCAACCACTTGCTGTAAATCTTCTGGCAATTCATCAAAGGCTTGCTGGTTAACCAAAGCTTCAATACAAGCCGTGGGCTCATGCCAGCCAGGATAATAGTAAAACTGTGCGGCTTGATACAAGCCAAATGCCAAGTCATTATAAGGCCCCACCCATTCGGTGGCATCAATGGTACCAGTTTGCAGAGCCGTAAATAACTCTGCACCTGGCAAAGCTTGTGGCGTACCCCCTGCTCGTGACAACACATCACCTCCCATGCCCGGAATACGCATGACCAGTCCTTTGATGTCATCTTTGCTATTAATTTCTTTGTTAAACCACCCCCCCATTTGCACCCCGCTTTGGCCTGCTGGCAGGGGTTTAAGACCAAAGGGTTTATAAGCCTCTTCCCACAGCTGTAAACCACCACCATGATACAGCCAGGCATTCATTTCATTGGCATTCATACCAAAGGGAACAGCGCCAAAAAATTGTGCTTCTGGCAGTTTTCCTTTCCAGTAATAAGCAGCAGCATGACCCATCTGTGCGGTGCCTGCAGATACAGCATCAAAAACTTCAAAAGCAGGTACCAATTCACCACTGCCATAAACCTTTACTGTTAAGCGCCCACCAGACATGGTGGTGATGGCGTTGGCCAAAAACTCAGCACCAGTTCCCAGACCTGGAAAATTTTTAGGCCAAGCAGTAACCATTTTCCAAGTAAACTTCAAGTCTCGGGTGTTTTTATTTGTGGGACCAGTTTCTTTTCTGCAACCAGCCAAAGCCAATGATGCGGCTAAAGCACCACCAGTAACAAGGTTTCTCCTTTTCATGCGATTATTTGCAATACTCCTTGACCCCTTGTTGTGCATTTTTCATGGCTTCAAGACGTTGGTCATCAGTCATTCTAACAGTTTCGCCTGTTTTTTCATCCACTTTAGTTACTCGTACAGTCGTATTGAGAGCTGCAATATTTTTCTTAGCCTGTTCACAAAGTCGCTTCATATTAGCAGCATCTGTTTTGGCCATCTGCGCCTTAATCGCTGCATCATCACCTGCAGCTTTGGCATCAGTCTCTTTATCCTCTTTTTCTGAACTGTTTTGTGTCACTTTTGGACCTTTACTGACCTTCACAGTTTCAGTTTCTTGTCCTGGAGGTTTTTGCGATGAATAATGGATTTGACCATTCTCATCTACCCACTTATAAATCTTTTCAGCATGGATACTGACAGCCACGCCTAAAAACATCAATAAAATTGCAAAATACTTCATATTCATCTCCTGTATTTTCAATCATCATAAAAACATTAAGACCAAATTTCAAGCGCCCAGTTCATCAAATAGGCTACAATAATGCCAACAAAAAAATATTTACGCCGATGTCAAAACTAGATAGCGCAAAACGCAAAGGTATTTACCTGCTACCCAACCTGTTCACCACAGGTGCTTTATTTGCCGGTTACTATTCCATCATTGCTGGTATTCAAGGCAAGTATGAAATGGCCTGTTTAAGTATTTTTATCGCAGCATTATTGGACGCTCTTGATGGTCGGGTCGCCAGGCTAACCAATACTCAATCAGAATTTGGTGAACAATATGATTCACTCTCAGACCTGGTATCCTTTGGTATTGCTCCCTCATTATTAATGTTTAACTGGTCTTTATATCATTTGAACGATGTACATCCGGTAATGGGTAAAATTGGCTGGTTAGCTGCTTTTATTTATGCTGTTTCTGGCGCCTTAAGACTCGCCAGATTCAACACACAAATTGGTGTGATTGATAAAGCTTATTTCCAAGGGTTACCCTCTCCTGCAGCGGCTGCTGTGGTTACTTCCTTTGTGTGGATTTGTGTCGATCTTGAGTTGATGGGTACTGATTTAAAATATATCGCAATGCCACTCACCATCATCATTGGCTTATTGATGGTATCCAGGTTTCGTTATTACTCGTTTAAAACCATACCATTTAAGGAAAATGTGTCCTTTGTTTGGATTTTGTTACTGGTTTTGGTTTTTGTGTTACTGACGATTAAAACGGCCTGGGTGCTTTTTGTGGTGTTCACAACCTATGCTTTGTCAGGAATTATCATGACCATATTGGCGATAAAACAAAAAAGGGCTTTGAAAAAGCAAAACCGCAACAAAGAACCTGATGAAACCGAATAATCAGCTTTTTAGCCAAGACCCTGCACAACAATCAGCGGGAACGCTTGAGCAATTAACCTTGCTGGCGGACTTGAGTCAGGATTTTGTTAAATCCATGGACATCAACGACATCCTGCGTCGCGCCGTGACCCGCATCAAATCCTATATGGATGCCGAAGCAGCCAGCGTATTTTTACTAGATAAAGAACAACAAAACCTGGTCTGCCGTGCCAGCGCAGGACCTGTCGATGTGACTTCAATGGCTTTGAAAATCAATGTAGGAATCATTGGACGCACATTCACTACCGGCGAAAGTCAAATGATTAAAGACGCCAGAAAAGATGCCGACTTTGTCTGTCATGTGGATACCTTGACCGGGTTTCAGACACGTTCGGTTTTATGCGCACCGCTGATCAGTCAGGGCAAAACAATTGGCGTGATACAAGTTTTGAACAAATTGAATGAAGATTTGTTTCATACCCGTGACTTGGACATCTTGCGTTTATTGGCCACACCAATTGCCCTGGCTGTGCAAAACGCCCGTTATACATTGAATTTTGTTGAACAAAAGCGCATCAAGAAAGAATTAACCTTGGCCAGAAAACTACAACGCTCACTGTTACCAGGCCGTTTGAAACCTCCTTTCCCTGTGGTGGGCACAAACATCTCAGCCAACGAAGTTTCAGGTGACTTTTATGATTATTTTGAACTCAATGACGGCACCGTAGGATTTATCATTGGTGATGTTTCTGGTAAAGGGCTGGATGCATCCATGTTGATGGTACGTGCCAGTAGTTTATTACGCTGGATTGGTAAAGATAAGTTACCACCCGGCCAATGGCTGGCTAAAGCCAATAAAGAATTGTGTGAAAAAGCATCCCGCGGGTTGTTTGTCTGTGCAGCTGTAGGCTACTACAATCCTAATACAGACATAGCCACTTGGTCCAATGCTGGTTTACCACCGGTGATTTACAAATGCCCCAAATGCAGCATCAAAACCTGGAACGCCGATGCACCACCCCTTGGCATTAAAAGCAGTGACTTGTCGTTTGAACAACAAAGCATGAAACTTGACATGGGCGGTTTATACTTTTTAACCGATGGCTTGACCGATGCCCGAAATGAACATAATCAACGCAGAGAACTCGAAGGCATCATTGAGGACATAAAAAACATTGAATCAGAATCACCTGAAGTACGCATAGGGAAGCTCATCACCTCGGCCAGAAGACACAAGCTCAACGATGATGCAACGGTCTTATTGATTGAAAAACGTGATCACCTACAGGAAGAAACCTTGCTCAATGAATATTTTAAGGCCAGCCCCTGTCAGCTTAAACAAATCAGACACAAAATCATGCAAGTGTCAGAACAGGTTGGATTTAATGAAAAATGTTGCCAACAAATCATCCTTAGTCTGGATGAAGCCATCACCAACATCATCCGCCACGCCTACAAAGACACACAAGATGGCGACATCGAACTGGAAATCAAAACCCAAAATAAAACCCTGGTTTTTTACCTGCGTGACTTTGCTCCTGAAGTTTACGACAGCTCCATTCGTCCGCGTGATTTATCTAACCCCTTACCCGGACAAATGGGCATCAATTTTATCGACAGTGTGATGGACTCCTGGGAATTTGCCACCCCCAAAGATGGCTACGGCAACCTGTTGATAATGAAGAAAGAGATTGAATAAACGCGCCAACTTTCTATAATGTGATGCGCAATTAGTTTAGTTCAAAATAGATGTCACTCTAATGAGAAATTAATTTTTCGCTTTCTTTTTTGCTCAATTAACATTATCAATACTAGGGATACCCATGAAAAATATATTAACCGTAATGCTTCTTTTTACATTTACAGTAAATAGTAAATCCGTACCTGTTGAAAACTTTGCTGCTAAGTCAGAGTTTATTAGCATGAAAATTTCACCTGACGGAAAACACATGGCATTTACATATGAAGAAGATTCTTCTATTAACTTAGGTGTTATGGACATGAAAACCAAAAAAGGTATTTATTCCTTCAAGATGGGAGATAACAGAGAAGTGGCTTTCTTTTTTTGGGGCAATAACAAACGTCTGGTTATTCAAAGCCAAAAAGTCACAGGATGGCTTGATGGCGCTCATAATTACCCTGAGTTATTCAGTGCTGATTTAGATGGGAAAAACCGACAGTTGTTATGGGATTTTCAACGATCTTATCTCAGCCATGTGTCGATACTTGATAACGAAGAAAACTATATTTTGGTTTCAAAACGCCATTTTGCTGACAACTACAGTGCAAAACTACAACGTCTAAATATCGAGAACGGCAAAATGCATTATTTTGCAGATTCACCCAAAACCAAAGGTGGGATGAATTCTAGAATTATGTACATAGCAGTGGACAGTGATGAACAACCCAGATTTGCCTTAGAAAGAGATCCAGTTAACCCTGATGACTTTGAAGACGATGTGACCTATTTACATGTAAAAAACAAGGAAGGAACTTGGCAAATTTTAAATTTGGAGGTCAAACATGGAGAAAAACCTGAGCTCAACGGATTAGGTTTTAATAAGGAAAACACCAAATTTTATTTTATTTCTAATCATGACCTCGACCATGAAGGCACCACAGGTTTGTTTGTGTTGGATTATCAAGATAATAGCATCACAAAATTATTTAGACACCCTGATGTAGATATCATAGGTCCTTTATATGGTAGAAATAATCAAATCATTGGCGTCAATTATGAAGCAGGTTATCCAGGTTACTATTACCTTGATGACGAAGGTGCGAAGGAAGACGTGATGCTACATAAGCAGTTACGGGCTTCCTTTAAAGGTGAAGAAGTTGTGGTAAGCAGTTTCACCAATGACCATAGTCTTGCAACCATCAGAACATACAGCGATCAAAATCCTGGCACACATTACCTTTATGATATTAAAAACCAAAAGATAGAATTTTTAGCATCAAGCAAAACAGGAATTGATCCAAAATTAATGGCTAAAGTTGAACCTTTCACCATGGAAGCCAGAGACGGATTAAAAATGTATGGTCAAATGACCATACCTCCAGGAAAAGAGTTAAAGAATCTGCCATTGGTCATATTCCCTCATGGTGGTCCTTATGGAGCAATAGATCGCTGGGGCTGGGACGCACGAGCACAATTACTGGCATCAAGAGGCTATCTCGTCATACAACTTAATTATCGTGGTTCTGGTGGCTATGGGGTAGATTTCAGAAAAGCTGGCTACGGCGAATGGGGAACAACCATGCAAGATGATTTAACAGATGCAACCCTATGGGCTGTGAATCAAGGATATGCCGATAAAAACAAGTTGTGTATCCATGGTGTAAGTTACGGAGGATATGCCGCGTTAAATGCAGTCGTTCGCGAACCAGATTTATACAAATGCTCAATTCCAGATGCTGGGTTATATGAAATTGAACTCCAATGGAAAAAAGCAGACTCCTTTAAGGGTAATATCAAGGCCAGAGAAAACTACATGATTCAAAGCTTTGGCTCTTTAGACAAGACCGTATTAGACGAACGATCTCCGGCGCTTCATACTGATAAAATCAAAGCTGAACTCTTGTTAGTTCATGGCACCCAAGATGTTCGGGTTCCAATCGAAAATGCGTATTTCCTTGAAGAACAACTTAAAAAAACCGGAAAACCGTACGAAAAAATATATAAAAAGGACGGTCACGGATTTCAGAAAGTGCCACATCGCATTGAATTATTCAAAAAAATGTTGAAATTCTTAGAAAAAAATATTGGCAACTAAATTAAAATTTGAGGCCTTGGAATTCTAACCAAGGTCTCCTTTTTTTTGGGGAACATTCCTTTTCAGGAACAACTATCTATCTTGCTCATATACGCAGTCAAGTTTTTGTTTTCATCATCAAATTTTTCGTCAACAACGATGACATTTTGGATGCGATCCAATCGAAAGTTCCTAAAATCTTGTCGTAACTCACACCATGATGCCAACAACCAGACAGGGTTGAAAAAGAACAGTGCCAAAGGGCGTAATGTTCTTATGGTTTCTTGTTCGTCTTGATCACGATAAACAATGTGTATTTTTCGGCGGGTTCTGATGTAATCACGCAAATCAGAAAAATTGACTGTCCAGGGCACTTTGGGTCGGGTGGGTACAGCATAAGTGGTGATTTGTTTAAGTTCACCCTGTAAGCTGGTTGGTAATACTGCTTCAATTTTTTCAAAGGCACTGTCGGCTTTATCAGCAAACCTTTGATCAGTCCACTGGCGCACCATGCTGATTCCAAGACCAATGGCCTCCAATTCATCGGCATCAAACGCTATGGGAGGTAGATAAAATTGTTTATTAATGGTGTAACCAATGCCCGCCTCTCCCCGTATGGGTACGCCCGAGTCCATTAAACACTGAAGATCACGGTACACTGTGCGTTTACAAATGCCAAAAGCATCAGCAATTTGTTGGGCGGTTACGGCTTGACGCCGTTTACGCAGAAAATGCGTAATTTTCATTAACCTGTCAGCTCTTCTCATAATGAAGGTATCTTTTTTTACTTTGATTATAGCTTAACAAAACACTACTGACACCATGCTGTCAGTAGTACTCTGTTATAGTAAGTTTTTTTTAACAACAACTTACTATCAGGAGAAGAAAATGATTGGATACGTTACAGTCGGCACCAACAACTTACCACGTGCTGTTAGATACTATGATGATTTGTTTGGTTCTATTGGCATCGGCCGGTTTATGGAAGAAGAAAATTATTTTGTGGCCTGGGCACCTGCTCCGGATGCCCCCGGATTTTCTGTTACCATTCCTTTCGATAAGCAACCAGCAACCGTGGGTAATGGTGTGATGGTTGCTTTGTACTTGCAAACACCTGAACAAGTCGATGCTTTGTATCAAAAAGCCCTGGAATTAGGTGGCACTGACGAAGGTAAACCAGGATTCCGTCCAGAGGATGCGACCAAAGGTTTTTATGCAGGGTATTTCCGAGATTTGGACGGCAATAAACTCAATGCTTTTTGTGTGGTGGAATAAGCCACTTATTTTATCCCAAAAAAATTAAAGTCAGAGCCCGGAATACCGGGTTCTGTTACTTTTTAAGGAGCCACAACTGCTCAAGGGCTTCGCAATGACCTTTGAGCCCACCTATGACTGGCACGCTTTCTAACAGTTGAATCTGATAACTGTGGGCATAATGGCTTCTGACTTCATCAGCACTGATCGCAAATGGTGGTCCAGCATGTTGAGACTGATCATAATCAAAAGTAATCAGCAATTGTGGCGCATTGTCAGTGATTAAGCTCAAATGATGTGCATAATCTTTTCGCATAACTTCAGGTAAAGCCACCAAAGCGGCGCGATCATAACTGGCGGATATTTGACCTAAATGTCGTGCATCGAGTGCAAAAAAATCACCCACATAAATGGTCATGTTTTCAGCCTGATAACAAGTGAAATGATCCAGCTGAGAAATTTCTGGTTCTGTGTCTAACGCCTCGAAAAACCGTTCAATGGCGTCTTGGCTCAGCTCAACACCAACCACTTGCATACCCTGTTGCAATAACCAAACCATATCAATGGATTTACCACATAAAGGTACAAAAACCGGAGAGTTTGGTGCTAATTGCAAAGCGTTGAAATGCTTTTTAAGTAACGGATTGACTTTGGGTTGATCAAAACCAATCTCATTGCGCTGCCACTTCTGATGCCAAAATTCAGCCTTCATACTTCCTAATTGTTTTTTACATTAATGATACGATAAATCAGTCAATCAATAATCTCAACAGGTATTAATGTCTTAAACAGATATATCCTCATAAATTTAACTAAGGATTAAACAATAAATACGCCAATAAATTATTCCTGGCCACTTTATGGAAAGTATAACTCTGAATAGTCACTTTTATTTCATAAAAATTTCAGGTATTTTTCAGGATTTTTGCCTATAGATTGCTTAAATTGTCCAATATGAAATTACAAAAATTAATTAAAAACAGACGCTGCAAAACCTTGATGCTCATAGGTTTATCTTGTCATTGTTCAGCGGTAACCTATCAAGTTGACACCACCTTAGACCAAACTGATGTCCTGCTTGGTGATGGGTTGTGTAAAACCATTAACGACCAGTGCTCATTACGTGCTGCCATTCAGGAAAGTAATCAAACTGTGAATACAGATGTCATTTTGGTGCCTGGCGGTGATTATTTACTCGGCATTCCAGGCATTGATGAAGATCAAGCCGCCACTGGAGATTTAGATTTATTACAACCTGTAGTAATCATAGGTGACTCAGCAGAATTGACGACGATTTATGGTCAACAGCTGGACAGGGTATTTGAAGTGTTCCCTCAAATTAGCGGTGATGACACTCAACTTTCTGATTTAACCGTTACTGGTGGACAGTATTCTGAATTTAATAAAGCTGCCGGCTCTGCGCTTTTGATTCGGGGACATGATGTCAATCTGAACCGCGTAAATCTCATAGGAAATCAGACATTGGGCAGTGGTGCAGCTGCGGTACACATCAGTGACAGTTGCCTTCGTGGCACTCAAGTTCGCATCACCAA
Source organism: Lysobacterales bacterium (assembly GCA_020442635.1). GTDB lineage: Bacteria > Pseudomonadota > Gammaproteobacteria > Xanthomonadales > Marinicellaceae > Marinicella. Next base: position 14,063 of record JAGRJR010000080.1, read on the forward strand.
CAACACAGGAGAGCAATCCAGTGGCACAGTTTTTATTGAAGGTAATGGATCATGTCTCG
>JAGRJR010000081.1 GCA_020442635.1 Lysobacterales bacterium
AAGGACGATAACAATGTATTTATGTGCAAGGATGTGACTCAATGAGATCTTTGTTCACGAATCGTGTAAAGGTCTCTAAATAAGCATTCGCTTAAAAATCATCCTCTTCATCATAATAACTCATTAAGGAAAGCCCCGAGCGTTTGGTCTCTTTTTTGCCTGCAATCACTCCCCGACGTTTTTTTTTTTTTTTTTTACATTTGAATTGGCGAAACAAGTAATCTTCTGTGGCACTGTAATCAATGGTAATGTAGTCACCGGGTTCAATTTTTTTAAGTGCAGTGGCAATTAAATGCTTGGTATCAATGGCGGTGTTGGGGTCGCAAGAGTGAATGAAATACCCGATAAAATATTTGTCATTCAAATGCTTTTTGCTGCTGATTTGAAATGAATGCGGCCTGATGGCTCCAACCACATCACCAGCCAATTTCGCAATCGTTTGACCTTTTTTAAACGACTTAAGGGTGACCATGCCATGACCAACCACGTGATTTTTATATTCAATTTTAAAATCCTCTGCTTTGGGAAACATTGGATCATTACCGTACTCAGGCGGATAAATCATAAGCGTTAGAACCCTCTCTAAACCAACACAAATTTGAAGACACACTTTTTCTTGATTATGCTTTCAAGTTAAAAGTTAACAAAGTGGTTTTTACACTAAAAGCAATCACCAGCGCAACATTTATTTTTTACCTTTTCTATGAATTAAAAACCATCTCTTATAGATTGTTTTCAAAGCCATCAATGAAGATGATGTCAGCTTTGAGAATTTGAAAGGCGTCACTGACTTGACCATTGTCATTTAAAAATCTGACACTCATCAAGTTACCATTGACATCAATTACCAGGGAGCCCAACTCAGATAGAGGCAGAAGGTTTCGCATGGCTTCATGGGCTTCTCCCTGATTGTCACTAATTTTACCTGAACTGCCTGCCACTACGTAAACAGCGCCTTCATGAGAGGCCATGCCGAACGTGTTTTTTTCATAGGGAGAAACATCAGGTGTGCCTGGAGAGCCATCAATGATATGGGAATTGTTATCAAAAGTATCAGAGTGACCATAATGTCCATCAATAAGCCAGGAACGTTCATAACTGTGACTATGCCCTGTCAGTACTAAATCGACGCCGTGATTTTCTAAAATAGGCAGAACATTTTCTCGCATGTAAATCAATTGGTTTTCAAGATCCGAATCATGACTGCCTTTGGTATAAGGTGGATGATGCCATACAGCCACCACCCAATCGGCGTCTGTCATCAACAAGTCATTGTTTAGCCAGTTCAACATGCCGGTTCTGAAGGTGGCATTGCTTTCATGTGACTCTAACACCACAAAATGTACATTGGCATAATCAAAAGAATAATAGGCTTCTGTACCAGAGTCCATGCCAGTACTGATGCCATCAGTTTGGGCGTTTTGGGGGAAAGAGAAAATATCGTAGTAGACTCCTGTCTGCATGATGGAATTGGCATTCCCCCGATCATGATTACCAATGGTTGACCACAGTGTAGAGTTTCTGAGTAATTCAGGGTACATGTCGAACACAGCAGTCTGGTATTGATCGTCTGTACCTGTGTTATAGGCGTTATCCCCAAGCATCAGCCACAAATTGGTCTGGTTTTGTTGGTTATAGGACAAATAGGCATTTTTTACTGCCTGGGCATCGGCATTGGCTGTACCCGAGTCACCAATCACCCAGAACCGGAAAGCTGCTTTGTCACCGAGTAAAGGTGGCATATTAAAATGATGGTCTTCTGTATTACCTGCGTAAGTTTCGGTATTGGTGCCGATCGAATAGTAATATGTTTGCTTGGGTGATAAGCCGCTGATGCGAAGTTCGTGTTCGGTTGTAAGGGTTGGATCATCTAAATGGTTATCCAATGCATTAATTGCTGAACCCCAGCTGACTCGACTGTTTACAGCTTCAAAGGTGCGCCATTTTATCGTGATTTCGGTAGGTGACTGGCTTTGTAAATAAGGCCCACGAGTCAGGTTGATGTCTGTGCCAAGTAAACGCAAATCAAAGCCCACATCAGAACTGTCTGTTCTGCGTTGGTGCACTTCGACTGCAAGTACATTTTCACCCTGAACCAAATTATTGCTAAAGACCAATGATGGAAAGAATGTGCTTTCATCAGAACCACCGACCGTTGAAGCAGCCAGCGTATCATAATTCACTGTGCCTGCTGGCATATTGGAGCGACCAACTTCAACACCATTGAGGTAAACCACCACACCATCATCACGCAAGGCTTCAAATTTGAGAAAATTAAATTCACTGGGACTGACTACATTGAATTTATGACGGAAATACCAGGTAGCTGCGCCATTTACAACTGACGATTGGTGGTTGTTTATCGTGGTGTTGTTGTTATTGTCGCCAAAGCCCAATTTAGCTTGGCCAACTGACCAGTTCGAATCATCAAAGCCAACCTCTTTCCAGGCAGTTTCCTGGTCAGAGCCATCATCAAGGTAGCGCCAGTTTACTTCACTGTTGACCAAAATGGTTTCAGCAGAAATTGGTGAAACAGTTATTGCAGTCGCTAAAAGTATTAGTTGGATTAATTGGATGGTTTTCATAAGGCGGCTTTGTTGTAATGGATTAATGGTTGGTTGCAACTCAGTTGAGTAAACTGTTGCGCTTTGCGTGATAAACCAGGATGTGTTTGAATCAGATAATAGAATCTTTTCCAGGCACTCCGATACTGACGTCCGGCCAGTGCCAGTTCAATACCTTTCTTGTGAAAACACAATCTACCAGGGTGTTGTTCCAGACCCAAATCTATTACCTGCAAAGCCGATGACAGGTAGGCTTCTCCACTTTGAGTAAATAAGTGGCTGGCCAATAGATAAATGCCTGGATCAATTTTATGATGCAATTGCAGTGCTTTAAGATAGTTATTGGCTGCTTTTACCCATTGATTTGTCATGGTGTAGAGTTCTGCCAGCTCAATATAAATCAAAACTGAGGTATTATTTTGTATGGTTTGTTGAATTTGCCAATCAACGGCTTGGGTCAACAAACTGATTGCTTGAGAAATTTTGTCTTGGTCTCTGGCTATTTTGGCAAGATGATACCAATAAAGTGGTTGAGCTGTGCCATGTTTCAAAGCATGTTCAAAACTTTGTCGGGCTGCAGAAAAGTCTCGGTTTTGCCGCTGTACTTCACCTTTTTGTAAATACAGCGCAGCGTTTGATGCACTCTGTTTAATTTCATTGTCAATGGCATCCATGCGAATATCCAAAGTAGGGTGCGCAGTTAAATTGAACCAAACGGCAAGCAAACACAACAAAATATACCTGGACTTCATGCCTGTCATTTTAGTTTAAAAATATTTATTTCCGCTAACAACTTAACATTTTTTGATTATTTAAAAGATTAAAATGCTTAGATGAAAAAAATCTTTATCTTGTTGTTTAGTGTGTGTAGTTGGCAGTTACATGCCATCGATTATCATGTGGATAACAACCCTCCATTTCAAAACATCGGAGATGTGCCCTGGGCAACGATTGGTGAAGGCGATCGAGTTTTTATTCATTGGCGCCAGACCCCTTATAAAGAAAAGTGGGTGATTAATGCGGTAGGTACTGAGCAAAATCCGATTCAGGTGATTGGCGTCAATGGACCACAAGGACAACAACCTATCATAGATGGCAATGGAGCCACCACGGTTCCAGGTGTTAATTTCTGGAATGAGCCGCGAGGATTAATTAAAATCGGTGGTTCTAATATTCCAGATAATGAAATTCCGCAGCACATCATCATTGAAAACCTGGATATTCGTTCAGCACGACCACCATATTCTTTCACCAATGACAATAATCAGACCGAGTTTTACAGTAACAATGCAGCCAGCCTGTTTGTAGAAGTTGGCCAACACATCACTTTTAGGAACAACACCATTCAAGACTCTGGTAATGGCATTTTTGTGGCCGCCAGTGATGGAGACACCCAAGATATCCTGATTCAAGGCAACTACATTCATAGCAATGGCAACGATGGCCGCATTTTTGAACACAATACCTACACAGCAGCTATTGGTATTGTCTATGAAGGGAATCGCTTTGGTGCATTGCGAGCAGGCGCAGGTGGAAATAACCTCAAAGACCGTTCAGCCGGTCTGGTGGTTCGTTACAATTGGATTGAAGACGGTAACCGGCAGCTGGACTTGGTTGATGCCGAAGACTCCAGCGTACTGGTTAATCATCCAAGCTACCCAACCACCCATGTTTATGGCAATGTCTTGATGGAGTCAGAGGGGCAGGGCAATTCACAAATCTTGCATTATGGTGGTGACAGCGGTACTTTGGCAGACTACCGCAAAGGTGATTTGTATTTTTATAACAATACCATCATCAGCACCCGAACCGGCAACACCACCTTGATGCGTTTATCAACCAATGATGAAACGGCTCATGTGTTTAACAATGTATTTTTTGGCACAGCCAACGGTTCCTCTTTGGCTTTGATTGACGGCACTGGCAGTGTCAATCTGCAACATAACTGGTTTAAAACAGGTTGGCAAGATTGCCATTGCATACCCAGTGGCACCATCAATGATTTAGGCAACAATTTAACGGGTACTGATGCCATGTTCAATAATTTTGCCACTCAGGATTTTAATCCCTTGTCAGGCTCAGATTTGGTCAATGGCGGCATGGATCCTTTGATTTTATTAACAGCAGAATATGTTGTTGATAAACAATACTTAAAACACCAAGCCACTCAGTCAAGACCAACACCCGATACCATTGATATTGGTGCTTATGAATATTGTGGCACATTGAGCTGTGATTTGATCTTTGCTGATGGCTTTGAGTAGTAAGAAAAACCAGGAATTGAGTATGAAAGTTATATATTTGGTGCTGTTATTGATGTTCAGTATTTCATCTTTGGCACAAGTGGACTGTGATGAAACAACTGCCAGACCATTGACTGGTGCCACTGTGTTGGGTAATGGCAGTCCTGGCTCAGTGACCACAGCGATGATTCAAAATGCACTGAATACAGGCGGCCCCATTCGCTTCAATATCGGCAATAACCCCACTCAAATAAACCTCACAGCCACCCTGAATGTCACCAAACAGGCAGTCATCGACGGTGGTGGTTTGGTGACCTTAAGTGGTCAGAACCAAAGACGGATATTTTTGGTTCAGAATCCGCAAAACCTCAGTTATACCTTCACAGTTCAGAACATCTCTTTGAACAATGGGTTTAGTGCCACTGAAAGTGGGGCCGCTATTTTCAAGCCTTCAGGTGGACCTTGGCAAGCGGTCAGTTTAGAAGTGATTAACAGCGAATTTAACAACAACCATGCCATTCAAGTTGAACAAGATGGTGGTGGTGGAGCCATTTATGCCATAGGCATGAATCAAGTTTTAATCAGCCATTCTGTTTTTGAGAATATTTTCAGTAGTAATGGCGGTGCTTTTTATTCCTTGGGCAGCGATTACATCAGAATCACAGACTCTATTTTTGATGGTAATCAGGCCACCGGTAACAGCGGCAATCCAGGTAATGGCGGCAACGCAGGTGCCATAGGTGTCGATGGTGCGGAAAGAACCATCAATATTTGTCGTACAGAAATCATTAATAATCAGGCCAATGCCTTTGGCGTGGGCTTTTTCTCAGTGATGTATGACCAAAACAGTTTGTCTGCGTTTACCGACGTGACATTTGAAAATAACATCAACTCGCAAAATTTTGGACTGGCCGGCGGTGCTTACATTCAGGGAGGTCCTTTTATTATCGATCGCAGCAGTTTTATTGAGAACCAATCGCGCGGAGCCGGTGGTATCTTCTTTGGCCCCAATGCCAATGGCGAAATGGTTAACAGCACTGTCTATGGCAATGTAGCAACCAATACTCTGGGCGGCGGCATGTCAATTGATGGCTCAGCCAACATCACCTTACGTCATGTTACGATTGTTAATAACCATGCACCTTGTGACGTGTGTTTTGCCGGAGGTATTTCGATTGGCGGCAGTAACCAAACCACCATGTACAACAGCATTCTGGCCAATAATACGGGTGGCAATGAATTCAATCCCTGGAATATATTGAATCCTGTTTCAGGTTCAAATAACTTACAATTTCCACAGCAAAGGCCTAATAACCAATTTGAAGTAGCAGCTACAACGGGCATCACCTGGGCCAACCCTTTGGTTTCGACACCAGCCTATAATGGAGGGTATACACCCACCACGGCCACACAAGCCAATTCACCCGGTCTCAATATAGCCACATTAGCGCAGTCCACACCACAAGATCAAAGACAGAAAGACCGGTATCTGATGCCTGATATGGGCGCTTATGAGTTACAAGCCGATTTGATTTTTGCAAATAGTTTCGATTGATTGTTAAAAAAACGTTAATTAATACTTGACTCTGAAAATCATCGGCGTAGAATGCACAGCCTTTAATGAAACTGGCAACTTGGTAAACAGGTTTGCCACAACGGAAAACAAAAAATGAATTTACATTATTTCAACATAAACAAGATCGCGACATGTCCGAGCCATGACTCGAATGTGCTGCGTGGTATGCAGTTGATTTAATGCCTTTCACATGTTCTGAAAGGCATTGGATGGCCTTTCAGGAATCTTTTACGTAAAGCCTGTCTGGTCATCCAGACAGGTTTTTTTTTGACCAAATTCTGGTCAAGCTTAAAGCCCAAAAAATGAATGCTGGTTGTTGAGCACAGCTCATCAGAGGGATTCTCATAGAAACAAGTCTTGTGAAGCCGGTTTTTGCCCAACAGGCAAAAGAAGGGAAGCAAGACACATAAAGATGAACACCGGTTGGTGAGCATAGCTCACCAGAGGAATTCTCATAAAAACAAGTCTTGTGAAGCCGGTTTTTGCCCGACAGGGCAAAAGAAGGGAAGCAAGACACATTAAATTCGAACACCTGTGGAGCTGTCTCTGTATGGCAGTCCGGTGCAGCCAACTTTGTTGGTATGTATGCCTGGTGTTGAATGCGTTAGATAGCCAAGTGGTCGAAGGCAACAGTCTCATAAACTGTTATTTTAAATTCGTAGGTTCGAATCCTACTCTAACTTTGATAGCTCAGTTGGTAGAGCAGCAAACGGTTAATTTGCGGGTCGCAGGTTCGACTCCTGCTCAAAAGACAGCCGAAAGGCACCAAGGCGAGAGCCATATCTAATGTTAGACGTGTGACGTCTTAAAACATCACAAGTCAGTTTCAGTCGGGTGGGCGAGAAGTCCGTGGTTGCAAGACACGCAGCTATGACAAGGTAGTTAACCGACAGCGAACAGACAGGAAAGCATTGTACATTCATTGCTTTCATGCCAATTGTGCATTGGTCTGCTTTCTGAGCCAAGTTGCTTGGATTGAGAAACCACAAACTGAAGCTGTGCTACAGGATGTATCAGATACACTGGGAGAGTGGTGTAGTTTCAGAATGTGGTGGAACCAGAACAACCCATGATTGGCCACTGTCTGGGCGTGAGGCTGACTTTTTTCTTGATTTAATCATGGCGGTATTGAGGCTTCGATAGGCTTAGCCGGCTTGATTACAAAGCCAACGTAGGAAGGCTTGTGGTGGTGCGGTAGGTGAGAGAGTAGAGATGCTGTTATCAGGATGGCTTGATGGCGGTGGTAGGTAGGCGACAGAAAGGAAGCTTTGCCGGTGTCAGGTGTTCCTGGCATCGGTTCGGATTTGAAAGAATCCAAGTTTATAGAGACCCGAAAGGGCATGTTTGATTTAACACGAGGTTTTAATGACTGAGTTTACATAAATGGTGCAAGGAATGATTTGCACAGGAAGAAAGAAAAATGATTTTTAGAAAAAGAATAGTGATTGCGGATAACGAACGAGCGTTGTTATTCAGAGATCGACAATTGATTGCCGTTTTGACAGCGGGTGTACACCAGTTTTGGGATGTCGGTGACCACTTAAAAGTGCGTATATTTGATATCACTGCGACTGAAATCACCCAGAAAGATGTCAAAGTGCTATTGAGAAATAAAGCAAGCTTGTGCGAAGCATTCTACACAGTAATCAGCACCGATGAAAATGAGGTGGCTTTGATTTATGTAGATGGTCAGTTTACTGATTTGATTAAACCTCAGTCTGAAAAATGGTTTTGGAACACCGAAGCCAAAGTCGAGGTTCGACGAATCAATGTCACTGAGCAGGTAGAAGTATCTGCCAAAGACATGAAAGTGTTGGCCAAAGCAGCCAAGGCGTCTGTTTTGTCTGCGGGTATGGTGATCAAAGAAGTGACCAACCAACAAGTCGGTTTGTTGTTCATTGATGGTCAATTGGCCCGCGTTTTGAAAGCCGGTAAATACGGTTTTTGGAACTACAACCAAACCATTGTGGTTGAAATTGTTGAGACCCGTGCACAAACCATCGAAGTGGCTGGTCAGGAAATCCTGACCAAAGACAAAGTCAGCTTACGAGTTAACTTGTCTGCGACTTTTAAAGTCACCGATGCGGTCAAAGCCGTGACTGAATTGGCGAACTACAAAGAATTTTTGTACAACGCCTTGCAGTTGGCTTTGCGTAAAGCCATCGGTACCAAAGTGTTGGATGTGTTGTTGGCTGATAAAGAGGCCATCGATACTTTTGTCCGAGGCTTTGTGGCCAAAAAAGTGGTTGAATTCGGTTTGACCTTGATAGAAGTGGGTGTCAAAGACATCATCTTGCCTGGTGAGATGAAAACCATTTTGAATCAAGTGGTTGAAGCGGAAAAAGCCGCCAAAGCCAACATCATCAAACGCCGTGAAGAAACCGCTGCGACCCGTTCTTTGTTGAACACCGCAAAGTTGATGGATCAAAGCGAAACTTTGAGACGTTTGAAAGAGTTGGAAACTTTGGAAAAAGTGGCCGATAAAGTCAGTAACATCACCGTCTTCGGTGGTTTGGAAGGCTTAACCAGAGACAACATCAAATTAAACGTTTGATGTTCGTCCACCTGTGACCCACAGCACCTTTGGTGTTGTGGGTTTTTAAATTTGACGGGGTCAAATTTGGATTTGGAATCAGAACTTATACATCTAAGGTCATGGCATTTAATATCATGTCATGACAAAATACGCGGCTTGTGATTTTTTCAAATGAGCTGTGCTGAATTTTTGTGGTTTTCAAATTAACCCTGATCGTAAGGAGCTGACTTTTCAGGGGCAAAGTGTCGAATTAACCAAAAGAATTTATGACTTGCTCTATTTTCTGGTTCAGCATCCGCATGCCATCCACAGCAAGGATGATTTGATTGAACATGTCTGGCATGGGCGAGTGGTCAGTACCAACACCATCGATCAAACCATTTCAAAATTACGCAAAACCCTGGCTCAATACACAGATGTTGAGTTGATTGAATCTGTCTACGGGCAAGGTGTTAAATGGTCGGGTAAAGATCAGCCAGCTCAGCAACACCAAGCAACATCATCAAAAAACTATAGCTTATACAAGATAATGTTGCTTGTTGCTTTGTTTATTGTAATTGCCTCGTTTACTTTGAACTGGCAGTCAGACACGAAACCTCAAAAGGTTACTCAGCACATACTGGTGCAGTCAAATGCTCCAGACAATGACTGGGAAGTACGCTCGGCAACCAACTATCTGGGACAGTTGTTGTCATTCTCCAATGGTGCTGAAGTGCTTGATTCAACAGATCGCCCCAGGTTTGTTACGGCTGAAGACTTCACTTTGGGACAACAGAAACTTATTCCAAACCTAACGGTTTTAATTATTAAACCTGTTGATGAAAGTGATTCAATGGCCTGGTTAGTCGAGTTACAAATGGCGGGTAAAACGGTTTTACAAGAAATCATCAAGGGCCAGAATTTTTCAGAACTGATAACCCAAAGCAGTGAATTGTTGTTCACTCAACTTAAACTTGAACAACCTGATCAAAGGAGTCTGGTTCCGCAAAATGACTATGTATTAACACTTTATATCAATGGTTTGAAAAGTTATGAGCGACTGGATTGGCAAGGTGCCATTCAGCATTTTGATCTGGTATTAAAAGAACAGCCCGACTTTCATCTGGCAAGATTTAAAAAAGCAGAAGCGCTTAACCAATTGGGTTTGAGTAAGGAATCGTTGTCATTATTGGATACTTTGTTGGCACTGGAAACAGTTGATTCTTTGAAAGTATCAGCCTGGGTATTGAAAGCCCATATATTGAGTAAGCAAGGTAGGTCAAAAGAGGCCGAATTAATCTATCAGCAATTGTTTTCTTCAGGTTTACAAACATCTGCCAATGTTTGGAACAAGGCCAAATATGAATTTGCGATGTTATTGGTTGATTTGAATAAGCCGCAAATGGCATTGGCCACTTTTGATGACGTCATCAGTGAGTTGCAAAGCAATGAGTATTCAGGCTTGTTGGCTGCCGTTTTGGCTTCAAAGGCCAGTTTGTTACAGAAGCAAGGTGATGTGGTACTGGCTGTACAAGAGGCTCATCGAGCCATCAAATTATTTGAGTCAACTGATGATGTAATTGGATTGGCCAGAACGTATTCATTGATGGCAAGAATTGCTAATCAAAGGTCGCAATATGCTTTGGCTGAAGATTATTTGAAAACAGCCTTACAAGCGACTGATAAAGTCGGTTTTAAATTGGGTTCTGGGGCGACTTTGAATGAATTGGTTTATACCCTTATGGTTCAGGGTCAGCTCAATGAAGCGGCTCAATACAATGCCAGGGTTTTGTCTTTGGGTATCGAATTGGAATATGTAGCGATGCAAATGTCTGCTTATCAATCCTATTTCGATATTCAAAGAAAGCAAAAACTGTGGGATGAGGCTCAGGAATCTCTGGATAGGTATCGAGCTTTGGCCAATTCAAGTCGTGATACTCGCAGATTAGCCAAGGCAGACTTGATGGATTTGAGCCTTAAATTAGACCAAAAACATGTGAGTGGTATAGATACTTTAATCACCCACGTGCAAACGCACATTGAAGAAAGTGACGAAAAGTTGATGCTCCCATCCTTGCAAATTTACCAAGCGCGTTACTACTGGTTACAAGGTCAGCCCGCAGAGGCTGTGAAAACTTTACAGCAGGCACAAATTCTGGCAGAAAAGCTGCAAGAATTTGAGGCTTTTATCACGGCCAACAATTATCTCGCCTTGATTTACTTAGAACAACAACAGCCACAACAAGCACTCAATGTCTTGGCCCTTTCTGAACCGCATCAACCTTTTGTGGTTCCATATTTACGAATCAAAGCTGAAGCATTGATCATGCAGCAAAAGTACATGGAGGCTTTTGATGTGATGAATTTGTGCAAACAGACAGCCGCTGATTTTTGGAGCATTGATGAAGAACAGGTTTGGCAATCTCTTAATCAAAAAGTAAATTAGTCTGATTGCCAATAAAGCTTGTAACAAAACTTTTGCGTTTGTATTGTGTGTTTATTGTCATAACAAGTAAAAAATCACTACAAATTCATTTTTCTTTCAGAATTCAATTTTGCATTTTTATTATTCTGTCACCCTGTAAGTGTCGGATAAAGCCGAATTTTATTTATACAATAAACTATACTGGGAGTCATTGAATGCATACAAGAATCAAAGCTTTGATTGGTTTGGTGTTGTTAGGAGGAACTTGTCTTTCTGCAGCAGAAGGAGTTTTAGAAACCACATATCTTTTGTCGGTTGATTTTAATAACAAAGTTCCGGGAAGTACTTTGGGAACAGGTGGTGCCAGCCAAAACGAGCCCATTAACACAGAAACACTGGTCACTGAAATCATTGAAAATGTACCCGGTGAAAATTATTTACTGGTGGATAATGATTTGGTGACAACAGGAAGTCAAAATCTTTATTGGGAATTTTTAGATCAGGAAGAGGTGACTACGGGTCAGGTTACATTTCATTTTGAATTTACGCCTAATGGTCATGATGACTATGCTTTTGGCGTTCGTGAACAAGGAAATTCTGCCCACAAATTCATGTATGTCAAACTCAGCGGTGATGGCAGTATCACTGCCAATGATGCTGCTGGTGGTATTTCATTGAACAACGCGACGTATGATTCAATGGATACCATGGATATCAAAATGATTTTTGACATGGACAATCGAACCAGTCGACTGCTTATTGATGACAATGTGCTTTTTTCTGATCGGTCTTTTGGTATCACAGAACGTGGAGTGGGTCGATTGTTAACCGGATATGCGCCTTTTTCAGATGGCAACCCTTTTCATTTGGATAATTTGAGTGTTTACGTAGAAAGGCCGGTTCAACTACCATTGGTTTTGGATGCAGATTTTGAAAATCAGGTGTTGGGTCAATCCATTCCATTAGGTGGTGCGGCTGTGGGCGAACCGGTAGCAGCGACTGCCGAAATTGATAGCCTGATTGTCAACAGTACGATTTCAGGACTGGCTTTGAATCTGCAACAAACCATGTCTGGCAGTGAAGGTGGTATGCGTTTCCGATTGTTAGGAGACAGCAGTTACACGACTGGTTGGTTGGATATCAGTTTTGATGTCAGTTTCGATCAATTGGATGATTATCAGATTGTTTTGAATGATGCTTTTGGTCACGCTGTTAATTTTTCCGAATTACAGTTTTTTGATAATGGTTCCATCACCATAACTGATGCATCTGGTACATTTGGGATGTTTTCGGGCTCATATACCAGTGAAGAGGTTTATCCGATTCAATTAATCATTAATCTTGATACCCAAACATACTGTATGTACTTTAATGGTGATTTACTGTTCCCAGAACGCAATATTGCATGGGGTAATGGTGAGGGTTTTGGTGCTTTAAATTTCGGGTTCCAAGCTTCAGCCAGCAACTCGGCATCCATGGTGTTAGACAATATAAAAGTTGGTGCCAGTTCAGATGTGATTTTCGTCAGTCCATTTGAGTAAACCCAATGTCCCCTAGTCGCTAACTGGCTGGGGGATTTTCTCAATGTCCTGTATTTTTTTAATGAAATATTATTATTGGCTTAAGGCCGTTTGTCTCAGGTTATTGTCTGTTTTCATCTGCTTAAATATGTAGTCATTTCATCTCTCAGATTTTCAAAGCTTAAAAAAAGAGCAGGTTTACTTTTTTGTCATTAAAATTCTATGGTATTTTTTATATACTTAAACATGCTTGGCATGTAAACCCATCATTTGATTCATTCAGCTACCAATAATAAGTGATGGCCTGAGGGTTCGAGCTGTTGGAGAATTTTGACTTAAAAATGAAAACCAGACAGATAAAACATTTACTGATAAATTTTGATGACTACTCAGTCAGTTCTTACGGAGTGGATATCAAAATGGATCACATGGCACTGGACGTTTTAAAGCTGTTGCTTGAAAACACAGGTGAAACGGTACAAAACAATCATTTGATGGATGAAGTTTGGAAAGATAAACCGAGTTCACCGGAAGTGATACCAGCTGCCATTTCACGTTTGCGAAAAATGTTTAAACAAACTGGAGTGGGCGAAGATTTAATCACAACCGTACATAAAATAGGCTATAAGCTGGAGTTGCCTAAGGATGATGTGGTCAGTGATACAGTCAAAGAAGTTGTGGTTAAACGTCAAAACAACTATTTGTTGTGGGCGCTGTGGTTTATTGGTGGTTTATTGGCGGCTTATTTTTATTTGAATGTCCCAGCCACTAAGGAAGTAACAGAACCAGTCGAACGAATGATTCGCAGCACATCACAAGACAGTGCCAGCTCATTGGAAACTGATGAGGTTCAACTTTTTATTTTAAGGCACACTGAAAAGCAGGAGCCAGACGCAGAAGATCCTCAATTGAGCGAGCAAGGCATAAAAAGGGCGCAATATTGGGCCAGAGTTTTGCAGGATGTGCAGTTTGATGCGGTTTACACCACCAACTTCAAA
>JAGRJR010000082.1 GCA_020442635.1 Lysobacterales bacterium
TTTATCAGGCACATTAATTTCTTGCATTAATGTCTCTGCCAATAACAACTGCTCGGTGGCATCATAGCCCTGCAACATGGCCAGTTGTGCCAAAAATCGCTCACGTTCTCCCACCTGCTGTTCAGCCAAGGTCAGGTGTGCCAATTCAATGGCTTTGAGGTATTTCCCTGTTTGTGCCCGCGTCAAAGCCAAATAAGCCATGATGGTGGGTTTTTGGTAATCAATTTGATTTTTCATGACGATATCATATGATTTCTCTAAAAAATCATTGGCCAATGACCAATTGGACTGATGCGCTTCATTCATTCCTTGATAAAGGGCCACCACAGCTGAACCTCTTTTAACTTTCAGAGCGTCAGCATAATTTCCAGTGACTATTAATAACTCATCGGCCTTATCAAACTGACCTGTCTCCAGCAATAAATAACTGAGGTTCATGAGCTTTGGACTCAGGTGTCGATGGTTCCTGGTTTCTAATTGATAAGTCAAAGCCTGACTCATGAGTTTTAAAGCTTTTTGTTGTTGATTTTCCTGCCAATACAACTGACTGAGAAAACTGTAAGAGTTGGCGATGTGCTGGCCATTGCCTGTTTTCAGACTGAGTTCCAAACCCTGTTCACCCAAGGCAATGGCATGCTGGTTTTGATTTAACACCAGATGCAATGCAGCCTTATTGTTAATGGCCATCATTTGGCCCACTTGATCATCAATTTTTTTTGCCTCTACCAACACGTCTTCATAGGTACTGATAGCAGCATCGTAGTTCTTGATTTTTCTTTGATAACTGGCTTTTTCTAGCATCGCATCAACAAGGCTTGTTTCCGCACCAGCTTTTTCAAAAAAACGTATGCTGTCAGTGATGTATGCCAACTGAATTTTCGGGTCATCTAAATAGTCATAGAGTCTGGCCATTTGCATGGCAACCTCACCTTGTCTTTGCCAATCAGCAAGATTCTTATAAGCAGACAAGGATTGAACAAGCGCTTCACGCGCCGCTTCAAACTGCTGTAAATTAAGATGGGCCTGCCCTTTTTGATGATATAAATAAGCCAAATCAGACGTGGAATAGTCTTGGTTTTCCAGCAACAAAGCATCGATATGAGTTAAACCTTCCTGCCAGTTTTCCTGGGATAAAGTCAGGATGTTTTTTCTTTGGTCTTTGCTTAATACATCGATTTCTGGTTTGGTTTGATAAGCCACCAATGCTACCAAAACAATCAAGCTCAACAAGGCAGCCATAGTCCATGGTGTTTTCTTGTTGCTGAAATTTGCTGAATTGATGGGTTTGACTGTTGTCGTCAGACGGTAACCTTGACCATAAACATTTTCTATTAAACTATCTGCCAAACCCAATTGAACAAACAGATTTCTAACCACTTGCACCTGTTTAAAAATCGAAGCATCACTGACTATGATACCTTGCCACACCACCTCGACAAACTGATCTTTGCTGATGGTATTTTGATTTGAATCAAGCAGCAGCTTTAAAGCACGCCAAGTGCGTTCATTGATACCTATGGTTTCAGATTTACTTTCAATACTTTGCCTGGAAACACCAAAATCAATACCGTCTATTCGAAAGTATTCCACCGTATTCAAGCACCTTCTGAGAAAGTGTTACAAGAATCATAACTACCTGTTTGTAACCCTCGTTTGAGCCATTTTACCCGTTGCGCCGAAGACCCGTGAGTGAATGCCTCAACGTTTACACGCTGCCCGGCTTTGGACTGTAAAGTATCATCTCCAATAGAGGCAGCAGCACGCAAACCTTCTTCTACATCACCAGGTTCCAGCATGTTTTGCTGTTTGTTGGCATGATGAGCCCAAACGCCAGCCAAGCAATCAGCCTGTAACTCCATCATCACTGATAATTGATTGACCTCTGCTTTGGAGCTGGCTTGTTGTTGCCACTGTCTGACCTGACGCTCTGTGCCGGTGATGTTCTGGATGTGATGACCCACTTCATGACCAATCACATAAGCACGGGCGAAATCACCTGGCGCACCCATACGCTCTAATTGCCTGAAAAAACTCAATGATAAATAAACTTTACTATCACCGGGGCAATAAAACGGCCCGACCGCCTCAGAATTAATACCACAGCGGGATTGTACTTGACCATCGTACAATACCATTGAAGGTGGTTGATACTGTTGCCCTGATTGAGCAAATACCTGATTCCAAATATCCTCTGTTGAAGCAAAAATCACCGATGAAAAATCAGCCTGTTCTTTTTCCGCAGCCGACTGTTGTTTGGGGATTTGTACCTTTTGCTGACTGGTGCTACCACTTTGTTGCATGATATTGCCTAACAATGCCAATGGGTTTTGACCCGTGACAACGGCATAAATCAAAGCAATAACAATCATTCCACCCGATAATTTGGCACCACCTCTTACAATTCCACCTCCGCGGCGATCTTCTACCCTGGTGCTTTTTCTTTGTCCTTTCCAACGCATAAATGAAAATTCCAGCTATTAAAGCAATTAGTATACCCAAATTTTCAACTAATTTTTCAATTCATGGTTAAATTTTGTAAACGCCAGCACCAAGGCAAGACCTGTTAAAGCATACAAGGCCAACTGATGCAAAAACACATCGGCAATGGTTCCTCCAAAATACATCAATTCATGCAAGGCATCCATCACCCATCCTGTGGGTAAAAACATCGCCAACTGTTGCATCCACTCTGGCGCCACTTCAATCGGCCACCAACAACCTCCCAAAGCAGCCAATAACATGGAAACGATCACTGGAATACCACCAATTTGACCTTCATTTTTGGCTAACGAGCCCATCAATATGGCAAATCCTGCGCAAGCTGCCGACCAACTCATCAGCAAAATAATAATCATTAACCAGTGTTCACCCCAATGAATCTTGAACAACAATGCGCCCATAATCATGCCATAAATCAACTGACAGATGGTCAATAACCATTTGCCCAGCCACTTGCCCAATATCAATTGTCTGCGGCTGATTGGCGCTGCACTCAATCGACGCAACACGCCAGTTTTACGTTCCTGAAACAAAGCCATGGCACCGCTGGTTAGTGCCAACATCATAATAAACATCACCAAAATACCAGGAACCGCTTGTTCATAGCCTGAGGGAATATTTTCTTGTTTACCCGCTTTGGCGATGTCCAATGTGATCATTCTTGGCATTTCATTCACCTTTTGAAACTCAAGTTCTCGCCAGCCTTTTGCCTGAGTTTTTTTCAAAATCAGCAAATCTCCCAAGGTTTGGTAAATGGCCTTGTTAATCTTAAATTGATGAAAATCACCACCCATACCGTCGGATTCAATCAAATATTTAATCTCAACCTGATTTCCGGCCACCACTTGTTGTTGCATGTTACCCGGCACCCAAAGCTGTCGATCATAATCATCAAACGTCCACTTGTCCTTGTAGAAAAGTTGCTCTGGACTGAATAGGCGTAAACTGTAATCTTCGGCTTCCAGACGGTATTGCATTTGTTGAAATATAGGGTCATTAGCATCACCCTCATACCAAACCGCCAATGTTGACTTGTTACCCGAACCACCACTAAAGCCCTGTGTCGTAGAACCAATAAAAGCGAAAAACACCAACGGCATAATAAACATCCATACCAACACCGACTTGTCTTTCAAAGCATAGAGGAAATCTTTTTGTGCAATCATCCAAATTTTATTCATCAGCTCACCTCTACACTTTGTGAATCAGTTGTTTGATTAAAAGTCGATTCACCACCCACAGGACAATCAACATCACCAATCCAAAAATCAATGGCATCAACAAAGATTCCATCATCGGTTCTGAACGAATCAACCAATCCTTCAAACCTTTTAGCATAAATCCATTGGGTAAAAACTGCCCAATGGTTGCCAGCCAAGTCGGCATAGTCTCCATCGGGAAAAGGCTCCCTCCCAGCATTAACAACGGAAAAGTGGTGGCATTAACCACTATATTGGCCGATTTTAATGTTGGCATCAATAAAGTAATCAAACAAAACAACAAGTAAATAACCAAACCTGAAAACACCAGCCACAACATCATCACCGGCAGTTTGCTCAACGGTAGACCAAAATAAAAAGCGCCAAATAAACCCAATACCAACACAACCAAAACAAACGCCGCCACAGCGGCCAGTATCTGTCCATTAAAGTAACTACCCAGCGCAGAAGGCGTAGAGGCCAATCGGGGAATGACTCCATTGCTGGCATCGTCCCAGATATTTACTGCCAACGAATTGGCACTGAAAATCAAGGACATAAATACAGCTCCTGGAAACATTAACAAACCAAAAGTAATGTTAGCGGCCTCATCTTCAGCTTCTTCAACTTGTTGCTCAATAAGTTTCAGCTGTGGTGGAAATACAGTTTCTTCCAGACTTTCAATTTGTTTCTTGATACCAAGGGTTAAAATCACCAACTCTGCGTCATTGAATTTCTTGGTTTCCAGCATGGGTTTAAGTACTGCCAACTCCTTAGCAAACAAAACCTGAACATAACTGGCTGCATCCACCAGCAACTTCATGCTGGTTTCCACCATTTGTGGCAATATCGATTGTGCAGGGTTTTTCATTAATTTGATGGTGGTAGGCTGGTTATTAAGTACCGCATCACCAAAACCTTTTTCAAGCACAATCCAGGCACTGGCTTCTCCGGCATCCATAAGCTCTTGACCTTCTGCCTCTTTGACTTGTTTAACTGTAAAAATTTCAGCCATAGGCCCCTGACTGAATCCACCGATGATAAAATTGGAAACCCCGGTTTGATCATGGTCAGTAACCAACAATCGGCCCGTTAATTTTCCACCACCAGTGCCGGCGATTAAACTCATTAAAAACATGATGATGATCGGAATGGCCAACCATGAGATCAGGCTCCATTTTTCTCTGAAGATTTTTTTCAGGCGGATGGCTGCAACCGTAAAGGGCATGGGTGTCGCACTCATCTTAATCCCTCAACTCTCGACCAGTTAACTTAATGAACAAACTTTCCAGATTGGCTTGTTGAACTGAAGTTTGTTTGATAGATCGTGGAGGAAATTTTGCCAGCAACCCTGATAACTGGCCAGCAGCGTTTTCAGCCATAAAGCGTACCGTGTGATTCTGCCATTCAATCACTTCGTATTCAGCCAAAACAGATGATTCAACATCACTGAAATCACCTTGCAGTGAAATCAAATCTTTCTCACCCATCTTGTTGCGCAATTCGTCCACAGTGCCAATGGCGATAATTTTGCCATGATCGATGATGGCAATGCGGTCACAAAGCCTTTCGGCCTCTTCCATATAATGCGTGGTGTACAGAACCGCCGTTCCTTGTTCTTTCAAAGTTTCAACAGCAGTCAATAAATGCTCCCTCGATTGTGGATCTACACCGACCGTTGGTTCATCCAACAATAAAGCCTTGGGTTCATGCAAGATGGCACAGGCAAAATTCAGCCGCCGCTTCATACCTCCTGAATAAGTACTGACCAGGTCTTTGGCTCTGGAAGTCAAACCCACTTGCTCCAGCACCGCTTCAATGCGGGCTTTGAGTTGATCTCCGGCCAGTCCATAAGCTTGACCCCAAAAATTCAGATTTTCTTGTCCGCTCAAGTCTTCATACAAAGCCAAATCCTGTGGCACCAAACCCAAAGAAGCCTTAGCCTTGATGGCTTCGCTCAATACGGAAGATTGATTGATATAAATCTCACCCAACGAAGGATTGAGTAAGCCAGAAATACAGTTGATGGTGGTAGACTTACCAGCGCCATTAGGCCCCAGCAGGCCAAAAATCTCACCTGGATTAACTTCAAAATAAATGTCATTGGCAGCCGTGAACTGGCCGTAGTTTTTCGTCAGCGCTTGTACTTGTATCATATATTTTTGCCATGGTTTTTTTCCTTTAACTATCATATCAGCAAAATGTTACAATTGGTTTTGATTTTTTTTATAGAGTTGTCCGTCCTTTGAAGTGGTTAAATTTCATCTTGTTGTTACTGATTATCTGGGCCTTGTTTCAGGGGCATTTTGGTGATGGTGGCAAAAAAGAACTGCATGAAAAACAGTTGCTTCTGGCAGCACAGCAAGAAGAAATTGAAAACTTGAAAGAGCGCAATGAAAAACTTGAAGCCGAAGTTCTTAGTTTGAAAACCGGCCTGGAAGCCATCGAAGAACGTGCCCGTGCAGAACTAGGTATGGTCAAAGACGGCGAAACTTTTATCCAAGTTATCAGCCCCAGTACCAACGATGACCAGTGATATCAAAGTACACCTGATTATTGTTGCTGCTGGCATCGGCAGCCGATTCAAGCGTTCATTATCAGCCAAACCCAAACAATACGAACTGCTGGGCGAACAAACCATGCTGGCACACAGCATTCAAGCCTTTGATGACATTGCTATCGACGGCATCACCGTGGTGTTACACCCTGATGATAAGTTTTGGGCACAAATTCAACCCATTAACTCAACACACACCATAAAAACAACGCTCGGCGGTGCACAACGTTACGACTCCGTGCGTAATGGCATCAAAGCCTTGAACGCGGCTAAAGATGACTGGGTACTGGTTCATGACGCGGCCCGACCTTGCGTCACCATCAATGAGATCAATGCTTTGATTGAAACATGTTTATCACATCAGCAAGGCGGCTTGTTGGTCAGGCCCATCACCGATACCATCAAATTTTCAAAGTCAGGGGAGCAGGTTGACAAAACCATCAACCGCGAACAATTATTTGCCGCCCAGACCCCACAGATGTTTCGTTGTGGTGATTTACTCAAGGCTTTAACAGTTTTTGAAGCCGGCAGCATCACCGACGAATCATCCGCAATTGAAGCCCAGGGTCGTAAGCCGTTAATGATCCAAGGCAAAGCCAGCAACATCAAAATCACCACTTATGACGATTTGGCACTGGCAACATTCATACTCGAACAACAAGGGAGACTCTGATGAAAGCTGGCATAAGAATGGGTAGCGGTTTTGATGTCCATGCTTTTGGCGAAGGTAACTTCATCACATTGGGCAACATCAAAGTCCCACATACACATGGTTTTGTGGCTCACTCGGATGGTGATGTGTTGATACATGCTATCTGCGACGCCTTGCTCGGCGCTTTGGCACTCGGCGATATTGGCCAGCACTTCCCACCATCCGATCCTCAATGGAAAGACTGTAACAGCGTGGTGTTCCTCAAACACTGCCATCAACTGATACAAAACCAAGGCTATCAAATCGGTAACATTGACTGCACCATCATTGCTGAAACCCCCAAAATCAACCCGCATGTATCAGCCATTCAATCCAGGCTTGCAGAAATTCTGAATACAGAACCCAATCAAATCAGCATCAAAGCCACCACCACCGAACAACTCGGCTTCACCGGCCGTAAAGAAGGCATCGCTGCGCAAGTGGTTTGTTTGTTACTCAAACAATGACTTATAAATCGTGTCAAAGCGATATTGGTAATAATCCTCATACAAAGCTTGAACCAAAATATCATAGCCTTCAGGGGCTAGGTGAAAACAGTCATTAACAAATCCAAAATGCACTCTCATGGCCTCAAGAGGACTGGTTAAAGTGACATCACCTGGAAGTTGAATATCACCGGGTTGAATACCATTGTTTGGAAATCCGTAGGCGTTCTGCATCCTTCCCCAATGCGACACATGGAAGACCTTCGGGTTTTGATTGGCTATTTCAACAAAAGCATTGGTAAACTCCAAAGCCATTGAATTTAGTTCCACAGGTGTTGGGTTAAGCATTCCAGTTCGAATGTCTGCACAAATAAACTCCCAGGGATCATTGGTGGTGTCTTCAAAATTAGGATAATCATAAAAGCTCATGATAATCTCGATATTGATATTTACCGCCAAAATGGCATCCACGATGGTTTGCAAGTCTGTCACAATTTGTGCTTTCAGGTTGTCCACATCCTGTTGAGACATGGCTGTGTTCCAGTTATCCAGGAAATCATTACCACCTAAAGTCAGTTGCACGGTATCTACTGAAGGATTATTAACCAGCGCATCAGTAATCTTTTGTAATTCAGATGGTACGACCCAATCGGCTGCGGTTGTGCCATCAATCGCCACAGCAGTCGCATCCGCATTGCGTAACACTTCGATATTGGGATATCCATTCACATCAAACACGGCATCATGTACTTGGTCGGAGTATTGTTGTTGCGCCCAACTGTCACCAACAATCAGCACTTTGGCATTTTGTGCGTGGATGGTATTTGCTAAAAATGTAAGAATGATCAGTATGCCGTTTTTCATTGAAATTTCCCTCGTAGATGCTGTTATTATGATGAGATTTTTATTGTTATCTAGCCATTGTAAGACATATTCATATCATTTGGGTCATCTGTAGCGTGGTATTTTTCTGTTTAAGTTATCGTTACTCAGCTAAGTTCAGTAAAAGCTGAATCAATCGATTAAGGTTTTTCCACAAGTGATAGAGACTTTGCTAAGATGCCTTGTTTTACCTGAAACCTGTGGAAAACTTATATGTCGTTTAAGTTAATTGTAAAAAAATCAGAATCAATCAAAGGTGCTTTGGTTTTTGGGCTATTTGATGCCATCGCGGCATATATTTTGGGTGAATTTAGCATCATACGCCTACTTGGCATGTCACTGATGGGAGCGACTTTTTATGCCACAGAGATTCCCAGTTTTTTTGCCTGGATTGAGCACAAAAGTCAAAGCATGAAGGCTTGGCATGGCAAACTCTACAAAACTTTGATGACCGCAGTTTACTTCAACCCGTTGTGGGTAGCACGTCATATGTGTCTGATTTATTTGTTGAACCGTCAAAGCTTTGGATGGGAAGTCATGAACACCGCCTGGCTGTCTTTTTGGTATGGGTTGCCTGTATCACTTTTGGCTAATTACGTGATTCAAAACCACATCGTTATGAAATACCGCTTCCTCGCCAGCGCCATTTTCTCTGGCTGTATGGTCGTGTTTTATGCGGTCAGTGCGGTGTATTTTAAATAGCTACTGAAAACTCAAAAAGACTGCCATGGTTCATGATTTTCAGATGACTTTTTCAACCTTTTAAGTTCTGCTAATAATAATTTACGATCATACCCCCTGAATTCACGTCCGCTGTCAGAACGTATCTCCAGACCTATCAGCTGGTTAGATGACTTCATCCGATCTGCAATCTGGCCATTTTGATCTAAGACAAGAATCAGCGGAACACCTACAATTGAATCTACGTCGTAGCCCAAATCAAACAGCACCTGTTCTCCATCCACAGAGTAATAGGATTCAATATGTGCCAAAACAAAATTGTCAGCGAAATAATGGTTCAATGCCTGCGCTTCAGTTTCAGCATTTTTATTGGCTTTTTCCTGCATTGACCAACTTAAGTTTTCTCCATCATGATACTGCCATTGATAATCAAATTCACGGCTACTGCCTTTGACATATTGATCGAACACATGGCACCAAATACACCATTCAGCACCATAAGAAATCAGAACGGTTTTATCGGTTTGTTTGGCTGCTTGCAACGCCTGATTCAAAACCATTTGTTGGCTTCCACATTCGTCATAAATTTTTGCCACACCCTCTCTACAAGTTGGTTCTATTGCTGCCGGAAATGTAACAATTTCTTTAACCTTGACATCAATCACCTGATCTTTTGAACAAGATACATTAACCACAGCTATAGCAATACCAATAAATAATCGCCTTAGTCTGATTTTCTGATCTTTAAAATTAATCATCTTTTAACCTTTGTGAAATTCTGACTTGACCAACTTGTAAGGCTTTAAGACAACTGTTTTAGTACCCAACCAGGTTTTAAATCCCAACAACATAACTAGCCAGAATTTGTTGCTCATGTTTACCGCACAAAAAAGGCCGCCTAAGCGACCTTTTAAAATCACCGACAAACAATTATCGGTCCAGACCTGATTTAAAAATATAATCTGGTCGCAATTCAAAGTCAGCACCCGACACAGCATTGGTACCAACTATTTCTATTGGAGTGGCATCCAATGGGTCACAACTTTCATCTATGCAATAATCACCACCATATTTAGCATCAAGCAGAGCACCATTATTAAAGGTGGTTAAATAATAAGTACCTGCTGGAAAGCCTACTGTCATATAGTATCCATTGTCATCACTGACATAACTACCATAAAAAGTACCACTGTCATTGTAAACCTTGACCTCAACCCCACTGGCTGGTAATTGGCTGTTAAAGTCTCTGACTTGTCCGGTGATGGTACCACCGGCATTCAGGCTAAAGTTATACGTGGCATTACCTTTATCTGTGCCCTGTTGCGCCGGAGCTAATGGCCCTAAATCTATAGGAGTTCCCATGGTCACATCACAGGTTGAACCAGGACAAGCCATGTTACTGTATAGAATATCAATCCAGCCACCGGCTTCGGTTTGGTTCAAGCCCATAAATGGTAGGTTTGAACCATTATTGGTCAAAGCGTAATACCTACCGGCTGGCAAACCATGAACAGTGAAATCACCTGACATATCAGTGGTGGCCCAGTTGGCAAAGACTCCGTTCTCATCATAAACCAATACATGTACATCAGGAATTGGATCGTTAGGCGGACTTAATTCAGTAATGGTTCCAGAAAAGCTGTATGCTGGAGATAAGGCAAAATCTATCCCTGTTATGGTCGCATCATTGGCCGGGTCACCACTGGTGGGATCATAAGCAACAACTGTAACATTACCAGCTGTTAAATCACAGGTCACACCAGGACAATCAATATTTCCACCTGCGTTATATTTTTCCATCACATAAGGTGAAATAAATTCACCGTTAAACATACTGCCTGTTCTAACCGAATAGGTACCTGGAGGCAGAGCTCTTGCCGATATATAATCCCCTGTGGTCGGATCGATATAGGCACCACCAGCTACCTCGCCATTAGAGTCATAGAACTGTAAAAAGTGCGTCGTGTCCACTGCAGATATTGGCAAACCTGTCAAAGCATCGGTTACTGTTCCTGAAATTTTTCCACCATAATTTAGGAAGTAGTTGACGCCTAAACGTTGTTCACCAGCACCAAGTACCACGGGATCTCCACCGCCACCGCGATCACATCCACTCCAGGGACAGGCAATGTTTTCATACAACTCGCGTTGGAAAAACTCCCTGCCTAAATCACCACCCTGAGCAAAATAAGTGCCTGGCAATAAACCGCCGACCTTGTATTGTCCATCTGCCATTGGTTCGTAATCAGTACCATATATGTAACGATAGGCCAGAACTCGATTGGCATTGTTAAACAAATAAACCAAACCTAACTGTTTGATGGTTTCTGTAGGATAGTCATTGTTCAAAATGATACCCGAGATACTGGCGCCCACTTCCACAACAAAATCTATGTTACTGGTAGTAACTCCATTAACCAAATTCAATAAATCACCAGCACCGTTATACAATAAGGTGCCACAGGCATTACATTGGATGTTGTTATAAATCTCAGGAATGTGCAAATTATCCTGGTCAATGAGTGGTTCAAGGTAAATCTTGTAATTACCAGCGGGAATACCACTGATCGTATAAGTCCCCAAACCATCCACAACAGTCGAAAAATACCAGTTGGTCGTTCCATCAGATGGATCATACAATCTGGCTTCTAAGGTATTAACTGGATTCAAAGTAGTTTCTTCAACCAATTGGCCCGTTACCGTAGCCCCTACAACCAAATCAAAATTGATGCCGTTACGTATTTCCATCGCTGCCAGTGTGATGGTACTGTTGGCATCCGGTTCACAATTAAAACAATCAATATTTCCGCCCAACGCCCACATGGTGTCAATGTAAACATCAGCTGGATCGGAAATGATGGCATAGTAATCGCCTGCCGGTATTCCTTTGATTGAATAATCGCCGGTTACATTGGTATAGGCGTAGCCTGAGGCTTGATTACTGCCAACTTCGCGTAATGACACATAATAACCATCGATAGGACTGACTCCTGACATCACTTGCCCGGAAATAACAGCCCCAATTTCCAAATCCAGATCAATGCCAGTTCTGGTTTCGGCATCGGCTAATAAAATTTGATTATCGGCATCCGCCACACAATTAAAACAAATTTCAGTCCCGGTTAACGACCAAATAGCATTGATATAGTCATCTGCTGGGTCATATGCTCTGATATAGTATGTTCCTGCAGAAAGATTAACAAAACTATAGGCGCCGAATTGATCGGTTAATTGTGTATCAATACAATTATAAATGGTGCTTTGGCATAAAGTCACTTGTACATTTTCAGCATCTACATTGGCAACCTGTACAGTTCCAGAAATACTGGCCGTACCTACTCCCTGCAAGTTTGATTCATGAGCAATTGGCTGTAAAGCCATGACTTGTTCCTTCCGCGCTTTATACTCCAGGACTGCTTTTTTTTGATTGAATTCGAGTTGGCTGATTCGATTTTCAGCCAACAAAACATTCAATACTTCCTGTTCGATTTCAAGTTTTGTCATGTTTTTGGCAATTGCACCAAATGACAAAATCAAAAATATGAGTGATATTCTTTTCATCTGACTCCCCATCTAATGTTTCATTATCCAAGTATTATAATGCTCGTAATCAATTTTTTATGTCAGCAAATTCAAATAATTTTCACATACAGTAAAAATTGTGATCGATTTCTTGGTTTTACATGACTGCTTCAGCAATGAAGCGGATATGACTTGACTCGTTTTACCCAGAACTGGTCCAGTCTAGTTCAACGACTATTAACACATGATTTCTTTAAGCAATAAATTCTCACTGTGCTAAAATGCGCCACATCCGAGGGGTGGCTATATGAATTGATAGCCTGAGATGTCATAGACGAACCCTTTGAACCTGATCCGGTTAATACCGGCGTAGGAATGGGTAAACACATCACACGCCTGAACCGGGTCTCTTATTAAATTAATTTGAGAGATCCTTATGAAATTAAAACCGCAACTGATGGCCTTTGGCCTGATTGTTGCTTGTGCGGCGACTGCACAAGACAGCAACACATCAGAACAGACCACCCTTGATAACCTGACTGTTTCCGCTGATTTGCGTGATAACACCCTCGCTCGGGAAGTCGCAACCAGTGTTTCAATACTGGATGATCAAACCTTATCACAGACAGGCATTCAACATTTTCAAGATGTCATGGATTTGGTTCCAAACTTGAATTGGTCAGGCTCAACCAGTCGTCCGCGTTATTTACAAATTCGCGGGATAGGCGAACGCTCACAATATGAGGGCGCACCCAATCCATCGGTGGGCTTTATCATCGATGACATGGACTTCACAGCCATTGGCGGCGCAGCCACATTATTTGATTTACAACAAATAGAAGTCCTTCGCGGTCCACAAGGCACTCGCTACGGTGCCAATGCTCTGGCCGGTTTGGTTTATGTGCAAAGCCAGGCACCCAGTTTCGATGAAGCTTACCATTTGGAAACCACAGTGGCTGATCATGGCACATGGGGTTTAGGATTCAGTGCCACTGGCGCTATCGGCGATTCTGAGCGGGCGGCTTATCGTTTTGCTCTGAACCAATACAATTCCGATGGTTTTCGTCGCAATGATTTTTTTAATAGCGATGACACCGACAACAAAGATGAATTGATGTTGCGTGGTAAATTGCATTTTCAAGTCAATCCAGACTGGCAAGCTGATTTAACTTTAATGATGGTAGATATAGATAATGGTTTTGATGTCTGGAATCCTGAAAACACCTTTACCACTCACAGTGATGATTTGGGTATTGATGACCAAAAATCGGTGGGGTTAAGTTTGAAAAACAGCTGGTCAGCCA
>JAGRJR010000083.1 GCA_020442635.1 Lysobacterales bacterium
TTTGTCTAATGGAACTAATTAAAATTAACAACATCAATAAATTCTATCCACATGTGGTGACCAATAAACAACGGGTGAAGGGTATGCTGAAAATTTTGTTCAACAGGAATGAAAATGATGGAGCGCATATACTTAAAGATATCAATTTAACAGTTAACAAAGGAGAGTCACTGGCTATCATCGGTCACAATGGCGCAGGAAAAAGTACTCTATTGAAAATCTTGTCAGGAGTGATACAACCTTCATCAGGAAGTTTCAAAGTTAATGGTAAGGTTGGTGCTTTACTAGAATTAGGTTCTGGTTTTGATCCTGAATATTCGGGCATGGAAAACCTTAAAATGGCTACAGCCATGAATGGTATTGTTGGCAAAGAGGCCAATGAAAAAATCAGCAAAATGATAGAATTTGCTGATATTGGTGATTATATCTATGAACCAGTAAAGAACTATTCTTCAGGTATGGTCGTTCGTCTGGGTTTTTCAGTCATTACTCAAATCCGACCAGAGTTATTAATCACTGATGAAGTGTTGGCTGTTGGTGATGAAGGTTTTCAATTGAAATGTCTGAAATGGATTGATGACTATTTACAGGCAGGAGGTACTTTGCTTCTGGTTTCGCACAGTGTTTATCATGTCCAGAAATTATGTAAAAAAGCTGTCTGGTTAGATCATGGGGCGATAAAAAAATATGGTGATGTTTTTGAAGTAACCCAGGCTTATCAAGAATCATTCAGTGATCCTAACAAGTTACCTTCAGGAGTGTCAGTTAATAGAACAACCTACCACATTCATGATGCAATTATTGACTACGAGGGTCAAGCGGTAGAAGAGGTGGAATTTGGGCAGGCCGTTAAATTAGTGGTCAAGGTTTACTCTCCAGATCAGGTGATTCCAAATATTTGCATTGGATTTGTCACCCATAACGGCATTCCGGTTTATGGCACGTATTCAGAGTTGTATGACACACATCCATATTTTGATGAAAGTGGGTATGCAATTTATGAAGTTTATATGCCTAATTTACAATTACTACCGGGCTTATATGAAGTGAGATTTCACACCATGACACCCGAAAATATACAGATGATTGATACCTTTGAGAAGCCGTTGAGGGTTTTAGGTAAAACCCGGGAATTAGGTGCAACACGTTTAGAAATGGTGTGGAAATAATTTGAATATTCGAGTCGTTGTTCCCATTTATAATGCTTATGATGTTTTCATCAATTTGCTTTACGCATTAAAACAGCACAATGTAGAAGATGATGTGCTGTTTATCAATGATGCCTCAACAGATACAAGAATAGAAAAATGTCTGGCAGACTTACCATCAAAATGGCAAGTTGTGCATAACAAAAATAACCTCGGCTTTGTCAAAACAGCCAACATAGGTTTGCAGTCAACAACAGGACACAGTGTACTGCTAAATTCAGATACTTTAATATCAAAAAACTGGTTGGTCAGAATGAAGCAAGTTGTCGATAAGGTGAAAAACTTGGGAACCGCCACACCTTGGTCAAATAATGCTGAAATTTGTTCTATACCTAAAACATTACATATCAATCCACAACCCAAAGACATTGACCGGTTGGCGGAAGAGTTGACTCATGTGTTGCCCAGATATCCCGAATTACCAACTGCAGTGGGCTTTTGTATGCTAATCAGTGCTCAAGCCAAACAACAAGTGGGTTATTTTGATGAGCAGGTGTTTGGCATGGGCTATGGTGAAGAAAATGATTATTCCTTAAGGGTTACACAAGCAGGTTTGCGTAATGTGTTAGTCGATAATTGTTATGTGGCACATGTCGGCAATCAATCCTTTCAGGAAATGTCATTAAAACCCGGCGTGGAAACTATGGCCAGGCTGTTGTCGAAACATCCAAATTACCTCAAACTGATACAAAATTTCATTGAAAATGATCCTTTAAACGAGTTAAGAGCTTCAATCATTGGTAGAATAAGCAGCTTTTAACAAGCTATACAGATCATATCCATGTCTGAACAAGAATTATCATTTACCGGAGAGCGGTTTCTACCGAGTTGTGTAAGAGAAATCTGGTATGAGCATTATCACCGCTATACCATGGCGTTGAGTTGGGTAGAGGGTTTAGATGTTCTGGATGCCGCCTGTGGTGAAGGCTATGGTAGTTACCTGATGTCATCCAAAGCAAAATCTGTAACTGGCGTTGATATTGCCAGTGATGCCATTGCTCACGCGAAAAAACATTATCAAAAAACCAATCTTGAATTTATTCAGTCAAATGTTTTGTCTTTGGATTTTGCTGATAACAGTTTCGATGTGGTGGTTTCTTTTGAAACTTTAGAACACCTTGGAGAGCAGGAACAATTATTGACCGAATTTCACCGGGTGTTAAAACCACAAGGGAAATTGATTATTTCGACACCTGATAAGAAAGAGTATTCAGACAAGATGGAATTTGATAATGAGTTCCATGTAAAAGAACTGTATAGGGATGAATTGGATGAATTATTATCCTCACATTTTAAACACACTAAATGGTATGGTCAGAAGTTGTTGTTCGCTTCGGCAATTTGGTCGCTTGAACAACCATTGACTTCTTTGCATTACGATTGTTTGAATGGTGATAGCCAAGTTGAAAACCAGCCCTTGTTCAATCCTGTTTATTTTATAGTAGTGGCTTCAAATGCTGAAATCGATGAAAATCAGGCAAAAAATTACTACCTGTTCACGGAAAGTGATGAAACAGTTTATGACCATTATAATTTGTCGGTGCGGGCACAAATCAAAGCTGAAAAGCAATGTATGGCATTAAATGCGGAAAGAGAAAAATGGCTCAATCATCCTATTATTGGCCGCTGTATTAAATGGTTTGGCAAGGAATAATTATGGAATTTGAATTTAATTTTGGTGAACAAACTATAGCTAAAGCACCACCCAAGGATCTTACCTTGTTTGCTTCGGTGGCTGGAACCGTGCAACAGTTATCAAAGGATGAGTTGGTGTTTATGGATCATCGACATGGAAATAACCATGTTATGACCTTGCAGGTTTTGCAAGCAATGGGATTAACCCAACAATTTAAGCCCATGCATGAGCATATTCAGGTTATCGAGCAAAATATTCCGGAATTAAGAGGCCAACAGACAGCTATAGAAAAAGTATTGGGTTTTATGAAAGATAAGCAATTGTTGTTAAGTGAAACACAATGGCTTGAGCAATTAAAAACAAGCAGTACAACCAGAGAAGTGCCTTATGCGGGCTTGGTAATCAGAACTTGCCAAAGACCTGATAACTTGCGACGTTTGCTAGATTCACTGAATCAGTATCAATTAAAACATGGTGTTGAACATACGGTTTTGGTGTTTGATGATTCATCCGATGACAAATCGCAAGATGAAAACAAGAAAGTGTGTCAGGATTCCAAAGTTAATGTGAAATATCATGGCAAGCAGTGGCAACAACAGTTCATCAGTATGTTGTCACAGCAGTTTCCTGAGGACACGCAACAAATCAAATGGTTACTGGCTGAGCAAGCTGGATTTACCGGCGGCCGTGTTTGGAATTTGGCCATATTGGCATTAGCTGGGAAAAAATTTGCTTTCTATGATGATGACTATTTGATTCAACCAAGAAAAGCACAAGTTTGCCTGGAAGATGAGGTAAACCTCAATGAGAATACCCAGCTCAGTGTGGGATTTGGCCTTAATATCAGAGCCATAAAGGAACTGAGCCATCCAGTTGAGTCCGATGTTTTGGGGCAGATGGCAAATGCCTGTGGCAATTATTTTGGTCATTGGTGGAGGCAGGAAGGTATCAAGTCGCATTCCTCTCTGTACGGGTGGCGATTGGTGGATTTGGAACGATTGAATAGTGAATCGGTGATTAAATCTACTGGTAATGGTACTTGGGGGAGCCCCAGAGCAGAAAGTAATTATTGGTTGTATTTGTTAAAGGGTGAGGAACGAGAAGCTTTTTGGCAGGACAGGGAAACCTATCTTGATAATATTGAAGCCTCAAATCTGATGCACTATACGCCTAATTTTGCAGCGTTGTCACTATCATATTTTGCACCTTCTACCATAGATAACAGCACCCTGACTCCTTACGTGATGCCCATCAATAAAAATGAAGATCATTTCTTCAATTGTATGATGCAAGGCTGTTATCCAGATCAGGTTTCATTGCATTTTCCAGTGATGATGGGGCATATTCAATCCAGTACTCGAGATCGTAGCAGTTTTAATCATCTGGCTCGAAGACCTAATTTTAATAATTTTGTGGCTGATTATGTGTTGGCTGTCAGCGCTAAAATACATACCAAAGATGTGGTTGTGAGGTATGATGCTTTGAGGTCTGCCATTGATGACTTACGTACCAGTTCGGATCAGGCATTGGAACTGCGTTTACGGGAATACATGACTAAAACACGAGCAGATTTGGTTTACTCGTTACAAAACATTATGGAGGAAGTGCCTGATGCACCTATTTACTGGCAGGCGGATGTGCGTGAAATCATTCAAGCCAACGGCAAAGCGATTAAAAATAATCCACCACCAGTGTTGTCAGATTGGGATGCCAGCCTGAGCTTAGAAAACTGTATTGTTAAAGTGCGCCATGACTTGAAAGAAGTGGTTGATGCCATGAAAGTATGGCCCAAATTGTGGAATTTTTGTCTGGGTCAATGAACTCAGAAGTTTCAGTAGTAGCTCAAAGTAAGGCAGATCAGGTGGCTGTTGATGTTGTTATTGTTAATTACAACTCCGCTGATTTACTCAATCAATGTCTGGGAAAGTTGCTACAGGATGCCAGCAGCTTTCTGAATATAGCAGTTGTAGATAACGGTTCTGAAGACAGCTCCATTGATTCAGTCACACCCCTGTTGTCAAAAATCACTTTAATAAAAAACAGCCGAAACAAAGGGTTCTCGCATGCCTGTAATCAGGGTGCTGCTTTGGGTCAATCCAGTTATCTGGCATTTGTCAATCCTGACTGTTTTGTCAGTTCAATTCAGATACAAGCATTGGCTAAGTTATTAGAAAATAATACTCATGCAGCGTTGGTGGGTTGTCGGGTACTGAATGCTGATGGCAGTTTACAAGCTGCATCGAGGCGACGGTTGCCGACTTTTTGGCGGGTATTGTTTCATGTTTCAAAACTGGCAAAGTTTCCAATTTTCAAAGGCATCAATATCAACGGAACTGGAATATTTGATAATCCTGTAGAAGTAGAAGCAGTTAATGGTGCTTGTTATGTGGTTAAGCGAACTGATTTTGAACAAATCAATGGATTTGATGAGGGCTATCCCTTGCATTTTGAAGATTTGGATTTGTTTACCAGATTATTAAAGATCAATAAGTCCATACTGTATGAATCCAAGGTTGAAGTTATGCACCTGCAAGGGAAATCTAAGCAGGATTCCAGTATTGTCAAAGCCTGGAAAAAACGTGGATTAAAAAGGTATTTCCAAAAGTTTCGTCCGACTTGGGAGGCTAAATTACTCAACTGGTTTTTGTGACTGACTGCTGTCAGCGGCAACTCAAGATATATTCGTAAACTTTCTTTTTGTTGATATTAAATTGATCAGCGACAATTTTGGCCGCTGTTTTAGGTGGTAAATAGGGCATTAAATTTTGAGCCAGTTGTTGTTGCGCTGAGTTTAAATTATCATCATTTTTTTGCTTATGGGCTTCAATGGCTATCACAAATTCGCCTTTTTGGTGGTTATTGTCTGATTGTAATAATTCGAGTAAATCAACTATCGTACCTCGAAAAATTTGTTCAAACTGTTTAGTCAACTCGCGTCCCATGGCAACTGTAATATCATCACCAAAAACTTGTTGAACTTGTTCAAGTGAATCAACAATTCTATGGGACGATTCATAAAACACATGGGTGTTGTTCAACGGCAGTAAACTTTGATAAAAATGCAGGCGTTGCTGTTTTTTTGCTGGTAAAAAGCCGTGAAAAGTAAAAGGCTGGGATTTAACAGCAGAAACCGACAAAAAAGCAATCAACGCTGAAGGGCCTGGAATAGGGCTGACCTTTATACCATGCTCGTGAGCCAATAGTACCAAAGGAAATCCAGGATCACTGATCAATGGTGTGCCTGCATCAGAAACTAAAGCCACATCATCACCATTGAGTAATAACTTGATGATGTTTTTGGCAGATTGATTTTCATTGTGTTGGTGTAATGCGATTTGTTTGCAATTGATGTTATAGGCTTGAAACAGACGTTTACTGTGTCTAGTGTCCTCACAAGCTGCCCAAATGCAATGTTGTAGCACCTCAACCGCTCTGAATGTGATGTCTTGAAGATTGCCAATAGGAGTGGCAACCACATATAACGTTCCTGCTGTAGTTTCAGATGTGTTAATCATCATCACATTTTAATGAAATCTGGGTTAAAATCACAGCCATGAATATTGTATTGCGAAATATCTTTTTGCCTGGCATGTTGGCACTGCTGCTGGTGGCTTGTGGACCTGGTGGTAATAACAATGTTAGACCTGATCAGAATCGGTTTAAAAACCAGGGACTGTCACTGTATCAACAACAGGATTATTTTCTTGCAGCAGAATCATTAAGCAAAGCTTTTGAGGCGTTGCCAAGAGATAGGGAAGTGTATATTGCACTGTTAGACTCCTGGTTACAATTGGGTGAGTATGCGCGGGTTTGGCAATTAATCAATCAGAATGATTTAGCAGCACCAGAGGTGCAGATAATAGAAGCCAATTTACAGCAACAACAAAGTGGCTGTGATTCGGTGATAAATCTTTTGAGTCAATTTGATACTGAGGTGTTGTCAATAGACTGGCAAAAGCGGTATTGGCAAATATTAGCCAGTTGCCAACAAAATTTAGGAGAACATTTGTCGGCAGCTTTAAGCTACATTAGCTTGAGTGAGCTGGTGGAAGATGTCATAACCAGACAAAAAATCAACGATACCATAGTACAAAACTTGATTGCTGTTGAAGAAGAAGCCTTGATATTAATTATTGGCAATGAAACCGACGCTTTAACTCAAGGATGGTTAGAAGCGGCATATATCAAGTTTGGTGCAGATGGTATTTCTGGCGAGGGATGGCTGTCGAACTGGTCTGATCACCCTGCTGCCAATTATTTTTTAGACATGAATCAAGTCAGTAGTCATCAAAAAGTGGCAGTCATGTTGCCCTTTTCTGGAAAATTTGCTGAAGTAGCTAAGGCTGTGCAAAAAGGATTTTTGGCGGCGGCTTTGGCTGATACTAAAGGCTTAAATGAGCTGATATTTTTTGACACTGGCAGTGCCGGTGAAAATTTATCAACAGTATTTTATTCCGCCCAAGAATACCAGTCAGACATGATAATTGGCCCCTTAGACAAAGCCTCAATTGAGGTATTGGAGCAAATGCCTGAAGCGACCGTGCCAATCATTTTATTAAACCAGTCTGAGTCAAATTATTACCAATTTACCCTGTCTCCCGAAGGGGAAGCAGAAATTGTGGCTGAACGAATGGTGGCTGATGGGATGAAAAATGTTTTGATCATGGCACCCAATGATGAATGGGGCGAAAGGATGACCAAAGCTTTTGCCCAACGGTTTGTCGATTTGGGTGGGCAAATAAAAAACAACACTTATTTCCAGCCTGAGCAGAATGATTATTCAGCACAATTGCGGCAACTGTTAGGATTGGTTGAAAGTCAGTTGAGGGCGAAAAACTTGCAACAGTTTCTTAAGTTGCCTGTCAATTCCGAGGAAGTCGTTCGTTCTGATGTTGATGCCGTATTCTTGGCCGCTAAACCCTCATTTGCTCGTCTGATGATACCTCAGTTAAAGTTTCACCGTGCAGCAGAACTTCCGGTATATAGCACCTCGCATGTGTTTGCCGGGTTGCACAATGAACAGCACAATAAAGATTTGGAAGGTGTTAAATTTGCAGTAAGCCCAATAGAATTAGAGCCTACAGCTTTACTGGAGCAATTACCATTCGAGCTCAAGCTAGTAAAAAGTGATAAAAGACTTTTTGCTTTTGGCTATGACGCTTATCAGTTGATTTCCAGACTAGGTTGGATGAGTCGTGTACATACCGGAATGGTAGAGGGCTTAACTGGAAATATACGCATTGGCTTTGATGGCAAGTTCAGCAGGGAATTGTTATGGGCACAATATCGCAATGGCTCAATCGTGCCATTAACACCTTAATTTTAAGGAAAGTTAATCGAGGGGATTTTGCCGAGAGAAAAGCTGAGAAGTTTTTGTACAGCAAAGGTCTGAAAATACTACACCGCAATTTCTTGACCAAAGGCGGTGAAATTGACCTGGTGATGTCTGATGGTAACGAGTGGGTTTTTATCGAGGTTCGGTATAAACAAAGTGATGAATGGGCAGACCCGGCGGAATCCATCACCAAACAAAAACAGCAAAAAATCATTAAGACTGCTCAACAATATTTACTCAAGTTCGATCAAGCCGGTAAAAGAACTTGCAGATTTGACGTGATATTAATGTCCGGTGATATAAACTCACCGCAAATAGAATGGATTCAACATGCATTTTATTGAATGTTTATTGTCAGCCAAGGTCATATACCAAAAACCAGAGAACAGAGGAATTTATTCATGAGAAAAATTTTAATTTCAGTTTTATTTACCCTGACTTTATCAGCCTGTGCGCCAATACTGATCGGCAGCGCCATTGTAACTGGAGTTAATGTAGCCCATGATCGCAGGTCAGCTGGTCAGGTTCTTGATGATAAAATCATTACTGCCAGTGTTAAAAACGAATTGCGTAAAACCTTACAGGATGACAGTCGTATCAAGGTAGATTCCTACAACGGTGTGGTGCTGTTGGCTGGTGAAGTCAAAACTGACGGTGACCGGGTAGCAGCAGAAGACGCTGCTGCCGTCAAGGATGGGGTGATGAAAGTGGTTAATGAATTAAAATTAGTCAGTGAAATTTCTGATATTGGACCAAGAACCAAAGATGGTTATTTGACCTCCAAGGCCAAAGCATCATTATTAAAAATCAAACTTGAAGAATTCGACCCAACCCGCGTTAAAATCACCACAGCAAACCGTGAAGTTTATTTGATGGGCATGGTAACCCGCAATGAAGCCGATGCCGTGGTTGAACGCATTCGCCATTTACGCGGTGTGGATCGGGTGGTGAAAATATTTGAGTATCTGGATTAATTCATCAAACAGAGGGCTCTGATATTAAGTAACAAATAGGTGTATATTTATTTTTTAACTTTTAATAAATTGACAAAAAGTGTCAAACCGCCCGATATTCCTTTGTCACTAAACAATGCAAAAATATATACAGGAAAACTGTCAGAAAAATAAAGATTATTAATTTGCTCATAAGTATACAGCCTGGTATTTGTTGTAAAATGGTATTTGGTGTGTATTAAACAGGGGAAATGATGAAAAAAACTTTGATAGTATCTGTATTGGCGGTTGCGTTTAATGTGGGCGCAAGAATCCATCCAATCGTCAGCCATAATGGTTCTTATGTTGTTGAAGTGACAGCGTCTCAACAAGTTAAACAGCCGATGGCTGCCCTTGGACTTGATGATGCCATTGAGGCTGGTGCCATTCATATTGCAGCACAACAATGCCCGGATGGTGGATTTGGATGGCCGCACAATGACTGTAGCAACACTTATCACAACATCACAGCGCCCATTATAGATGGGGTGCGACAAGCTTATATCAGGTCTGGAAATGCTGGTTTTTTAGGTGTGATGAAAGATGCTGGGGATTATGATTTAACCAATGAATATGGAAATGGAGAAGCCAGGTTTGGGGCTTTTACTTCTCTCATGATGTGGAACTTAAGTAAAGACACCGGTGACTCAATCTATAAAGACTTTACCGATGTTGAATTTTTTGCCACCTTGGATGCTGGAACATACAGCGACAACGATTATGACACGCAAGGCTGGATAACCGCTGTTGAAACCAGTCGTACAGGTACTTGGGTTAATTTAAGACCCTGGGAATTTTCAAGCCTGGTTTTGACGTCCCAACGTCATTGCCGCAATATTCAGTCTGGTGATTTTGAACTTGCTATATGGCGTGGTCTTGGTACTTTAGATAATACCGATCCTGATAATGTTTACAGTGATATTATCGGTGTGGCTGGTGGATTACTGGGTTTGGCGAGAATTAACCGAGAGAGTTTCCCAGCCATCAATGCACCACTACATGCAGGTGTTAATGGCATAGGCACATTGGAGGATTTGGCTGATTATTTAATGAGCCTACAAAATCCTGATGGCTCATTTTATTGGCATTCCAATCTGGCAGCCCCTGAAGATGGTGACAAAGACACACAAACCACAGCCTATGCAGTGATGGCCCTGATTAAAGCTGCTGAAAGGTTGGATGAAAGTAATTATTTGTCTGCCATTACACTTGGGCAAAGTTATTTGCTCAGTATGCAAGATTCATTTGGTGGCTTTGCCAGCTATCCAGGTGATACCGAACACAATACTGAAGTAGAAGGTGAGGCATTAACGGCCATTGGCATGACTGGTGTCTATGATCGAATCTATCAAAGTGGCATGGAGTGCTATCTCTATTAACCCAGATCACCTGTAAAAGTCCTTGGAAACTTTTACAGGTGGTTCAAGAACCAGTCTTTAACGCTTTTGCTGCGGCTGCCAACAATGCCTATGAAGCTGTGAGACAAATGGCTAATAAGGTACGCGAAGCCACAACAGGTGTAGCCAGTAAGATCTTTACGGGAAGTCGAGTAGCCAATGCACAGAATCAGGCCAATTATCAAAGCTTCTTGCAAACTCAGGGGGCTGTTGGAGCTCCTGCTGGGGTACAGAATGGGAGTATGGGGAATGGGAATGTTTCCCGCTTGAATTGGTCTCATACCAATGCGGGCATTCCAGATAGGTATATGAATCCATCAACAGGCCCAGAAGTCAGTTTTGGTTACAGGCCTGAAAAACCCTATGAGGCTGAAGGATTTTTTACAGGAGTCATTGAGCCTACTTTCAAAAATCTAGCTAATGATTTTTTTGCTGGTGGTAATCAAGCTTTGGCATTTGTTACATCTCCTTTAATTCCAGTTGGAAACTTTTTAGATGAATATGCTGGTGTAATGATTTCAGTAGAGACTGGACTTGGGCATTATGGGAAACCTGTGCAAGGCGTTACAATGGGTTTAAAGTATTTGGGAAGGGGAATGTCTTGGGTTGGTAAAGCTGGTACTAGCTTGTCCAGAACTCAATACGAGAGAGGTTTTGTCAGAGAGTTTACTAGTGATGTTGATAAGATGTATTATAGAGTGTATTCTGGTGGACATAGAACTGAGGGTTCATGGTTGTCTTCTGTAAAACCAAATAGCAGTGAATATGCTCAAGATGCATTTTCATTGCCAGGTTTTAATGAGGCGACTCATTATCAGAGAGTATTTGTTCCTGCTGGTACAAATCTACGAAGATCTCGAGCTGGAGGTTTTGACGCTCATGATATTTTTCCTAATCGTAGAGGAGGAGGTGAACAGTTTCGTTTAATGGATGGGCCTCTACCAGATGAGTATTATGGACCAGGAAGAAAATTAAACTAGAGAAATAATGATGAGTTTTTTTAAATCAGTAGAACCTATATTCAAGAGAGAAACCATATCAAAATGTAAAGGCTCTTATACAGTAGAACTGAGTTTTAATGCAGGTGTGGAGTTAGGAAAAGGAAATCCTTCTAAAACTGAAGTTTTGATTAGTTGTTTTAATAATGATGAGAAGCGCAAAAAATTAATTTGGGCAAAAGAAATTGGAAATGTGCCGATGCCAACAGCATCTTGGCACGGCCTATCGATAATTGTTATTCATAATAATAATGTAATTGTAGGTTATTCTAATGAAATTTCTTGCTACAGACTTTTTAATGGAAGTTTAATTTGGAATTTAAAATTTAAAACAGGTGTGGTCAAGGAGTTATTTTTATCAAAAGAGAATGACTCCCTTTACACCTATACCGCAATTCAGAGTTTAAAAGCAAATAAAAGAATATCGAATATATCGAAACTTGATTTGGGAGGTCAACTATTATGGGAAGCAGAAAAACCCGGGCGCGAGATTACTTATACTGGTCCACCCAAATATTATGAGGGAGAATTGATGGCTCACTCCAGTGATAGCCATTCATGTTTTATTAATCAAAAAACTGGGAAAATAGAAAAAAAATTTTTTAGCAAGGTATAGGTGAGAAAGATAAATAAGGAAATGATAAAGATAGGACATATATGAACGCCTCCATTGAAACAAGGATTTTGTTCTAATTTTTGGGTTTATAGCCAGTTCGTTGACTATGCTGTTTTTATTCAAACATAGAATCACCTTTTTCTGTCCCACGCCTCTATCCGGCCTTTTTGTGAAGGCTTTGTTGCCTCTGGCCTTGATGAGATCCGAACCTGACTTTCTTATCATGCACTCGGCCTTGATGCCTTGTCCTAGACCAGTTTAAAGTCAGTAATACAAGACCAGTTCCTTACCGATTACCTCCATAACCAACAAAGGTTTCACCGGTCAGGATCACATCAGTGAATTAGGCCTGATAAACTTCAACGCCAAATCAATGGGGTCAGAGACGCTGATTGGGACGGTCTGTTAGAAGACCATATCGAATACACCTTTGACAACACTGCGGGTGATTCATCCTTTGGTCAGTTGATCAAAGAGAAGAACAATCATACTGAAAAGGTTTATACCTATGATCCGTTGGGTCGAGTTGATATCGTTACTTCCAGCTTGTTAACACATAGCCTGACCCGTTTTGAGCAGACCTTCTATGATCAATATGGTCGGGTTTATGCCTATTATGATGCTTCAGGTGAGGGCAGTTTGTATCACTACAATGATCAAGGCTATCAGGAAGCGACTCAAGGCATCCGCACCAGCGTGATGTATCAGGCCATCCTAGGGCGTGATGCCTTTGGTCATGTGATCGATGAAGTTTCGGGTAATGGTATTTATACCCACCGGGATTATGATGTGGCAGGTCGCATGCAGCTGTTGTACAGCGGTTATGCGTCAGGTACTTCAGAAGTGCAGTATATGGAGTACGAGTACGATGCGGTCGGGAATATGACCAAGCGCACCGATTCTCGGTTCCTTGGTGATGAATATTGGAATTCACCTCTTGATTTTGAAGAAGTAATCGATGAATTCAGTTACGACAGTGTGAACCGGCTTGAACGTGTTGACCTCACTTATGTTGATTATCATCTGGGTGAAATTGAAGTCACTGATTATGACATCACTTATGATGCAGCGGGAAGACGTGAAACGCTGAAACACCAAAGCGATGCCACCATCACATACAGCTATGATGCTGGCCCTGTTCACGGCGTTGGCGCCACCACCGATGGTAAGTCGTACGTGTATGATGCTGTGGGTAATCAAACCACATCAGCTGGCAGAACCCTTGAGTACACAGCATTTAATAAAGCCAAGCGCATCAGTAAGTTAAATGAGTCCTATGTCACTGAATACAGTTATGGCGCGGGTAATGAGAAGCTAACGCGCAAGAACATTGAGAATGGTGAGGAGGTTTTGACCTGGTATGT
>JAGRJR010000084.1 GCA_020442635.1 Lysobacterales bacterium
TACAACACCTTGGACCATTCCAGCTAATCAGGCAGTGTCTGTGCATCCTGAACTGGAATACGCTTTAGTCACCGGCCATGCGGATTTTGATTTGGTGATTGCCGCTGACATGGTTGAAAGCGTCATGAGCCGTTATGAAATTGTAGATTTCCAGGTAAAAGCAACTGTTACTGGTAAAAAACTCGAATTGTTACAATTACATCATCCTCTTTATGACAAGATCGTGCCGATCATATTAGGTGAGCATGTTAATACTGAAGCCGGTACTGGCGCGGTTCACACAGCGCCTGGACATGGTGTTGATGACTTTGTTGTTGGTAAGCGATACGATCTTGATATCTATAACCCTGTGGATTCAGATGGAGTTTATTTGCCGGACACCCCAATGTTTGCTGGTCAGCATGTTTGGAAGGCCAACAAAACTGTGGTTGACGCATTGGCTGAAGTGGGGAATTTATTGCATCACGAAAGTATCCGTCACAGTTATCCGCATTGTTGGCGTCATAAAACACCCACAGCATTCAGAACCACGCCACAATGGTTTATCAGCATGGATAAAGAGGGTTTGCGTCAACAAGCGTTGTCGGAAATCAAACAAGTACAGTGGATTCCAGGCTGGGGAGAAGAGCGCATTTATAAAATGATTGAGAATCGCCCTGAATGGTGTATTTCCCGTCAAAGAACCTGGGGTGTGCCTATTACTTTGTATGTGCACAAGATGACAGGTGAGCTGCACCCGGAGACTCCGGCCATTATGGCTCAAGTGGCTGACTTGGTTGAGAAAAAAGGCATGGATATCTGGTTTGAACTGGATGACAGTGAATTTTTGGGTGATCAGGTCAGCGAGTATGACAAAGTTACAGATGTTCTAGATGTGTGGTTTGATTCAGGTGTTACTCACTATTGCGTTCTTAAGCAAAATAAGGCTTTACAGGAGCCGGCAGATTTGTATCTTGAAGGCTCAGATCAGCACAGGGGGTGGTTTCACTCCTCCTTGTTAACGGGTGTGGCTATCAACGGACATGCTCCTTATAAACAAGTATTAACACATGGTTTTGTGGTTGACAAAGATGGTAAGAAAATGTCCAAATCATTGGGTAATGTGATTTCGCCCAAAGATGTGGTTAATACCCTGGGTGCCGACATCTTGCGATTGTGGGTGGCTTCGGCTGATTATCGGGGTGAAATGACTATTTCAGATGAGATTTTGAACAGGGCTGCCGATGGTTACCGTCGTATACGCAACACAGCACGTTTTATGCTTGGCAACCTTGATGAATTTACTGCCAGTGATTTATTGGCGTTAAGTGAATGTGCTGAAATAGATTTGTGGGCCATAGAAAAAGCTAAACAATTACAACAGGAAGTCATTGCCCATTACGACTCTTATCAATTGCATTTGGTATTTCAGAAAATTCACCATTTCTGCTCACAAGACATGGGTGCCTTTTATCTTGATGTGATTAAGGACAGGCTTTATACCTGTAAAAGCGGTGGTAAAGCGCGTCGTTCAGCGCAAACCGCCATGTACCACATTTTAAATTCGCTGGTTCGTTTGATTGCGCCGGTGTTGACTTTTACCGCTGATGAAATTCGTCAGTCGATGAGCCACTCAAGGCATATCTTATTCGAACAATGGTATGAATTTCCTGTAACAGAAAATTCAACCAATCAGGATAAGTGGGCTTTAATTGCACAAATCAGACAAGCGGTGCTGAAACAATTAGAGCAGCTACGTGTTGCTGGCTCAATTGGCTCTTCTCTGGATGCTGATGTGAGTTTGTTTTTGCCTGAGTCGGCGCATCACTCATTGGTGTCAGTGAGCGATGAAATGCGTTTTGTATTGATCACGTCAGCTGCGCAAATTAAACCTTGGGACGAGCGTGGAGATGCGGTCGTTGTGACTTTGGCTGAAGGGTCAAGTATTGCCATTTCAGTTAAAACTGCAGAAGGCGAAAAATGCGAGCGATGTTGGCACGTGAGGGCTGATGTTGGTACTAATGCCGATCATCCAACCATTTGTGGCCGCTGTGTTGAAAATGTTGATGGTGTTGGTGAAGACAGGAGTTTTGCTTGATGGAAAAAAAGTCCGGTTTGTTTTGGTTATGGCTCAGTGGATTGGTTTTTGTACTAGACCAATGGACAAAAAACACAGCAAGTTCTTCTCTCGAGTTGTATGTTCCTAATAAAATGACCGAATTTTTTAACCTGACATTGATGCATAACAAGGGTGTTGCTTTTAGTTTATTGGCAGAGCAATCGGGTTGGCAGCGATATTTTTTATCGGTTGTGGCAATTTTAATTGTTATTTGGTTGCTTTATTGGCTGTTTAAAAACCGTTACTCACAAAAGTTACAAAATGTGGCTTTGGTGTTGGTTATTGGCGGGGCTTTAGGTAATGTATATGACCGCATTGTGTTTGGCTATGTGGTTGATTTCATCGAATTACACTACCAAGGTTATTATTGGCCTGCTTTTAATTTGGCTGACTCTGCCATCTGTCTGGGGGCGTTTTTATTGATCATAGATGCATTCAAAAACAAGGAAAGTGGAAAGGATTAGTCATGAAAGTTATGTTAGCCAATCCTCGTGGTTTTTGTGCCGGTGTTGATCGGGCCATTGATATTGTCAATCGGGCACTTGACTCATTTGGAGCGCCCATTTATGTGCGACATGAGGTGGTTCACAATCAATTTGTAGTTGATTCATTAAGAAACAGAGGAGCTGTTTTCGTTGATGAGTTAGATGAAATTCCTGATAATCAAATTGTAATATTTTCTGCACATGGTGTTTCAAAAGCCGTCAGAAACGAGGCTGATAGCCGTGGGTTGAAAGTCTTTGATGCCACTTGTCCATTGGTGACAAAGGTGCATATCGAGGTTTTCAGGTATTGCAAACAAAATTATGATCTGATATTGATTGGGCATCATGGACATCCCGAGGTGGAAGGAACACTGGGACAATGGGATAAGCAAAAAACAGATGGTGCCATTTATTTGGTGGATTCGGTAGAGGAAGCCAGAACCATAGCGGTAAATCGACCAGATAAAATTGCTTACGTTACTCAGACCACACTATCTATGGATGACACCCGTGACATCATTGTTGAATTACGTCGTAGATTTCCACAAATAGAAGGTCCCAAACATGATGATATTTGCTATGCTACTCAAAACCGACAAACCGCTGTTAGAGAATTGGCCAAGCAATCGGATTTGGTGTTGGTTGTAGGTAGTGTCAATTCTTCCAATTCAAACCGGCTTAAGGAACTGGCTGAACGGCAAGGTGTTGAGTCGTATTTGATTGATGGTGCTGCCAATATTAATCCTAATTGGCTGATCGGTAAAAATACAATTGGATTGACAGCAGGAGCTTCTGCGCCTGAAAAATTGGTCAGAGATGTGATTGATTTTCTCCAGCTACATTCTCCAAACCTAGTTATTGAAGACTTGCCCGGCGAACCAGAAAATATGGTTTTTGCACTGCCTAAAGAGCTACGGTTAAAGCAAAAATAGCCGTTTGTCCAGTAAACTGTACCGATAGTCAGTAGGTGAGATTAATTGCTTGAAACATTCTGATGTCTTATATAGTATTAACATCGATCTAAAAGATGTTGATAGTCAGTGCACAGTTTA
The DNA here is from genome assembly GCA_020442635.1 of Lysobacterales bacterium. GTDB lineage: Bacteria > Pseudomonadota > Gammaproteobacteria > Xanthomonadales > Marinicellaceae > Marinicella. Next base: position 3,636 of record JAGRJR010000084.1, read on the forward strand.
TACAAAAAAAATTCCGGTTTTACATTAATTGAATTAATCACCACACTTTTGATAGGTGCCTTATTGCTGGTTTGGGGTGTGCCTAATTATCGGGATTTTAAGATTCGTAAGCATATTACAGATGTTGCGAACCAAACGGTTTACAGCTTGTCTTTTGCCAGAGCTGAAGCTGTAAGATATGGTACTAACGTTACCGTAAGTCCTAACGTGGGGGGGTGGCAAAATGGTTGGACCACAACGGCGATTGGAGTTGATGGAAATCCAGACAGAGTATTGGCTGTTCAAGAACCTATTGATGATACCGTTGTTTTTTCTCAAACAGGCACTCTGAACGGCACCATCACATTTAATAGAATTGGAGGCTTAATTGGCGGTAATGCTGGCAGGTTTGATATTACTAACTCAAATGCAACAGGAGTAAATAAATCAGTTTTAATTAGCCTAAATGGAACCAGTAAGGTGGTGAAATTATGAATTCTTTAAGTGAAGTTAAAGGTTTTACTTTGTTGGAAGTTTTGGTAGCAGTATTGGTCTTTTCCTTTGGTTTGTTGGGCATTGCTGGAATGATGACAATTTCAGTAAAAAACAATCACAATGGCTATCTACGCTCACAGGCCAGTTTTTTAGCTGAAAATATGATGGATAGGATGCGCGCCAATCCAACGGCACTTTGGAATAATTGGTACACTGGTACGGCGACTCAGGGGAGTTTGAATTGTGATTTTGAAAACAATAACCCCTGCAACTATCAAGGTTTGGCTGCATATGATATGCAAGCCTGGGCAGATTCATTAGCAGTCACCCTTCCAAATGGTAATGGAACTATAGATTGTGCGGCTAACAGCGCACTTCCAACCACCATCGTTTCAGCAGATCCTCCATCAATTTGGTTTCCTGCGCCACCTTATGATGGGGTATGTACCATTACAGTGACTTGGGATGAGTCTAACAGAAACTCTGCCGCTGATGAACAAACTATGATTTTGGTAGGTCAACCATGAAGATTTATATGAAAAAAAACAAGAAGGATTTGATGAAAAATAATCATGGTTTTTCATTGATTGAATTGATGATTGCTATGGTTGTTGGTTTAATTGTTTTGCTTGGTATTGTGTCAATATTTACGTCCTCAAGCTCTTTAAACCGTACACAATCAGGTTTGGCAATGCTGCAGGAAAATGGCAGATATGCTATATCAAGACTAAAACAAGATTTTGAAACGGCCGGAAGAAAACATTGTGCAACGCTTACTATGCCGGAAGAATTTGCAAGTAAATGGAATCAAGGCTTTGAAATGTCCTCCTGGAGAGTTTCTAATAACGTAACTTTTACCAATGGTTTTCCTGCTTCTAATCAAATTGCATTAGATGGTTCTGCAGATGTTGATCAGTTGCCAGATCCTAATGATATATCAGCGTTTAACAGTTATCCGCTTGATCCAAGTTTTTTTATCCGCGGTTTTGAATGTGAGAATGGAACTTGTTTGCCAGCGCTGAACACACCAGGTGCAGATACTTCATTTACTTTACCTGCTATAGGTACCAGTGCAAATAATCGGGCTGATGATACGGATATAATTACGATTAGGTACTTAACTGGAGGAAGCCGGGTCGTTTCTATAGGTGGCAATACTTTAACATTGGAAGAAACCAGTCCATTCACAACGGGAGATGCCATCATTGCAGACTGTTTGACTTCATATGTTACTCAAGCTAATTGGACTGGAAATACAGTGAATGCTTTGTCCAATATACCAGGATTTAATCTTAATGGAGATACCAGGGTATTCAACCTTGATGAAGAGTTAATCAATGTGACTTATTTTGTTGGTATCGATGCAGATCCCGATAAAGCTGGTAGGATGATCAGTTCTTTATACAGAGTAGAAAATGGAAATGTGCAACAATTGGTAGAAGGTGTAGAAAGATTTGATATTTTTTACTTGGCTCAAACGCAAACTGGCCATGTGCTTCGTATGACTGCAGATCAGGTTCAAAATGTCATAGGTGGTGGTGATACTGATAATGATGATGCTGTGGAAGGCATTATGGGGTGTATCAAACCACCTGCTGTTGATTATATTCCGGATGTGCAATTAGCTAATGGTGCAGGTTGTTTATGGCGATCTATTTATGCAATAGAATTTCATTTGCTACTTAATACTGTTAACAACAGTGCTACCAGTGAAACTGAAACATACATCTATACTCCAGATAGCCTTAACCGAGTAACTCCGCCGGCAACACTGCCGTCTGGTTTACCAAGAGAAAGAATGTACCGCCGAGAGTTTACAGCAATTGTTCCTGTTAGGAGTTATACACTATGACAAGATTTCCATCTCAAATCCAGAAACAGCAAGGTGCGGCCTTGGCGATCGGCTTAATTCTATTGGTGGTAATCACTTTAATGGGTTACACAGGTATGAAGGGTACTATACTTCAAGAAAAAATGGCTGCTGGTTTACATAACAGGGCATTAGCGAATTCAGGTGCTAACAGCGGTATAAGACAGGGAGAGTATTTTTTATATAACTTGGTTGATCAAACAAACGGCATTAATGTCAGAGGAACGCCAACTGGAGAGTTTAATGATCTTTATTCACTGCTGTCTGATCCGAATGACCCTACATCAGAAAAAAATCCTGTATTGGTGGAATTTTTCAAACGTAATTGGGAAAGTACTGCAGGTACCGTCCATGATTATCCATTCACTACAGTCAGTGGTAATGGTGCCCTTAATGAACTACCGCAATATTTAATCCATGAAGTTGTATATGGTCAGGTGATTAATAATTCTGGGGATGCAGAAAATCCAGCAACTTCAGGTTCTAATTGTAAACAAAGGTCTTTTATGGTCACCGGTAAAAGTCAAAGCGGCGATGGGAATAATATTTCATTGTTACAGTCGATGTACACAGTTGTCACAGGCTGTGATGCAACTAATTAATAGGTAATAGATTATGTCAGTCTTCAAGTTAAAACATGTAATTGTAGTAACCTCAATAGTCATGTTCGCAGGTTACAGTAACCCAGGAAAAGGTGCCTTATTGAATTTATCGCACGATCCTTTGTTTTTAAGTCAATCGGTACCACCAGCTATTGCTGTAACACTCGATGATTCTGGTAGTATGTATTGGTCTTATATGGGTTCTTCTGGCTCCAGTGGAACTGACTTTACAGATCCCATCAGAAATAAAATTTATTATAACCCCAATATTACTTATTCACCTCCTTTAAAAGCTGATGGCACCCAAATGCCAAATTCAAATCCCACAAGTGCCTGGGTTGATGGTTATCATGAATATAACAATATGGATGCAAATGACACAGTTGACTTAACCAGTAAGTACATTGCTATCAGTCGATATGTTTATAAGTCGGATCCCAATGATCCTGATGTAACCATACGTTTCGCCAGTACTCAGGTTCAAAGCATGGATACAGGGAACAGTTACACAAACTATCATCCTAATTGGTCTACTAGGGGAAGCCGTGCCTATTACAGTGTAAGAAATGCATCAGATAATGGGTGGGACACCGTTTATTTGTATGGCGATGATTTAAAAAACTTTGCCAACTGGTACAGTTACTATAACTCCAGAGCGAAACTATCAAGGGCTGCCATCAGCCGTGCCTTTTCGGGTTTTGGTCCTAATTTTAAAATTTCATGGCAAGAATTGAATCGCAGAAATTATTTCAGTACTTTAAACAAGTTTGATGGGTCTCACCGAGATGGTTTCTTTAATTGGTTATTTGCTTCCCCTACCGATGGTGGCACTCCTTTAAGAAACTCATTTGTCAGAGCTGGTAAATTATTCGAGAACGACTCAAGTTATTGGAATGATGATTTTAATGCCAACCTATCTTGCCAACAAAACTTCCACATCGCGATATCTGATGGTGGCTGGAACGGTGGTTTTTCAACCACGGTTATTAAGGACGAAACACCTAATAATTTACCTGGAGATACTGATAATTTATACGGAAGTTACACAGGAACAGGTGAGCAAGTGATTTATGCAAAATCAGAGGACAGAACCACGCTTTCTGACATCGCTTTCGATTCATGGGCTAGAGATCTTAATCCCAATTTAAATAATAATGTCAGAAGGTTTAAAAAAGACCGTTTGAAAAGTGATGGTACATTAATTGACTTCACCGGATTCGAAGATGAATGGGATAGTCCCGACTTCGTATGGAATCCCAAAAACGATCCTGCTTATTGGCAGCATTTGGTCACTTACAATGTAGGTATGGGACTCGAGTCTACGAGGGTTAGGGCCTATCAAGGTGAGAGTTATGGTGGTGACAACTGTCCAGAAGTGCCTGCACTGGCCGATGCTAAAGAGGCTGTTTATAGAGGCCTTAGAACCAATTCATGTAATTGGCCAAATGCTTCTGATGAAAATGTAAGGATTGATGATGTTTGGCATTCATCCATCAATAGTCGTGGTGATTTTTTTAGTGCCAATGACCCGAATGAATTGGTTGATGCGCTAAATACAGTAGTTAATAGCATTCTGGAGCGGGTATCCAGAGGTAGTTCTTCTACCATTTCATCTGGTGTAATTACGGACAGTACCCGTGGTTATTCTCCAGCATTTGATTCTTCAACCTGGTCTGGTCACTTGCTCGCCAGGGAAGTCAATGAAAATGGTAGCTTTGGTGCTCCTATTTGGGATGCATCTTGTATCTTAACGGGAGGTTATTGTGAGGCAACCGAGACAACTGTAGCCAAACAATCGATTCGTAATATATATGTTTATAACCCAATAACAAATACCAAAGAGGCTTTTGATGACAGTTTGAGTACTCAAATGAAAAATATCCTTCAAACCAATGGTGAGACATTCTTAAGTAATTTTAATATTACTGTAGAGGATATTATTGATTATGTAGCTGGTGATCAGAGCCTGGAGCAGGCCAACTCTGGTGTTTTAAAAGATCGCGCCAGCGTTTTAGCCGATATAGTACATGGTAGTCCTTATATTGTAAGAGGTCCAAGTTCTGCTTATGAGGATTCTGAATGGGGGGCTAATACTCCTGAGCATGCTGCAGCTGTAAATGATAATGGTTATTTGGACTTTCAAATTGAACATAAAAATCGGAATAACACGATTTATGTTGGTTCGAATGGTGGGATGATACATGCTTTTAATGCTGAAAACAATGAAGAAGGTAAAGAGCGTTGGGCATATATGCCTTACAAGGCATTTAACAATATTCACCGCTTGCCTATGCCTAATGCCAGTCATTGGTCATATGTAGATAATACTCCTGTCGTTCGCGATGCATTTATTAATGGTTCGTGGGCCAGTGTGCTTGTTTCTGGTATGAGATATGGAGGTCAATCTTTTTTTGCGTTGGATGTAACTGATGGTAATAGCACAGAACCAAAAGTATTGTGGGAGTTTTCAGATGAAAATGATGCAGATATGGGGTTCAGTTATGGTCAAGCAACAGTTGTTCGAATCAGTAGTACAGGAGATTGGGTGGCTTTGATCCCTAATGGTTATAACAATTCCGAAAAAGATTACTCGGATCCTTCTGACCCTAGAAATAGAATCAGTACTTCCGGGCATGCTGTTTTATTTGTTGTCAGGCTCAGTGATGGCCAATTGTTAACAAAAATAGATACGGGGGTTGGTACGGTTGATACACCGAATGGTTTGGCTACAGTGGCAGCTGTTGATTCTGAGTTCAAAACACCACCTGGAGAACTTAACCCTCGGGTTGACTACGGTGCTGATTTTGCATATGGTGGTGATTTGTATGGCAACTTATGGCGATTTGACTTTACTGATCCTTTACCTGCGAACTGGACTTCAACCAGATTGGTTAAAGCCAATGGAGTAAAAGAACGACCTATAACAGTTCGACCACAAATTGTTGCTGTTCCTGATGCAATTCAATCTGCTGAAAATGACGTAATTGTCATGTATGCCACAGGGAAATATCTAGAACCCTCAGATCGCTCCTTGAGTTTACCTGCCTCTCAATATATTGTTGGTGTCGTTGATGGGTTAAATTCAACTGAAATCAATTTAAATATTGAAACTGATAATTTTGTAGAACAAGAATTTATCTTAACTGCAGATGGAAACTTAAGAAATGTTACATCACATACTGTAAATCATTCAGTGGCTAATGGTTGGAAAATTAAATTGCCTGAGCAAGGTGAGAGGGTCTTTAATCCACTGAAAGTGATTGGGACTGAAGCTTTATTAGTTACTTCTAACATAACTGCTGGTATAGACCCATGTGAGAGAGGAGGGAGAAGTTGGTTGATGGCTTTGAATCCATATTCCGGTGCAGTTCCAGATGTGGGTAAAATTTTCTTGCACGAAACAGATATTGAAGTTGAAAGTGGTGTTGCAGTATTTGTAGATGATTTTCTCATTGGCGCTCCTATACTTACAGAACGCTCTGGTTTAAGAACAATCTCTTCTGAAGGTCTTGATGGTGTACAGAACTTTTCGGTACAGCAGTTTACTTGGCGCAGAAGAAACTGGACAAACTTATTAACAGATTAATGGTGACTAGAATGAAAAGATTTAGTGTAAAATTACTTATAGTGATGTTTAGTTCCTCACTGTTTACTTCTGTGAATGCTGAAGCCGAAGTAGCTATATCAGCCATAGACTCAGCAATTTTGGATTCAATTGTAGCTAATGAACAGGTTGTTGTGTTTGGTGGAATCAAGTATAAATATAAAATTGATGAAAAACAAAGCATGTTATATGTTGATGAAGCAGAGCCTAAACCGTTAAGGATAAGCGAGTTGAAGGTTGGCCAAAAATACCATTTTGAAAAGGTTATTTATAAGAAACTCAACAAAGAGCCTTCTGTTAATGATTTTAAAGATATTATTTTTATTACAGACAGTAAATCAATGGTGATTGAATGAAACTATCAAGGAACATGGGGTTTACATTAATAGAATTATTGGTTGTCATAGCAATAATAGCTTTGCTTATGGCTTATGCGTTACCTAATTATAGACAGTATGTAATTGAAAGTAAGAGAACTGATGCTCATAGTCGTTTGTTAGAAATAGCGAATATGTATGAGAAGTTTTATACTAATAATAATGCCTATCCAGCTAATTTGGCTGCCTTAGGAATAAGCCCTACGTTTTTTATCACGGAAGATTATCAGATTACTGTTGCAGCAGCAGGTGGGGGTTGGACACTTACAGCTACTGCAATAAATGGGCAGGTTGAAGATACAGCTTGCCCAGCGATTACATTCAATAACTTGGGTCAAAAGGGTCCAGCTAATTCAGAATGTTGGAATGATTAACTTTAACTCTTTTGTTTTTTTGAGTATTTAACCGCCCTTTAATAACCTTTGTTTTTGGCGGTTCCAATCCCTTTCTTTAATGGCTGCACGTTTATCGTGCAGTTTTTTACCTTGGGCGAGGATAACTTTTATTTTTACCCAGCCTTTCACCCAATACAAACTTCTGGCCACTAGAGTAAGGCCTTTTCTTTCTACAGCACCAATCAAGTGAGTGATTTCGTGCTTGTGCAACAGCAGTTTTTTTATTCGGTTTGGCTCTGCAATTATATGAGTAGATGCGGTGTTTAATGGCGTGATGTGGCAATTGGTAAGAAAAACTTCACCATCTTTGATATAGACATAACTTTCAGTTAAATTAACTTTACCAGCACGTAATGATTTGATTTCCCACCCTTGTAATTCAAGGCCTGCCTCAAATTCTTCAATAAAATGGTATTCGTGGGATGCTTTTTTATTGATGATAATGGTATTATCCTTTTTCTTTGTTTTGGCCATAACGATGGTTCAGTGTGTAGGGAATGTTTTTTTATATGTGTGAAAATTGTATCAATTCAAGGGATTAAATGGCAGAAATAATTAAATCTGCGATAGTACCTTATGTCAGTAAACAAATGCTTGATTTGGTTAACCAGGTTGAATCTTACCCTGATTTTCTGAGATGGTGTAAAAAAGGCTTTATCAAAGAGACATTTGAGAACGGGTACGTAGCTGGCATGTTAATGAAAATCAGTGGTGTGGAAGTAGAGTTTGCCACACGAAACACCATTGAAAAAGCGGGCGATGATATTAATTTAATCATGGTTCTTGAGACTGGGCCATTCAAAAAACTGTCAGGGCAATGGCAGTTTCATCAATTCCCGGCATTTGGTTCAAAAGTAGAGCTGCAACTACAGTATGAAATAAAGTCTCAAATATTGGGGAAGATGTTTACTCGTGGCTTTGATCAGTTAGCTGCCAGTTTGGTCAATGATTTTGTCAATAGGGCGGGGGTGATGTATGATAGATAATAGCAGTTGTACTGTTGAAGTTATATTTGCCACCTTGGAACAGCAAAAGCTCATTGTGATAGAGGTTGGTTCAGGAACCACCATCGAACAGTGTATTGAATTATCTGGAATTTTGACAGAACATCCTGAAATTAATTTGCAGCAAAATAAAGTGGGTGTCTTTAGTCAAATTAAATCTTTAGATTACCAGGTCCAGAATGGTGACAGGGTTGAGGTGTATCGTTCATTAATCGCTGATCCAAAGGTGGTCAGAAGGCAAAGAGCAGAGCAAGCGAAAATAAAAGACTAATCGACCTCAGTGGTGATTTCTTCGTCCTTGGGGTAATAATTTCCTTCGGTCTTAACTAATAAATTGTCTTCGAAATACAGTGTGAATTTTTTCAGTTTTTTGAATTCGCCTTTTGATTTTTGAGTGTTGATGTAATCCCAACGATCCTGGTTAAAAGGGTCAGCAATGGTTGGAGTGCCAAGCACAATAGCTACTTGCTGTTTTGTCATACCAGGTTTTATTTCATCTATATCCTCTTGCTTTAGGATGTTTCCTTGTTGAACAGCTGTTTTATAGCAAGCGGTTAAGCTGAAAATTGATAATAACAAAGCAATAACAATAATTTTCATTTTAATAAGGCGTTAAAAATTCAATCGAGAATGATACAATAAAATCAATTAAATATCAGTTAAATCTTATCCATGAGTAAAAAAGACATAAAAGATGCCGGCTTGAAGGTTACCTTACCAAGACTCCAAATTCTGGAATTTCTGAGTGAAAATAAAGGCAGACACTATGCTGCTGAGGAATTATATGATGAAATGAAGGCGGCAAATCATGACATTGGTTTGGCAACCATTTACAGAGTGCTTAATCAGTTTCATACAGCTGGGTTGGTGTGCAAACATCAATTTGAGGAGACTCAAGCAGTTTATGAGCTTGATACTGGTGAGCATCACGATCATATGGTGGATGTAAATACTGGTAAGGTATTAGAGTTCTATGATGCCGACATCGAAAAGTTGCAAGAAAAAATAGCGCATGAGCATGGTTTTGAATTAATTGATCATAAAATGGTTCTGTACGTAAAAAAGAAATAAATGGAAATTTATAAAGAATTTTATTTGGAGTCAGCTCACTGGCTCCCTAATGTTCCAGAAGGGCATAAATGTGGTAATTTGCACGGTCATTCGTTTAAGGTCATTATCAGCGTTTCTGGTGAGCCAGACCAAAAAATGGGGTGGATTGTTGATTTTTCTGACATCAAGACAGCTTTTCAACCGCTTTACGATGAGCTTGATCATGCCTGTCTTAATCACATTGATGGTTTATCTAATCCTACCAGTGAAAATTTGGCTATTTGGATTTGGAATCAATTAAAATCCAGGCTTCCTAACTTATCGCAAATTGAAGTTTGTGAGACCTGTACTTCCGGATGTATTTATCGTGGTTAAGGATAATCCAAATTTCTTGCCAAAAATATTTGACTCTGTAGCTGTAAATGTTGATAATACGCATCCTCTTTGTGGGGCTATAGCTCAGCTGGGAGAGCGCAACACTGGCAGTGTTGAGGTCAGCGGTTCGATCCCGCTTAGCTCCACCAACAAAG
>JAGRJR010000085.1 GCA_020442635.1 Lysobacterales bacterium
AAAACCACTGATCAGGTAATCCAGATGACTGCCTGATTCACGCGTCTGGGCCCATAAAGGAACCGTAATCACTTCACCGAGCAGCGCATCCAGAGCCCCTCTGACATGGCTGGCATTATTCTTTCCAGGAGCTCCTTGCACCCAATCACCCATATCGATGATGTTATCCCCGTCATTATCCGGGTTGATGTAGTTTTCAGCATTACCAGGCTGAATGAAACTTTGTGCCAGTGTGTTAGTGTCATTGCTTCCATTCCAGGTGAGTAAGGAATAGTTTCCATGCGAAACAGCAGTTTCATAGTTTGAAACAAGTTCTCCGGCAGAGAGTGCTGTCATGTGAGAGGCTTCAACCGTATAAGGGTATAAATCACAGTTTCGGTATTCACCGACTTCAAGCGTAATGATCGCTTCATCCGAATGCAGCTGTCCATCATTGACCTTAAAACTGAACTGATCCACACCAGTGAAACCAGTTAAGGGTGTAAAGGTTAATTCAGGGGGAGTTCCACTGATTGTTCCATAGAGACCTTCAGTGTTCAACTGGTAAGTCAGTACATCATTATTGGGATCAGTAGCTAGCAAAGAAAATGAAAAATCTTCATCAGTTGTTAGCGAGAATACTTGGTCAGTTGCTTGTGGTGCTTGATTACCAACGATTTCCATGCCTTCAAACAAATCATTATTAATCTGCATGATGCCATTCCAGGATTTGGCAATCAGCTGTCCCTTGATAACTCCCTGTGGGTTATTGATCTCGGCATCTACTGCCAAAACTGAACCTTCAACACCAATCCCTGATAACGTCAGTGTCTGGGCTTCATAAAAATTGTAGATAACACGTTTACGGTGACTGGACATGCTATCCATACTCATGTTGGTTAAACCTGGGTTTTGACCAGCTATGTTAAAAATCACATAAGCATTATTTGGAATACAATCGACCTGAAATGTGTGTGCAGATAATACAGTTGAACCATCAAGGTCAAATACTTGAATGTCGCTACTACAATCACCATGCAAATACAGTCCACCCCATTGTGACTCAAAGGTTGTGTTGGCGGTGAGCTGCGAAAGAGACTCGCTCAAAGAACTGAGGTAATCATAGGCTTCATCAAAATCAACGGGTAATGTCGCATTACCTTCAATCACTGATCCTGGTTCCATGCCATTGCTGACTGGCTCGCCAATACCACTGACTGAGCCCGCGGCTTTTATATGCCCATAAAACACCCGACCACTGGAAAATGTGATATCCCCACCACTGATCAAAGTATCATGTAATTGACTCGAATCCAGCTTATCACCCACTGAGTAAGCATCAAGGTTAATGTTTCCTTGGGCAGCCAACTGACCCTCAACATCACTTGATGAGGCGCTAAAATCGCCAAAAATGATGGCATTATAGTCAGCCAATGCACCCAAATTGATCGACTCTGCAGCCTGAATAAATCCAGAAAAAAATGTGAGATACAAGAAAAGTAGTGCGAGATTTTTGCGATTCATATCAGCTCCATTATGCTTTTTTAATGAATAACCTCGACTCAAAAGCGGCCAGCATCGGCTCACCAACTTCACAGCAAAAGCACTGCAAGAATCAACGAAATTTATTCATCAGTTTTGAAATCAATGACAGGCCTGGAACCTAAGATATGAATATTTAGAAAATAACTCAAGTCCGTTTGAAACCTTGTCCATTACCACATCACGAACATAATGTGACAGACATTATTTGTCAATCAGTTTTTATGTTTATTCACAAAAAATTGATTAATATCAACCCAAATGCCCGTACTCTACTTTAGTCCACTACTTTCCCGCGATTCATAACCCCATTAGGATCAAAAACCTGCTTGACGGCCTGCATTAATTTGATTTCCTGATTTGATTTTGAAAAAGGCAGAAAAGGCTTTTTGATCAAACCGACACCGTGTTCAGCGGATATGCTGCCTTCGAATTCTTGAATCAAGCCATAAACATGTTGATTAACCGTTTCGCATTGAGCCTTGAAGTCAGCGGTGCTCATGTTTTCAGGTTTAAGGATATTGAGGTGTAAATTACCATCACCAATGTGGCCAAACCAAATGGTTTCAAAGTCAGGATATTCGGCTGCCAGCAAGTCTTCCAGCTGTTGCATAAACGCAGGTACTTTGGATATTTTGACCGAAATGTCATTTTTATAGGGAGTAAAATGTGCTATGGACTCAGAGATTCCTTCGCGATATTGCCACAGTTGTTGGGCTTGATCGAGGCTTTGAGCAATAATCCCATCGGTAACCCACTCAGCTTCCATGCCGGATTCAAACACTTGCATGGCCAAATCCTCATCTTCATCAAATTCCAACAACACATAAAAAGGGTGCATGTCCTCAAATGGGTTTTCAAAACCACGGTGCGTCATGACCCGATTCAATGAACGGTCAGAAAAGAATTCAAAAGATGACAGCTGTAGTGACTTTCTGGCCAAAGCAAAAACCGACATCACCGCATCCAAAGATGACAAAGCCAATAGCATCACTGATTGATTGGGCGGCGGTGAAATCAATTTAATTTCTGCCTCGACCACAATGCCCAATATGCCTTCTGAACCAATAAATAAATGTCTGAAATCAAGACCACTGGCATTTTTCACCAAGCCATTATTAAGCTTTAAAATTTCACCAGAGCCAGTTACTACGGTTAAACCCAACACATAATCACGTGTGAGTCCATAACGCAACACCCGAATGCCACCGGCATTGGTAGCGATGTTTCCAGCAATGTGACTGGAACCTGATGAAGCAAAGTCAACCGGATAAAACAAACCTTGCTCTTGTGCAAAATTTTGTAATTGTTCGGTGATAACCCCGGCACCCACTTTGACGGTTTGGTCAACCGGGTTGAAATCTGTGATTTGATTGAAGCGCACCATAGAAACCACCCACTCACCATCAGTGGCTACAGCACCGGCACTGTAACCAGTTCTGCCACCCGATGGCACCACCACCTGACCGTGCAAGTTGGCTACTTGAATGATTTTTTGTACTTCTTTGATGTTATTGGGATAAAAGATGACAGATGGTTGGGGTTTATGAAAACGGGTCCAATCCTGACCAAACTCTTTCAAGTCACTTGGCTGCGTAGAACAGGCAATTTCACTCAATTCGTTTTTTACCAAAGAAGACAATTCATCTGCTTGCATATCTGTTAAAATCCTGATTTTTCAATCTATTTACGCTTAAAAACCGCAAAGAATATGACCAAACTGTCCCTAAGTAAAGAAAAAATCAAGGTAGTTTTACTGGAAGGTGTGCATCCTGATGCTGAAAAATTGTTCCGTCAGGATGGCTACAACAACATTCACGTTTACCCAAGTACGCCAGCAGATGATGAATTACGAGAAATTCTCAGCGACACCCATATATTAGGCATACGATCACGCACACAGCTAAAAGGACAAAATCTGGCAGCTTGTGAAAAGCTGATGGCAGTCGGTACTTTTTGTATTGGCACCAATCAGGTGGACTTGGATCACTGTAAAGCCCAAGGCATTCCAGTATTCAATGCACCTTTTTCCAATACTCGCAGTGTGGCTGAGTTGGTGATGGCAGAAATCATACTGTTGTTACGGGGTATTCCAGAAAAAAATGCCAAGGCCCATCGTGGACAATGGTTTAAATCAGCATTAAATTCAAACGAAACCCGTGGTAAAACCCTGGGGATCGTTGGTTTCGGTCACATTGGTTCACAACTATGTATTCTGGCCGAAGCCATGGGTATGAAGGTCAAATACTATGACATCGAAAATAAGCTGCCGCTGGGCAACAGTGAAGCAGTGAGTTCATTGCATGAGTTGTTACCACAAGTCGATGTTTTATCGCTTCATGTTCCGGATACCGAATTGACCCGACAAATGATCACTGCCAAAGAGTTGGCACTGTTACCTCAAGGGGCTTATCTGGTTAATGCGGCGCGTGGCCATATTGTGGTAATTGATGATTTGGTTAATCACCTGAAGTCTGGCCATTTGAATGGTGCGGCCATTGATGTGTTTCCTACCGAACCGGCCAGTAACAATGATCCTTTTGAGTCACCATTGATAGAGTTTGACAATGTGATTCTGACCCCGCATATTGGCGGCAGCACCCAAGAGGCACAAGTCAATATTGCCAATGAAGTGGCTGATAAACTGATTAAATATTCCAACAATGGCTCAACTTCTTCTGCGGTTAATTTCCCGGAAGTGTCATTACCGGCTTTGCATGAGGATTTGACCCGAGTCATGCACATTCATGAGAATAAACCAGGCATGTTAGAACAGATTAACCACGCCTTTTCCAGTCAAAAAATAAACATCGCGGCCATGTATTTGCAAACCTCTGGCGAAGTAGGCTATGTGATTATGGATGTGAATTGTGATTCATCTGAAGGAATTGTAAAACAGTTGCATGACATCGAAGGCACTATTCGAGTGCGCGTCCTACACTAAAGGAAATTATGATGAAAAAAATAGCCTTGTTGTTGCTTCTTAGTAGTTTGTATTGTTCATTTGCGCAAGCCAATCGAACCAGTAAAAAGCTACATAAAATTCTAGACCAGGTGACTCAGGCCCAAACAGAGCTCAGTCCACAATTGGCCAGTTATTTAGGAGATAAATCTAAAGCGGGTTTGCTGGATGATTATTCAGCTGAGTTTTACCAAAAACAAACCGCCAAGTTACAACCATTGTTGGATGAACTCAACAAGCTGAAACCAAGTAAGCTCAACTTTCAAGACCAAATCTCCCTGCAAATGCAGCAGGCTTTCTTGCAACAAACCATTACGGACAATCATTTCAAAGAATATGAAATGCCCATCACGGCAGAAAGTTCATTTCATGTTGATTTAGCAACCATGCACCGCTACAGCGCTTTCAAAACCAAAGAAGATTTTGAAAATCACTTGAGCAAAATGAAACAAGTAGCCAAAGTGATGAATCAACATATGGACAACATGAAAGCAGGATTGAAACGTGGCTTCACCCAACCCAAAGTCATCATTCAGCACTACCCAGACTTTATTGAAACTTACATCAAGGACAACCCTGAACAATCTAACTTCTACCAACCTTTTTTACAAAAGCCCAAACACATCAATGAAGCCTTGTTTGCTGAGTTTCAAAAACAGGCCAAAGCCATCATCACTGAAAGCATCAATCCAAGTTACCGCCAATTCAAAGATTTTATGGTCAATGAATACCTGCCAGGTGCGCGTGACACCATTGGCGCCTACAGCTTTCCTGATGGCAAATCATACTATCAACAACAAATTCTTGAGTACACCACTTTAAATTTGACTGCTGAAGAAATACACCAAATTGGTTTGTCGGAAGTTAAACGCATCCGCAGAGAGATGGAGGCCATCATTGAATCTTTAGCCTTTGAAGGCAGTTTTGCTGATTTTCTGACGTTTCTTCGCACCGACCAGCAGTTTTATGCCAAAACCGCTGATGATTTGCTGAAAGAGGCTCGTGATATTTCCAAGCGGATGGATGGAAAGTTACCCGAACTATTTACGCGATTACCACGGCAGCCTTATGCAGTTAATCCGGTTCCTGAAGGCATTGCATCCAATTACACCACTGGTCGCTATGTCCCAGCACCTTTAGATTCAACCAGACCTGGTCAATATTGGGTCAACACCTATGCTTTGGAAAAACGCCCTTTATATAATTTGGAAGCCTTGACTTTTCATGAGGCGGTACCTGGTCATCACTTACAAGGGGCTTTGACCAAAGAACTCAGTGATTTACCCAAATTCAGACAAAACGCTTACATCTCCGCTTTTGGTGAAGGTTGGGGCTTGTATTGTGAAAAACTCGCCAAAGAGGTTGGTTTTTATCAGGATCCCTATGCCGATTTTGGCCGTTTAACCTATGAAATGTGGCGCGCCATGCGTTTGGTGGTGGATACCGGCATGCATGCCATGGGCATGAGTCGTGATGAGGCCATTAAACTCATGGAAGAAAACACCGCTTTGTCTAAACACAATGTACGCACTGAAATTGATCGCTATATTGCCTGGCCGGCTCAAGCTTTGTCTTATAAACTGGGCGAAATAAAAATTTGGGAACTTCGTCATAAAGCAGAGAAAGAACTGGGGTCTTTTTTTGATATCCGTACTTTCCATGACACTCTTTTAGGCAGTGGCGCAGTACCGCTGGAAGTGCTAGAACAAATCATTGATCAATATATCGAAGATATCAAAGAAAATGACATGGCTTTGATAGATTGTTTTAACTGTATTGCCAGATAATCGTTCCCTAACATGATGGCAAGGATCATCAATATATTTAAGCAAATCAATTTTAAACAGTTGAGGTTCAGTAAACAGCGTTGCCATTTATGTAACTGGACGTTACAAATCAAATTGTGTGATGATGAAATGGGCATCAGGTGTACCCGATGCGGCGCATCCGCAGTCAGTCAGTCATTGGCTCAAGTATTCAAAAAAAGTACCCAAAGTGATCATCCACTTAAAGTCTATGAACTGTCTTCAACGGGCCCTTTTGTTAAATATCTACTTGCCAGCCATCACCATGTAACACTGAGCGAATTAATAGATGATGTGCCACTCGGTGAATATGTAAATGGTGTCATCTGTCAGGATGTGCAAAACTTAACCTACAAGGATGAAACTTTTGATGTCTGTACTTCCTCTGAAGTTTTTGAGCATGTTGAAAATGATACGCGGGGATTTAGAGAAATTTACCGAGTGCTAAAACCTGCTGGCAAATTAATTTTCACCGTACCTATTGCACTTAACTCCACCACAATCGAACGAACCCGCCTCATTAATGGACAAAGAGAACAAATTCTGCCAGCTGAGTACCATTCAGATAAATTAAAAGGCGTAGGTAAGGTATTTTGTTACAGAAACTATGGATTTGATATTCTACAAAGGCTACAAAGTGTTGGATTTAGTTATACTACAATTGTGATTCCAGACAAAAACGAATTGTTCGGTTTAGGTCGCCCTGTTATTTATGCTGAAAAATAACCCCAGAGACTTTTACTTAGTCAGGCCTGAAAAGCCCATTCTGGTCTTTTACAGAATCGATCATGATACATGCTGGTGTTTTAAAACCTTACTAAAAAGCCCACAGAATATAACTCTGCAGGCTTTCAATTGTGTCAAGAATTTGTGGGTAAGAATTATTCTTTGACACCGGCTGCTTTTAGTATTTTTGCTAATGGACAAAATCCAGTAAAACTGAATTGAAAAAGGTTAAATCCAACAAATGCCGTAAACCACAACCAACTCATCTGAGTGAGGTCAACCTGACCGTAAACATGCGCCATGGTTAAGCTGAACAGTATAAACAGACCAGCAAACATGTTAACCATTCTTGAAATATTCATCTTTTCCATCCTCATCAAATGTCATTACGGCAATGATAAGCAATTTTATTAATATTAGCAATATCTAATTTAGATTTATCTTATATTACCCCAAAAAAAAACCGGCATCTAGAGATACCGGCTTTGGGGTTGGTTTTTATCTCATTTATTAATCAAAGGAATTTTTGAATATCAGATCAGTTAAACCAGTCACCGTTCCAATACCTAGTCCTTGGGAAAAACCGGCTAAAGTTTTTGGTGCATCAAGATCATCAGGTTCATCGATACGTACAATCACAGCACTGATAACATTGGTCATTTCATTGACAGATGAATCTTCCACTTCCACTTCGGTGCCAATCTCTATCTGAGCAAAAAACTGAGATAATGAGATCGGACTGTTATTTATATCGAAGAATACACTGGCTGAAGTATCAACAACGACACCATAAACTTCAATGAATGGTTCTGCTATTGCTGTTATTTGACCATCAGCATTGACATCAGCGGCATCTGGATTACCCCTTTCACGTACCCGTGTGGCATACAAATTACCTTCACTGTCAGCATAGCCACGAACTTCTACCTGGGTTTCAAGCCCCAAGCCACTGCCGATGATACCATCTTCATCTCTTAACTGAGGCGTATTCAAAATGGTTCTCCCAAATAACTGAATTGATTCACCTACAACCACATCACCTGGCAATACCGGCTCTTCAAATTTGAATCTGACCTCTTTGAATTTAACTTTAATTGCAGTGATTTCGGAGGTTGTGGTATCGATGAAGCCTTCCACCTCAACTTTAGCACCCACTACAATGTCATCAACTTCACCATTGATATAAACAGTATTCAAATCAACAGTTACAGCTTGTTCAGCAATACTGAACATGTTATTGAACTCAATGTCTTCAAAATCAACGATGCCTTCAAGCGCAATGGGTAAAGTAGCACCAGGATCACCCACTACACCAGGAGGAACACATTCAATTTTAGTAACAGAAGACATCGTTGAACCGGAGGTAAAACCTGCATCGGGTTGGGATTTGATTTCAACAAAATCACCATTTTGTAAACCACCAACACAGTTATCAATCAAAGCAGTACCTGTTTCAACCAGTTGATCAGCGATATTAAAGTGCGTGGCAGTTAAATTAGCCACATAACCCGAAAGTTTCCACTCTGTTAAAGGGTCATTATCGCGTTCAACACGACTGACTATCAAAGTGGAGTTGGTATCGACATAGCCACTGATTTTTAACTCCTCGCCCACTACCAAATCATCAAAAGTCAAACCGTCATCATAAAATGTATCACCAGTCAGTAAGGCATCTACATTAAAGATTCTGAAAGGATCCAATGAGGTTACCGGACCTTTGTGGGTATTAATGTATTCAATGGCCTCAAGTGTTCCACCAGTCATGGTAGAATTCACATCAGAACCAACAGTAAATCTGACTTTGAATCCAGTGCCACCTTGACCTCGGATGGCAGGAATTTGTTGGCCATCTTCCTTGACGATGGTTGTCTGACTGATGTCAAAATTTCGATACGAATTTATGATGATACCAGTCCCGCCCTGGCCAAACAGGGTATTGTCATCTTTCGCCAAAGTTACCGAAGTAACTAAGATCAAAGCGATTAAATAAAGGGTTTTCACTAAGGGTTTCATTTATTTTCTCCTGTGGTTTTGCTTTTTTTGTTGGCATCGTCATTATTTCCACTATAGAAATAAAGCCCTAAACCAACATAGGGTATGGTTTTAGTTTTAGACTGATCATCTGCATGTTCAATCAAATGTCCGAGGTACTCATCAACTTCATTGGCTAAAGCCTGACTTTTCTGTCTTACGTAGGATTCTGCTATGTTGTAGAGGTTTGTGGGTAAGGCCTCATGAAAAACAATTCTTTGGAAACGTGCACCTTCACGATTGGGGTCAATATTATGATCGATGGTTTCAAGCAGATATTGTGTTGATACACCAAGAAAATCTATTTTTTGGTAATCATCTGTATCATGCTCAGTCAAATAATAAGGTTTGACAAGAACCACACAATCATTTTCGACTTTCACTGACTCAGACACGAGCAAATCATCCAAAATTGAACGATAGGTAGACCCACCAGAATATTTATCAACCAAAGATTTGAAATCAGTGTGGCTGGTGGACTCAATGGGGATAACTTTGGGCTTACCTGCTTCATCCAGGTAAGTTTTGTCCTGAACCCAGCCTGTCAAAACCCTGACCGCCCGGTGCCAGACATTTTGATTGGTTTGTTCATCAAATAAATCCTTTTTCATTTGCGCATCAACTTGTACTCTTGAAAGTCCAGTGATGACAGAAATTCTGGATTTAGTCGGTGCTTTACCTTTTAACCCACCATGTTGATTAGCTACATCAACATAGGTCCAACGCAACACATCGGCCACTTCATTGAAAGGCACATTCAAACGCAACAAAATTCGAACCAAAGGTCTGAAAATTTGTATCAACATTTGTTTGATCGCTTTGTTTAATTGCTTTTTCATAACTGCTCTTTTTAATTTACACGACAAATATAGCAACAGAAATTAATTTTTACAAGCATTTTTGTAATTTTTTTTTCATATTTTTGATTATTTTGATTTTTACTTCACATTTTGAATCATTTATTTCATTCGCTCATGTTGTTTTTTTTTGTTAGACCATAATAATTGCGACAATCTATCCTTTATATGAGTCAAAGAGTCACATAAAATACCCTTTACCTTAACCACCATACAAAACATGCCCACAATCAAAGAACGATTCAGAGGATTCTTACCCGTAGTTGTTGATGTCGAGACCGGCGGATTCAACAATCAGACCGATGCCCTATTGGAAATTGCAGCAGTCATCATTGAAATGAAGGAAGATGGTACCTTGGTATCTGGCGAAACCATTAATGCTTATGTGACACCATTTGAAGGTGCCAATATTGATCCCAAGGCTTTAGAAGTAACTGGCATTGATTTGAATCATCCTTTGCGGATGTCACTCAGTGAAAATGCGGCTTTAGGAAAAATTTTCACGCCGATCCGACAAGCCATTAAAGCCAATAACTGTACCCGGGCGATTTTGGTGGGTCACAATGCACATTTTGATTTGGGATTTGTGCATGCTGCAGCTGAACGTGCTGGTATTAAGCGCAATCCTTTTCACCCTTTTAGTTGTTTTGATACAGCCACTTTGTCCGCATTGGCGTATGGACAAACGGTTTTGGCCAGAGCGATCAAGGCTGCTGGTATTGAATGGGCTTCAGATCAAGCCCATTCAGCCTTGTATGACACAGAGAAAACAGCCGAGTTATTTTGTGCCATCTTCAATCAGGCAAAAGACACGGGCATGTACACACCCAAGTATACCTGAAAGTAAAACACCCAATAACCCATATATACTCAGACCATAACTCTAGTCTTTAGAAAGCTTTTATCATAAAACATATGGACAGCCGGAGTTAACCAACCACTTGGTTTCATGCAATAGGTTGACTGAAGTCAACTACCCCAATACCCAATAGCAATTACTCAACTTAATACACCACTAAACTGATTTAAACCCGTGAAGAAACTGTTGCTTACCAAAGGATTGGAAATCAGTTTAGAAAATAGTTTTAGTCCGCCAGCTCTTCTTCGATTTCAACCATCAGTTTAGCAATTTCAATGTGCCTGCCCTTATCAGCATTGGGTCGATCAGCGCGTGGAGCCGCAGCTTTGGCTTTCATCAGATATTCCTTGGCCTTAGGATAATCTTCCTCCTCTTCGTACAAAAATTCTGCAAAGAAATAGTTGGCATCAATACCATCAGGATTTTTTTCCAGACCTTTTTGCAAGAACTCCATGGCTTTTTTGTCACTACCAAAGCCAATTGGCCAGCCTGGAACTTTGCTATAAAGGACGCCCAGGCTGGTATAGGCACTGCCATCCAGCACATCTCCATCCATTGCAATGGCTGCTTCGTAAGATTTTTTCGCATGCTTGGCTAAACCTAAAGCACCCAATCCTCCTTTGGCACCTGCATAGCTGGAATAAACAATACCCTCCCAAATCAGACCTTCAGGTTGGTTTTGTTTTTGCATAGCAACTTGCGTGGCTGCTTGAGACAATTGCTCAAAAGCTTTTTCCTTGGCATCACCATCTGCCATGTAGTTTACAACAGCCCATTGACTCTGTATTTGCTTCACTTCTTCGGTCATCGCCGCCATAGATTGGTTGGACAAGACTGTTGCCAATGCCAACAAAGAAATTTTATTGATAATTTTATTCATGATTTCACCTCGTTATTAAGAAAGGATTTAATGGTAGATTGATCCTTACGGATGGCTTTGCTAACCACATTGGGTAACAAAGCATTGATTTTGGTAAATAATTTTTCTGGCCAGCCAAAGAATTTTTCAGACTGATTTTTTTCTATGGCCTTTAATATTTGTTGTGCAACTTGAGCCGGCTCATCCACAGTATTTTTTAGTTGTTGGTTCAAATCATCCACAGCTGCTGAATTAATACCTGTAGCCATGGCTCTTGGCGCCAGATATTGTGTCCGCACAACGGTATCGGATAATTCACGCCCTAAAGCCTGGGTAAAACCTCGCAAGCCAAATTTACTGGCACAATAACTGCTGAACCCAGGATAGCCAATGGCGCCAAAACTTGAACCTATATTAATGATTTGTGCCGACTTGGCATGCTTAAGCCAGGGTAACAGTTGTTGCGACAGCAAGATAGGCGATAACAGATTGACATCCAACACACGTTTGATTTCGGTGGCTGATTGATTTTGCAGAAAACCGGTTTGACTGATGGCTGCATTGTTGATCAGCATCCGCTGAGGACTGGCTTCATTTTGGAGACTTTGCATTAACAACTGATTATTTTCAGCATCAGATACGTCACCCACAAAAACGTCAACATTGGCACCTAATTGATGCTGCAAATCCAGTAATCGCTGTTCATTGCGACCGAACAAAATCAGTTTGGCTCCTTTTTGATGAATCAGTTGAGCCAATTCACGTCCCAATCCACCATAGGCACCAGTTAAAACGACCGTTTGTTGTTCCCAGTTTATATTCATGACTTTGGTAAGCTCCTAAATATTTCACCATATAAATGATAAAAGCGTTTACATGAACGAATGACTACAGCCAATTGCAGTTCATCCAATTTGTTAATCAAATCCTCAAAGAATTTTTGATGATCCTGATCCAGGTCGCCATGGGAAAACAGATAACTGAATGCTTTATTCGGCAAGTCTAAAGATTGTTTGATGGTATTTGCGGCCTGTGTTGCCAGCGCTACACTGGTTCCCTCCAAAACTTGCACCATGCCTAAAAAAGTCAGTGGACTGATTCGATTGATAGAGTCATAAGCATAACTGACCATCATTTCTGTAGCAAAAGCAGGTTCAGATTGACTGACTTGGTCAGCATGACCTCCACAGGCTTGGATGTCGTTTAAAATCCACTTTTCATGACCGATTTCTTCTTCAATGTATTCGGCCATGGCTGTCCTTAACCATTCATCCTGATGGGATATTTTGCTACCGGTTAGCATCAACAAAGGCACCGTATGCTTAACATGATGGTAAGCTTGCGTTAAAAATGCCACATACGTATCCAATTTGATGTGACCTTGCATGGCTTGTTGTATCACAGGAATACTGAACAGCTGTTGTTGTTCTTGCCTAGTTTCTTGACACAATATTTCAAACGGCGTGGGCAGTTCTTTTTTCATTATTTGGGGCATATATCATCTCCAATAAGTTTTTATGTTGTTCGAAAATAGCCTGGGGCTTGTTTTTCCCAGACGAAGTCAGTTGACCATTGATCACTGTAAATGCAGGCACTTTGACTGCTTTTTTTATTTGCGCATAGTCAGGTAATTGTTGATTCATGGTGTTGATGGCAGCTTCCAGATGAAATTGACTCAAATCAGTCACACATAAAGC